>JAIXVE010000025.1 GCA_027483175.1 Verrucomicrobiaceae bacterium | reverse complement strand
TTCCGCGCAACGAGTCTTCATGTCATGAGCTTCACCTGGATTCCCATCTATTCCGAGATTGCCCGCAAGGTGCTGGCGTTTGAATCGCGTCAGGATGAACTGCTGGATCTGTTGAGGGAAATGAGGTCGGAAGGCATGAAGGTGATTCTTCTGAATGACCGGGATGCGGAGGGGGCGCGCATTTCGCTGGAGGAGATTGATCCGTTTACGTTCTTTGCCAGTTTCAACCGGACGAGTTCCGTGAGTGGTCGGCAGGCGATGCTGGCGAAGATCAAGGGGGCCTGGGATCTGTCGTCGGCAGTGCCGGATGATTTCGACGGAATTCCGCTGGCGAATGCGCAGAACAGCTGGTCGTTTGGTTATCGAGAGGGCCGGGGAGAGGGCGATGTAGGGTTGCTGTGGCGTGTGGCGAAGGCGGCGATTGGGGCCTCGTGGAGGTCGTTTGACTGGGGGCTTTTTGATCAGGCGCTAGGGATCCGGCAGATGGGGTTTGCGAAGCTGACAACGAGTTTATTCTGGGTCGAGCCGATGGGGTTTCTACCGGGTGACAAACACACGGAGGCGTATTTCAGACAGCGTGGAATAGTCCTGTCGAGCCGGACGGGGGCGGGCTATTCTGCCTGGCTTGATGCGGTGGAGTCGAAAGCGGGGAGTGATTTTCCTCAGTTCTCATGGGATGCGTATCTCGAGAGCGTGGTAGAGGAAGGGCTTGAAGGTGGCGATGAGGGGGTGCCAATGGGGTTGAATGAGGGTGATCCGGGTGACCCGGGAGGGCCGAGGTTCGTGCGCTTCTTTGGTCCTGTTCTGGACGCATTGCGTGATCTTGGAGGCGAAGGAACGCCGAAGGCGGTGACAGAATGGATTGGGGAGCGAATGAATCTGACGGAGGAAGAGAAGGGAGAGACAATTTCTTCGGGGGTGCCCCGCTTGAAGAATCGTGTCGAATGGGCGCGTTTTTATCTGAGCAAAGCCGGACTGATTGAGTTGGCGAAGCGTGGGGTCTGGCGCCTGACGCCAGACGGCGAGCAGGCGAGGCCAACGATTGCGGAATCGCTGGAGATTTTCCGGAGGGTTCGGGAGGTGATGAAGGACGAGGTGTCGGAGCAAGACGAGGATGGTGAAGCGGGTCAGGCTGGCGGGGAGGCGGAGCCGCGTCGATACTGGACTTGGTCAGCAGGTGCAGGGGGGGAGCACTGGGAAGCGCTATATCGGGATGGGATCGCCGCGATTGGCTGGGACGAGATGGGTGATCTGCGGGGGTACAGTGACAAGATCGCGATTCAGGAACGGCTGAAGGAATTGTGGCCAGCGGATTCTTCGAAGAAGAACGATGCGAATGCCTGCTGGCAGTTTGCGCACGAGATGGGGATCGGAGATGTGGTTTTTGCGAAGCAGGGATTCAGCAGGCTGCTGGGATACGGGGTGGTGGAAGGGGAGTATGAGTTTGATGTCGAGAGGGCGCAGTTCAAGCACGTGCGTCGGGTGAAGTGGCTGAGGAAGGGGCAGTGGGAGATGCCAGCAGACAGTAAGATGGCGATGAAGACGCTCACCGACATTACGCAGTACCGTGATCTGGTGCAGAGTATTGCGGCGATGGTGGGGCATGATATTGGCGTCGGGGTGATCGCATCTGGAGCGGTGCCGTTTAAGAGAGCGGATGCGCTATCGGATTTGTTCATGTCTGCGGCGGCGCTGGATGGGGTGCTGGCGCGTCTGCGGCGGAAGAAGGCTTTGATTCTGCAAGGGCCGCCAGGGGTTGGGAAGACGTTTGTGGCTCGGCGTCTGGCGTTTGCGTTGATGGGTGAGCGTGATGAGCGGCGGGTGGCGACGGTGCAGTTTCATCCGAGCTATGGTTATGAGGATTTCGTGCAGGGTTTCAGGCCGAGTCGTACGGGGTTGGAGCGCCGGGATGGCGTGCTGCATCAGTTTGCGCGGTTGGCGAGGAACGATCCTAGCCGGGACTGGTTTTTCATTATTGATGAGATCAACCGGGGCAATCTTGCGAAGATTTTCGGGGAATTGCTGATGCTGATTGAGTCTGACAAGCGCGGGCCGGAGCATGCAATCCCGCTGACGTATTCTGAGGGTCCGGAGGAAAAGTTTTACCTGCCCAAGAATCTGTATTTCATTGGGACGATGAATACAGCGGATCGGTCGCTGGCGATGGTGGACTATGCGCTGCGGCGGCGGTTTGCGTTTTTGACGTTAGAGCCGACGATGGATTCGCCTGAATTTGCCGGATGGATGAAGAAGCGTGGCGCGTCCGAGGCACTGATCGCGCGTATTCGCCGGAATGTTGGCGAGCTGAATGCGGTAATCGAGAAGGAGCGGGACTTGGGGCCGGGATTCCGGGTCGGGCACAGCTTCTTTTGTCCGCAGGAGGGTGATCGACCTGACGAATTGTGGTATCGGGAGGTGATTGCCGGGGAGGTTCAGCCGCTGCTTGAGGAGTATTTTGATTCCGGCGAGCGGGTGAGGAAGCTGGTGGCGGAGTTGCTGGCGGAGTGAGCGAGCCGTGAGGTTGAATGCTTCCACTCATTTTGAGATGACTGCTTCTGGGGAATCGGCGGGTGTTCATGGTTCCGCGGCTGGGATGGCCGGTTCGGGAGGAAACGCTATTCCGATAGCAAACATCTACTATCTATTGTGCTATGCGTGGGATGCGCTGGCCGAGGCGGAGACGCTGGCGGATGTGGATGCGCTGGGTTCAACGGATCTTGCGGGACTGTTTGCGAGGGTGCTGGCGAACGGGACTCGCCGCCTGCTGAGGCGGGGTTTGGACCGGGGTTATCTTCCGCGAGAGGAGGAGATTCCTGGAGTGAGGGGCAAGTTGCTCACGACTGCGACGGTGCGGCGCGATTTGATTCGGCGGGGTTGCTCGGCGTGTGTGTGGGAGGAACTGGAATATGACACGCTTCCGAACCGGATTCTGAAGGCGACGTTGGAGCGCCTACGGGCGGCTGAGGAACTCGAAGCGGGGATGCGGGCGGAATTGAACGATTTGCTCCGCTGGCTTGAACCGGTTCGAAGTGTGGTGCTGCGTGCGGAGGATTTCCGGCGCGTGCAGCTGCACCGGAACAATCGGATTTATGCGTTTCTGCTGCACATCTGCGAGTTTGTCCATGAGCACTGGCTTCCGGACGAGGGTGGCGGTGCACGCCGTTTCCGGGATTTTGTTCGAGAGGGCATGCCGCGGCTTTTCGAGAGCTTCGTGAGGAAGTTCTACGAGCGTGAGTTGCCTGGGTGGCAAGTGAGTGCATTGAAAGTGGAATGGCAAATGAAGGATTCGAATCAGGATGCGCTGGAGCTGGTTCCGCGGATGGAGACGGATGTGTGTCTCCGGGGGCCAGGGCGGGCGATTATCATCGATACCAAGTTTTATGCGAAGGCGCTGAAGGTCGGGGCGTATGGGCAGGCAAAGCTGCCGGCGGCGAATTTTTATCAGTTGTTCACCTATCTGCGGCAGCAGTCGTGCCAGCAGGGGTGGGAACGGGCGGAGGGTGTGCTACTTTACCCGCGCACGGAACGGGACTTTGCGGTCGAGTTTGTGACTCACGGCCATCGCATTCGGGCGCTTTCGCTGGATCTCACGAGGACGTGGCAGGAGATTCACGGTGGGCTGATGAGGATTGCGATGGGTTCGGGGTGACCGAAGGTGGGCAAATGAGCGAGCCGTTTGCTGGGGATTGATTGTGGGCGGCCGACTTGGAGCGGGGAGCGGCGTCGAATATGGGCGGGAAATGAGACAGACTGTCCGGTGACAATTGGGGATTCCCTCCGCGACAATTAGAATTGACCCCTGAGATGTCAGGCGATGGGGGTAGTCCGGGTTGCTTTGAGGCGCGGGATCGTTGTCGTCGCGACGGTTGGTTCGAGGAGTTGGGAACGAATGGCCAGACCTCTTCGTGCGTGTGCTGGGTGGGAGAGCGGGGCTGGTGTGGAGGGAAGCGGCGGGACGCCGCTTCCACTATCTGCAATTAGGCAGACCTCTTGGGGCTGTTCGACAATGAGACAGACCTCTCTGCAGTGCGTTGCCTCCGATCACACCGCTGTTGTTCAGGCGGGCTGACGGTCCGGTGGATTGGCGACCGGATCGGGGGCGAACTGCGGGTGTTCCCTGATGCGGCGGGCGAAGGCTTCCTGCGAGGCGGGAGGCAGATCGTCGGGGAACTGGACGTGGGAACGCTCCCATCG
>JAIXVE010000004.1 GCA_027483175.1 Verrucomicrobiaceae bacterium | reverse complement strand
GGGGGGAGAAGTGAGAAGTGAGAAGTTTGAAGTGAGAAGGGCGGGTTTGGAGAGGCGGGTTGGGAGAGGCGGGGGGCTTGAATGGTGCCGGGCCAGCTGGCTGGCTCCGGGAAAGCGGCAGCAGGCTTCCGCATTCCAAGGCCTGCGGCGCTCTTGTTTGGAGAGGGGGGAAAGGGGATAAGAAGGGGCTTGGCGTGGGGGGTGGGGTGGTGCAGGGGTGTGGGGTGCGAGTGAAGCGAATGATTCTGATGAGTGTGCTGGGAGTCTCTGTGGCGGGGGCTGGGGAGGTGGCTGGGCGGGTGGGGTGGCGGAATGAGCGGTTGAGGGGGTCGCCGGAGGCGAGGCCGCCGATGCGGGCGGTGAGGAGTTATGAGGGGTTGCCGGTGAAGCGGCCGGTGTTTCTGGAGCGGGAGCCGGGGAGTGGGCGGATCTGGTTTGTGGAGAATTATGCGTGGGAGGAGTATCGGTCGGTGGTGAAGCGGTTTGAGGATGTGGCTGGGGTGAAGGAGGCGGAGGTGCTGCTGGAGATTCCGGGGGATGGGGAATTGGCGTATGGGTTGTGTTTTCACCCGAAGTTTGCGGAGAATGGGTATGTGTATCTCGGGACGAATGGGAAGGGGCCCGGGGAGAAGCATCATTCGAGGATTGTGAGGTACACGGTGGGGCGGGAGGCTCCGTGGCGGATTGATGAGGCGTCGCGTTTTGTGGTGATTGAGTGGGAGAGCAATGGGCACAATGGGGCGGCGGCGGTGTTCGGGAAGGATGGGATGCTGTATGTGACGAGCGGGGATGGGTCGGCGAATGCGGATGCGCTGGTGTCGGGGCAGGACACGGCGTCGTGGTTGTCGAAGGTGATGCGGATTGATGTGGATGGGGCGGAGGGTGGGAAGGGGTATCGGGTGCCGGGGGACAATCCGTTTGTGGGGGTGGCTGGGGTCTTGCCGGAGACGTGGGCGTACGGGTTGAGGAATCCGTGGCGGATCACGAGTGATGAGGTGAGCGGGCAGATCTGGGTGGGGCAGAATGGTCAGGATCTGCGGGAGTATGCGCATCTGCTGGAGCGTGGGGCGAATTACGGGTGGAGTGAGTATGAGGGGAGCCGGGTGTTTCAGGCGGGGCGGTTGCGCGGGCCGGCGGCGTTCACGGTGCCGACGATTGAGCATGGGCATGAGGAATTCCGGTCGCTGACGGGAGGGTTTGTGTATCGCGGGGCGAAGTTTCCGGAACTGGCGGGGGCGTATGTGTATGGGGATTACGGGACGGGTCGGGTGTGGGCCATGCGGCATGATGGGGAGAAGGTCGAGTGGCAGCGGGAGCTGGCGGACACGTCGGCGGCGATTGCGGGGTTCGGGACGAATGGGGCGGGGGATATTCTGCTAGCGGATCATCTGGGGAATGCGGTGCTGCGGTTGGAGCGGGCGGGTGCCGGGGATAGTGGTGGGGCGGAGCGGTTTCCGCGGCGGTTGAGTGAGACGGGATTGTTTGCGGCGACGGCGTCGCTGACGCTGGAGGCGGGGGTGCATGGCTATCAATTGAGGGGGACGTCGTGGCATGACGGGGCGGAGGGGACGTATGCGGTGGCGCTGCCGGCGGGTGCGGTGGCCGATGGCATGGTGGCGGGGGATGATGCGTGGCGGTCGTGGAAGTTTCCTGACGGATCGGCGCTGGTGCAGACCCTGACGTTGCCGGGTGAGCCGGGTCGGGCGTCGGAGCGGGTGGAGACGCGGGTGCTGCTGAAGGAGGGAGGGGATTGGGCGGCGTATTCGTGGTTATGGAACGAATCGCAGACCGATGCGGAGCTGGTGCCGGCGGGTGGGGTGGAGAGAGAGCGGAATGGGGTGAAGTGGCGCGTGCCGGCGCGGAGCGAGTGTGTGCTGTGTCATGCGCGCGGGGCGGATTATGTGCTGGGGATGACGAGTGCGCGATTGAACCTTGAGGTGGAGCGGGAGGGGAAGCGGGTGAATCAGCTGATGCAGCTGGCGGCGGACGGGGTTGTCAGGGTTCCGGGGAAGGATGGGAAGGAACTGGTGGTGGATGCGCGGGTGGTGCGGGAGGTGCCGAGGATGGCGGATCCGCATGATGAGGGCGTGCCGCTGGATCAGCGGGTGCGGGCGTATTTTGCGGTGAACTGTTCGCATTGTCACCGGCATGAGGGTGGAGGGAACAGCCGGATGGATTTGAGCCCGTGGCTGACGGGGGAGGCGCGGCATCTGATTGACGAAGCGCCGCAGCATGGCGGGTTCGGGATGCCGGAGGCGCGGTTGATTGTGCCGAGGGAGCCGGGTCGGTCGGTGCTGCCGGTGCGGATGAGTGGTCGGGGGGCGGGGCAGATGCCGCCGGTGGGGACGCGGGTGGTGGATCCGCGGGGGCTGGGATTGATTTACCGGTGGCTGGCGAACGGGGCGGACGGGCCTTAGGCGGGGCCGGATGCGGCTAGCAAGCAGGCGGCGTCCCATGTTTCGGCTTCGTTGGGGAGGCCGAGGAGGTTGAGTTGGGAGCGGATGGTGAGGGGGGAAGGTTCGGTGAGGTTTTCGCGGGAGAGCTGGAGGTCATCGGCTGGGCAGAGTGGCATGGCGAGACAGGAGAGGTACCAGCAGGCCCATGCGCGGGATGAGCGGAGATCGCGACGGGGTTCGACCATGCGGGTGGCGAGGTGCTGCCAGTGGCGGCGCGGGTTGCCGATGAATTGGTCAGCGTGGTGATGGAGGAGGATCCATGCGACGGCGTGGTAGGGGATGGGCCACGCTGAGAGGATGGGGTCGGCGGGGGCGAGATCGCAGCCCATGGCGCGATTGATGAGGAGGAGGGCGCGAGCGGGGAGCCCATCGAGCCAGAGCGACTGGGCGTAGGTGAGGGCGGTGAGGTAGAATTCGGGCCCGCGGTGGTGTCCGAGGGCGGCGATGGAGGCGGCGGATACCGGGTGATCCGGGATGGGGAGGAACGGGCAGGGAGTTAAAGGATCCATGCCTTGGGGATCAGATGGCGACGCGCTGGGTGGTGGGGTCTGGGGGTTTGGGGACGGCGCGGTGACGCCATGAGTAGAGCGTCCAGATGCCTGAGAGGCGCGTGATGAGGAGGGCGGCGAGGATCCATGTCTGGAAGAAGCGGCCGAGGTTGCGGAGACTGGCTTCGAGGACGGGGGCAGAGCCGCGGAGGGAGGCGAGTTTGACCTGACGGGCGGCG
>JAIXVE010000038.1 GCA_027483175.1 Verrucomicrobiaceae bacterium | reverse complement strand
TTTTCGTACAAGGCGATCGGGGCGCGGGATTTTGTGATCGACCGGGCGCGGTCGACGGTGAATGTGAGGTTGTCTGTGAATGTGAGTGGACTGGGGACGGCGACGGACAACAAGAATGGGAGGGTGGTGGGGAATGTGAAGGCGTTGCTGAATCCTGCGGCGGCTCCGCTGGAGCGGATTCAGGTGCAGGATCTGGTGACGAGGCTGGATGAGAAGATGACGCTGCGGTTGTCGTGGTTGTTCGGGACGGCGACGATTTCGGGGGAGATTGATCCGTTTCGGGCGGCGGATCCGGATTCGCTGGTGATCACGATGGATGAGCCTGGGCCGCCGGTTTTGATTGGGGCGGGCGGGGTGTTTGCGCAGCCAGGGAACAAGTTTTCGGCGGTGGGGCGGGCGAGATTGTCGGCGACTGGGCTGGCGGCGACGCTGGTGACGATTCCGCCGACGGCGGACATCAACCTTGCGGGAGCGGCGTATGACATTGCGACGGTGCCTAACGAACCGACCTTGAGTGCGCCGAAGGTGGTGGTGGCGGGGACGAATCTGGAGCTGACGATTCCGTTGAAGTTCGAGCAGCCGCTGTTGGATCCTGCGTATACGGGGACGATTGTGGTGAAGGGGACGATTGTGGCGGTGGCTCCGATCAATCCATTGCCGGAATCGGCGGTGGTGCCGGTGACGATCGAGGTGATGCCAGCGGATGATCCGCCGCGGGCGCAGGATGATGTTTATGTGACGAGACAGAATCAGGCGCTGGCGGTGGCGGCGGGGGTTGTGCCGGTGGAGGAGACGGTGGTTGCGGAGCGGGGGCGCTGGTGGTGGCGGACGGGGAGTGATCTGGGGACGGCGTGGCGGAATTGGGGGTATGATGCGGGTGCGTGGGCGTCGGGGCTGGGGCCATTTGGTTATGGGGACGGGGACGAAGTGACGCTGGTGGATGACAATCCGGTGCCAGGGTACAGTAACAATCCGGTGCCGACGGATCGTTATCCGACGGCGTATTTCCGGAGGGAATTTGAGGTGGGGAATCTGCAGGACACGGCGGCGATGAGGTTTGAGGTGGTGCGGGACGATGCGGCGGTGGTGTATGTGAACGGGGTGGAAGTGTACAGGGATGCGGTGCCGTTTACGGCTGGCGGGGTGGCTCCGTTGCCGGTGTTTCCGGGGGTGATCGGGTATGGGACGACGGCGGCGGCGGCGATTCCTAACGAACTGGAGAGTGTGTTTTCGGCTCCGGTGGAGATTCCGCGGCGGTTGTTGTTCGAGGGGAGGAATGTGATCGGGGTGGAGGTGCACCAGGCTGGGAGTGGCGGAGTGGTGAACAGCAGTGACCTGAGTTTTGACGGGAGGCTGAAGCGGGTGAGGGGAGTGAGTGGAGTGTTAGGGAATGATGTGGATCCTGAGGGGAATGCGTTTTCGGCGCAGCTGGCGACGGGGCCGCGGAACGGGAGTGTGGTTCTGAATGCGGACGGGTCGTTCCGGTACACGCCGGTGGCGGGATTTGCGGGGACGGACACGTTTGGGTACCGGTTGATGCAGTCGGGGGTGCCGGTGGTGCGGGATGTGCCGATTGTGGTGCCGGGGACGGAATCGGTGCCTGGGACGGAGCCGTTGTGGCGTTATCTGGACACCGGGGTGGATCCGGGGGCGACGTGGCGGAATGCGGGGTTTGATGATGGGGCGTGGAAAGAAGGCCCGGCGGAGTTAGGGTATGGGGACGGGGATGAGAAGACGGTGGTGGAGGACAATCCTGAGCCTGGGTACAGCAACACGCCGAATCCGGGGAATCGTTACCTAACGACATGGTTCCGCAAGAAAGTGGTGATCACGAATCGGGCGGGATTGACGGCGTTGAAGTGGCGGGTGCGTCGGGATGACGGGGTGGCGGTGTATTTGAATGGTGTGCGGGTGTTTACGGACAACCTGCCGGCGACGTTCACGGCGGCGACACCGGCGCTGGGTGCGGTGACGGATGAGTTGGTGTATGTGCCGTTCCGGATGACGAATCTGGCGTCGGTGGTGGAGGGGGAGAACGTGATTTCTGCGGAGGTGCATCAATCGGATGCGGGGAGCAGCGATGTGAGTTTTGACCTTGGGTTGGTGGCGGAGTACGGGGTGGGCGGGACGGTGACGGTGGAGGTGCTGGCGGATGATGGGGATGGGGACGGGATTTCGGACACGTGGGAGCGGGCGCATGGATTGGGCACGGCGGAGAACAGTGCGGCAGCGGATGCGGACGGGGACGGGCAGGACAATCGGTCGGAGTTTCTGGCGGGGACGGATCCGCGAGATGCGCGGAGTGCGATGCGGGCGGTGGGAGCGGAGCGGACGCCGGGGGGCGTGCGGCTGGAGTTTGCGACGGTGGCGGGGATTCGGTATCAGTTGCAGCGGTCGGCGGGGTTGAGCGGGTGGGTGAATGAGGGCGTGGCGGTGACGGCGACGGGGGCGACGACGGTGTTCAGTGCGGCGGTGAGTGGCGGGTCGAGCGGGTACTGGCGATTGAGGTGTCTGAGCACGTGGCCGTGAGGCATGGGAGGGACGGCTTTTCAGTTGCGGAAAGATCAGGGAAAGGGAACTTTCAGGAAACCCTGATCAAATCCTGATGAGCCGAATCATTCTTTCCATTCTGTGCGGGAGTGCCGCGTGTGTGTTCACGTCGTGCGTCGGGTTGAGTCCGAGGCCGGGAGCGCAGGCGGATCCGTATGCGGCGAACGGAGTGGCGGGGCCGTATAACAATTACACGCCGCCGGCGCAGACGTCGCCACCGGCCCAGGACCCGTATGCTGCGGGGCAGTACAGCCAGGGCGGGTACAATCAGGGTGGTTATGGGACGGCTCCGGTGGCGGACAGCGGGTCGTCGGGTGGGGGGTATAGTGGTGGAGGTGCGGCGGGTGCGCGGTCGCATACGGTGGCTCCTGGGGAGAATCTGACGAAGATCAGCCGGACTTATAATGTGTCGATTGATGCGCTGGTGCGGGCGAACAATCTGAGCAGTCCGGATCAGATTCGGTCGGGGCAGAAGTTGGCGATTCCTTGAGGGGTTGTGGTGGGGTTGATGCGGCGTTCCTTCAGAACGCGGGGGTGGGGTGGTGTTTTACCCAGTACCCAGAGCGGTGCTCTGGGCTGGTATTCGGTGTCCCGTTGGGACACGGGTAAGATGCCTGTGCCACTTTGGGGGGGCGCAAGTTGGGAGAGGGTCACAGGCGGGATGGTTGTGCCACTTTGCGGGTGGGGTGGTGTTTTACCCAGAGCTGTGCTCTGGGCTGGTATTCGGTGTCCCGTTGGGACACGGGTAAGATGCCTGTGGCACTTTGTGGGGGCGCGAGTTGGGAGAGGTCACAGGCGGGATGGTTGTGCCACTTTTGCCTGGTGCGGGGCGGCAAAGATTTGTATTCCAAGGGTTGCGGCCGATTAGATGTTGGCATTGGGGTCACAGGCGGGAGGCCCTTGGCACATTGCTTGGTGTGGGGTTAGCGGAGTTGGATGCGTTTGCGGAAGAAGCAGCGGGTGGGGGCGGTGCCTGAGGGGAAGCCCCATGATTCTTCGATGGTGGCGGAGGCTGGGTCGAATCTGCGATTGGTGAGTTCAGCGGACATGGTGGCGGCGGGGTGCCAGTTGATGAGGTCGTCGGAGACCTCGAGGATGTAGGAGACGACGTCGGTGGCGGCGGGTTGGGAGACGCGGACGGTGCCGGATTGGTCGATGGTGATGACGGGGAGTTCGCCGTTCCATGGGACGGAGTCGGAAGCGCCGGGGCAGCCGTGGAGGGCGAGGCTGGGGCGCCAGAAGTGGCCATTGGATGGGTCGGAGGACGGGCTTTGGATGAAGACCATGGAGTAGCCGTCGCCATCGGCTTCGGATGGCCATGGGAAGGAGTCGCTGTAGGAGATGGAGAGGAGGATGGAGTTGGAGCCGTCGTCGTTGGTGCGGCGGACGGTGAGGGTTTCGCCGCTGTTGGAGAGACTGCCTGTGAAGACACCGGCGACGGAGGGAGCGGCGGCGGGGTGGCGGGAGAGGAAGGCGTTGAGATTGCCGACGACGACGAGTCGCGCGCCTGGGGCGATGAAGCGAGCGGAGGGTTGGGCGGAGGAGAAGCGGAAGGAGACTGCGTCTGCGAGGTAGATGGTGGAGAGGTCGAGCGGTTGAGTGCCGGTGTTGGTGAGTTCGATGAATTCGAAGGCGCTGGCGGAGGAGAAGCCGGCGGCGATTTCTGCTGGGGTGGCGTCTGCTGGGTGGTAGTGGATTTCCGAGACGACGAGGGATTGAGCGGATGGGGTGACGGCTCCGACGGAGAAGGAGGATTCGGTTAGAGGCGACCATGTGGTGCCGATGCGGAAGCGTGAGCGAACGACGTGCGGGCCGGAGGCGCCGAGAGTGATGGGTGTGCCCTGGACGCGGGTGAGCGAGCGGAGGCGGAGGTCGAAGGTGAGGTCGGTGTCTGCGGCGACGAGGCCGGTGGCGTAGGTGACGCCGGCGGCGGCGGCGAGACTGTAGCCGTACTGGTGGACCTCGACGGCGAGGAGATTGGTGCCCTGACGGAGGAGATTGCCGGGGATGGAGAAGGAGATGATTTCGCCTTCGTGGCCTTTGGCGATGAGGGCGTTGGCAGGGGTGGAGAACGTGACTGGGGTGGGGGCGAGGGGGAGACCGTAGCGAGTGATTTCGGTGCCGTTGAGGTAGATGGCGCAGCCGTCATCGACCTTGAGGTCGAAGCGGAGCTGGGCCTGGAGATCCGAGGCGGAGGCGGTGAAGGCGCGGCGGAAGTAGGTGGTGGAGGTGTGGACTGAGTTTTCGGTGATGCTGGAGACGGTGGACCATGAGGAGGCGTCGAAGTCCGGGTTGGTCCATGTGGCGGGGGGAGCGGCGGTGGGCGCGAGGAACTGCCATGAGGCTCCGTTGGGGATGAGATCGGTGGAGGTCAGGGAGGCGGCAGTGGTGGTGAGGGCGGCTGGGTGAGTGGTGCCGCCGGGGGAGCGAGGGTCCGGGCCGTTGATGGTGTAGAAGAGTTGAGCGGCGTCCGGGTTGTCGTTGAGGAAGGAGACTTGCGACTGCGGGGCGACCATGCCGCTGGCTGGGGAGAGGACGGGCGGGAGGGCGGCTGGGCTGGCTGCCTGGGTGGGGGTGGCGTTAGGGATGGTCATGCTCTGGGAATCCATCCATGCGAGACGGCGGAGGAGCCATGATTTGAGGAAGGAGATTTCCGAGGCGAACGTGGTGCGGTCGGTTGCTCCGAAGCTGTTGGGCCATTGGAGCGAGCCGAGGATGGGCCAGCGGGAGTAGTGGCGAGCGGCAGGGGTTTCCGAGCTTGGGGTGGAGGATGGCCATGCGCCGACGCCGTTGGTGACGGGGTCGGGGAGGCCGGCGGTGAGTTGGGCGGTGAGGGCATCGATGCGCCGGGAGATGGCGGCGTCCGAGCCGACGGTGCGGCGGACCTGCCAGTAGCGGTCCCAGAATTGCGTGGTGAATTCGGGGTCTGCGAAGAGGCGAGGGAAGTAGGGGTAGAAGGAAGCGCCGAAGCGGTTTTGCCAGTCGTGGATGAAGCGGACATTCATCCAGCCCTCGCTGGGGCTTTGGCCTGGCTGCTGAGTGACGAGCGGGCTCCAGTCGTTAGTGTTGCCGCAGGACATGTTGAAGTCCCAGAGGGGGACGGCGCGGATTTTGCCACCGCGGTCCTTGGCGTAGTACATGCTTTGGTAGTCGGCCTGGCGGAAGAGTTCGATCCAGAGGATGCGGTCGATGAAGGAGGCGGAGTCGATGAAGGATGGGTAGCCGGAGGTCGGGTTGGCGAAGGAGGCGGCGGTGAGTGAGGATTCGAAGCTGTTGAGGTGAGCGGTGAGGTAGTTGAGCTGATTCTGGGTGGGGGATTTGGGTTCGAAGACATCGAGCTTCTGGGAACCCCATGCGTTGGAGGAGAGAGTGTTGATGGGGTTGTCGAAAGGAGGTTTGTCCTTGGACCACATGTAGCCGCCGGTGATGCCGACGGGGTCTTCGATGAGGGAGTTGAGCTTCTGGAGAGGGACCCGGTCTTTGCCGCGTTCGACGTTTTCGGTGAGGATGTAGACCCCGCGGTAGTCGGACCAGTCGAGGGTGCCGCCGTTCTGGTTGAAGAAGACCTCGACGAAGCGGGAGCGCATGGCTGAGCCTGGGCCTGACCATTCGCGCATGGTGTCGAAGGCGACGATGTTGCGCATGAGGGATTTGTCGCTGTAGGGGGCCTGGAGGACCCAGTCGGAGCCGGAGGGGAGGTCGAGGAGAGGTTCCGAGTTGTCGTCGTCTTTGGAGCTGCTCCAGAGTTCCCATTGGTAGGGTTTCTGGGCGAATGCGGCGGAGGTCTGGCCGCGGACTCGGGTGGCGCCGCGGAGGAGTTTCTGGGGAGCGGCGTTGAGGGGGGAGGCGGCTGGGTAGAGGGCGGCGAAGGTGGTGCGATCCGGGCGGGCGTTGGTTGCGGTGGCGGCGTCGACATTGATGCCGAAGCTGTCGAGGAGGAGGACGGGGAGATTGGACTGGAATGGTTTGCCGGAGGCGCGGTAGTCGGAGCCGATGCTGGAGCCTAGGCGGATGAAGTGGCGGTTGCCGATGCGGCTGGGGACGTGGCCGGGGCGGAAGGCGCGGGCGCGGAGTGTGCCGCCGTTGGGGAAGACGATGGCAGGGGAGTCCTTGAGGAAGAGCGGGGAGGATTCGGTGGGTTCGCTGAGGTCGGTGGTGTAGCGGATGGAGATGTCAGGCTGGGCGCCGGCGGGGAGAGAGATGGTGACGCTGACGGAGGATGAAACGACGCTGCTGGGGAGATTGAAGACCGGGTCGGGGAGCGGTTCGGCGAGTGGGGATGGGGAGTTTGGGAGGGCGGGGGTGGGGGAGGTGAAGTAGCCGGAGAGCTGGGAGGGACCGGACCAGCCGAAGGAGATGTCATCGTACTGGCGGGAGTACTGGATGGAGCGGGCGACCGAGCCGTCTGGTCTGAGGAGGGCGAGGTAGCCGCCGGCGTCTTTGGTGAGGCTGAAGCTGGTGTGCCACTGGGGGGTGGAACGGTTTTTGCCGGAGGCGAAGACGATGCGGCGCTGCTGGGCACCGAGGGTGACGGCGGGGAGTGGCCAGCTAGTGGCGTGGGTGGGGTCGTCGGTGAGTTTCCAGCCGGTGAGGTCCTGAGGAGTGGTCTGGCCGTTGAAGAGTTCGATCCAGTCGGAGTTGTCAGTGTCTTCGTCTTCGATGCCGGAGTCGTTGCCGGCGAGGAATTCGGAGAAGACCATGCCTGGCATTTCGGAGGGGAGCGAGCTGGAGGCGGAGAAGGCGACGTCGTCGAGCGCGATGAGCTGGCGGCGGTTGTTGGCACCAGCGGCGGTGTTTGGGAGATCGCTCCAGCGGAGCCAGAGGTCTGAGCCGGGTTGGAAGTTGATGCCTTCGATGGTGGCGGTGATGGTGACGCGATTGGCTGGGGTGTTGCCGTTGAGGGCCGCGCTGGCGGCGGAGGTGGAGGTCTGCGGGGCGGTGAAGTTGAGAGCGGGTGCGGCGGTCCAGCCGGTTGGGGATGTCAGGGAACCGGAGTTGGCTGGGAAGACCTGCCAGTCGAACGAGTAGCCGTCGGCGAGGTCGTTCTGGAGCATGCGCCACTGTTCGCCGGTGTAGGTGAGGGTGAACTTGTGGAGGGTGGTGCCGGAGTTGTTGCGGATGCGCCAGCCGAGGCGGGAGGGGGTGGCGGTGAGGTTAGCGGACTGGGAGCCGAGGGCGCGGTCGGTGCTGGCGGTTGCGCCTGCGGAGACGGCGATGTTCTGAGCCGAGAATGCACCGATGGAGGGGAGGTAGCTGGCTGGGGTGGTGCCAGTGTCGGTGGAGAAGTGCCAGCCGAGGGCGGTGGAGCCGTTGGACCATGCGGGAGCGCCGGCGACGAGCGGGTTGCTGGGGAAGCCGGCGGTTGGGAGGGGTGAGGCGGCGAGGGAGTCGAAGGACTCGGTGATGAGTGCGCCGTCGGTGGTGTAGGGGCGATTGGCGAGGAGCGGGGAGGCGAGGAAAGCGGCCGCGAGGAAGTGGCTAGCGAGTCTGGTGGCCGGGAGCGGATGGTACAGGTCCATGGGTAGGGTTGGTCAGGGAATGCGATAAGTGAGCATTCCGAGACAGGGGGGCAATCTACCCGATTGAGGGGGTTAGAGAGGGTGCGGGAGCGGAGGGGGAGGCCTCACGCGGATGGGGTGACGGGACGCCCGGGGCGGGCGAGGGAGTCAGTTGCTGCCGAGGAGCTTATCGAGACCGGAGTCGCGGGCGGCACCGGCGCGGATGGCCTCGCGGTAGTGGCGGCGAGCGGCGTCGAGGCGTGGAGGTTCCGAGGTGGCGTGGATGACGGCGAGGTTGAAGTGGGCCTCGCTGCAGTTCGGGTCATTGGCGATGGCCTTTTCGAAGTAGTTGCGGGCGGTGTCGCGTTTGCCGTTTTTGAGGACGATGAGGCCGAGCGTGTGCCATGCGGCGGCGTGGGACGGGTTGATTTTGAGGCCCGTGCTGATCTCGGTGGCGGCGTCGTCGAGACGCCCCTGACGGAGGTAGGCGACGCCGAGGAGGTAGTGTGAGAAGTCGTTATCGAACTCGTGGGCTTGGGCTTTGCGGAGCGTTTCGACGGCTTCGTCGAGTTTATCCTGACGGAGTTGGGTGACGCCGAGGTTATTGAGGGCGTAGACGTTCTGAGGTTCGACGGTGAGGATTTTGCGGAAGTTGAGTTCAGCGTCCTCGAAGGCACCGGATTTGAAGTGTTCCTCGGCGGCGATGGCGTTGGTTTTGAGTTCCGGGCTGAGACTGGCGCGGTCTGTGGCGCCGGTGGGTTCCGGGAGGGGGTCGGTGGAGGGATTGGGCGGGGCGGCGGAGTCGTCGACGAGGTAGAGTTCCTTGCCGTCGGCGCTGGTCATGAGTTTATTGACCTGAGTGGACGTGATGACCTCGCGTTGTTCGCGGGTGAGGGTGACTGGTGCGGCCATTTCGTTGACGGCGCGGAGCATTTTGTCGGATTCGACGCCGAGGTCCTTGAGACGGTCGAAGACCCCGTCGCGGGTGAGTTCGTCCATGAGGTTCTGGCGGGCGCGTTCGCGGCGGGCCTGTTGTTTGAGCTGCTGGAGGATGATTTCGCGGAGGACCTGATTTTCGGCGACGGCTTCCTGTTCGGGGAGGGCACCGGCGGCGCCGGAGTCGGCTAGGCGCTTGGAGGTGGCGTCGAGCCGCATGGTTAGGGAGGCGATCTGCTGCCGGTATTCCTCGTTTTCCTGCTGGATCTGGGCGAGGGATTCCTGGACCCCTTTGACCTGGTCCTTGAGGGCAGCGATCTCGGCCTTGTCTTTTTCGCTAGAGGAGGAGAGCTCGGTGAGCCTTGCCTGAGCGGAGGCGAGCTCGCGTTTGAGACGCTGATTTTCCTCGAGGATTTTGAGTTTGGCGGGGGCCTTCATGCCGTCGTCGCCGGAGAGGAGAGCGGTGATCTGGTCGCGTTCCTTGCGGAGGGAGTCGCGTTCTTCGGTGAGGGTTTTGATGTCGGAGTAGGCCTTGGTGAGTTCCGCGGCCATTTGTTCGGTGCGGAGATTGGCTTCGGTGAGTTTGGTGGTGGCTTCGGTGAGGGCCTTCTGGAGGGACTCGACCTGGGCGATGAGTTCGCGGTGGCGGCGTTTTTCGCCGGCGTCGGCGGTATCGATTTTGGTTTGGGCGGCGACGAGCCGTTCGCGGAGGTCTTTTTCGCTGACGCGGGAGTCGAGGAGATCGCTGCGTGTCTGGCGGAGTTCTTCGGTTTTTGCGCCGAGGGATTTGAGGATGTCCTCGTTCTTTTTCTCGAGTTTCTGGATGTAGGCGCTGAGGGCCTTCATGCGTTCTTCCATGACGACCTGGCCGGTGCGGGGGATGGCTGGGGAGTCGTCAGGGGGAGTGGGACTAGTGAAGGCAGGTTCGGCTTCTTTGAGATTGCCGACGATGCCAGCGGGGGAAGGGGGGCCGCCGGCAGCGCGGCGTTGGATTTCCTTCTGGCGGACGAGTTCCATGTCTTCGAGGATGCGGCGGCGGCGGAACTCGACGACTTCGGCGTTCCATGAGGGGTCGGTGGCGTGGACCGCGTTGAACGTGTCGCGGGCGTCGCGGAATTTGAAGTAGGAGGCGGCGAACTCGCCTTTGTCGCGGAGTTTTTCGGCTTCCGACATGGTTTGGAAGCCTTCGAGGTAGAGGTCGGCGACGCCGGATTTGCCGGTGATGGGTCTACCGGCTGGGAGGGGTGGGGGTGTTGGGTTGGGAGATTGGGCGTGGAGGGAGGAGATGAAGCCGTGGGCGGCCATGATCAGGGAGAGACTGACGCGGCGCGTGTGGGAGGGGGCATTCATGGGGGAGAGCTGGGAGGGCTGGGACGGAGGGAGAGCATAGGGAAACCCCCAGGTTCCTGCAACGGCCTGTTTTGGGGAGTGGGCGTGGGAGCGGGGGCCGCGGGGCGGTTACTGGCCGGAGGAGTCGGCGGGGATGCCGGGGATGGCTGGGGCGGGTTCCGGGGCGGCGGGGGCTGGAGCTGGTTCCGGGGCTGGGGCCGGAGTTGGCGTGGCGTCAGCGGGGGCTGGCGTTGCGGGAGTGGCAGGGGATTCCGGGGTATTGACGTCGGATTCCGGAGCAGGCGGGACGGTTTTCGGGGCGGGTTTCCGTTTGAGGCTGGAGTGGACCTTAGGCGAGCGTTTCGGGCGGTTCTGGCTGTGGCCGATGGGGACCCCGTTTTTGGTGCCGACGACGGAGACGGGAGTGCCGAGGGGGACATTCTGGAAGAACCAGTCGGCCATTTTGGCGGGGAGGCGGATGCAGCCGTGGGAGGCGGGGTAGCCGGGGAGTTTACCGGCGTGGAAGCCCATGGCGGTGGAGGAACCGTTGTGGTGGAGGCGCATGAAGTATTTCATGAGCGCGCCTTCGAAGCGAGCGCCTGCGGGCGTGGGGTCGAAGCCGGCCTGGACATCGCTCATGACGGTGCCGCCGCCGCGGGAGACGAAGTTTCCGTAGGTGGTGGAGCGGTGGTTGAGGTCTTTCTGGCCGATGGTGTAGTCGCCGGTCTCGGTGCGATAGTATTTCTGGCCGCTGGAGATAGCGGAGTAGGCGGCGAGGCGGTTGCCTTGATAGAGGTAGGCCTGCTGGGAGTCGAGGTCGACGATGAAGGCGGCGTTCTGGGCGGTGAGTGGGCCGTTGAGTTGGTCTGGGGCGAGATGGAAGCCACCGGTGCCGCCATTTTTGTAGAAGGCGTCGACGGCGGCGCGGTCATCGGCGCGGATGGCGGTCGGGTTGACATTGGACCATTTGGCGGGAGCGCCTGGGGCGGCGGGCGCGTCCGGGCGGGTGCTGCGGCAGGCGGGAAGGACGAGGACGAGGAAAGCGGCGGGGAGAGCGAGGAGGGAACGCATGATGAGCGGAGACGGTGTCATGGTGGGAAAGTGGGGGCAACCGGAAGGTGGCGAGGAAAGTTGGGGGATTGGTGGAGAGGGATGAGAGGGGAGCGGCAAAACTCCGTTGCGGAGGCGTCGGCTGCGGCCTAGGCAGGGGGAGACCCGTATTTCTATTCAAGATGACTGCTGCTGAATCTGTGAAAGCCCTGAAGGAGAAGTTTCCTGCCGCTGTGACTGGAGAGACCGAGTTTCGGGGGGAACAGACCGTGGTGGTGACGGCCGAGAGTCTGGTGGCGGTGATGGGTTGGTTGCGGGATGAACTGGCGTATGATCTGCTGCTTGATATCAGCAGTGTGGATCATCTGGGGGTGGAGCCGAGGTTTGAGATGGTGTATGAGTTGTATTCGATTGCTGCGAAGATGCATTTGAGGGTGAAGGTGGCGGTGCCGGAGGAGGAAGTGGCGACGGTTTCGCACATCTGGCCGACGGCGGACTGGCATGAGCGTGAGGTTTACGACATGATGGGGATTCGGTTTGCCGGGCATCCTGATTTGAGGCGGATTCTGATGTGGGACGGGTATCCGCACTTTCCGCTGAGGAAGGATTTCCCGCTGGCTGGGAAGTCGACGGATGTTCCGGACGTGGCGTTTACGGGGGTGGCTCCGTTGGCTGGCGGGCCGTTTGTGACGAGTTCCGGGGCGGCGGATCGAGTGGCTGCGGAGCCGCGGGCGAAGGGTGAGTCGGGAACAGGTGATCGGGGTTGAGATGATGAACGGCCTCCTGAGCATCAACCGGGGGGTGGCGCGGCGGATATGAGCCGGGTCATGAAGTCGGGGTTTCTGGAGAAGCTGATCTCGCGGATCGACCGGCTGCCGCAGGAGGAGATGCAGGGGATTCTGCTGCGGTTGCTGCGGGAGAAGGGGTTTTTCGAGCAGGTGTTCGAGGCGATGGAGGAAGGGGTGATTGTTTGTGATGCGGACGGGAGGGTATCGTTCATCAACCGGGCGGCGTGCGGGTTTTTCGGCTTGGATGCGGAGCAGACGTCGGGGAAGCTGCTGGAGGAAGTGATTCGCGGGTTCCGGTGGCCTGCGGCGGGGCGTCGCGGGGGGACGGTGTCGCGGGACATGGAGATATTCTATCCGGAGAACCGGTATCTGAATTTCTATCTGCGGCCGATTGATGACGGGGAGGCGGGAGGGCCGGAGTTAGGGAGTGTGATGCTGATTCGGGACATCACGCAGACGAGGAAGATGGCGGAGGAGCAGATTGAGAGCGAGCGGTTGAATGCGCTGACGATGATGGCGGCGGGGGTGGCGCATGAGATCGGGAACCCGTTGAATTCGCTGAACATTCATCTGCAGCTGATGGAGCGGAAGCTGAAGAAGGCGGATCCGGCGGTGTATGCGCAGGTGAAGACGCAATTGGATGTGGCACGGGGGGAGATTCAGCGACTGGATTTCATCATCGAGCAGTTTCTGCGGGCGATCCGGCCGACGAAGCCGGCGTTTGAGATGACGGATCTGAACAAAGTGATTGAGGGGGCGGTGAATTTTCTGGCGCCGGAATTGAAGGACCGGAGGATCAAAGTGCATCTGAGGCTGCATGCGGGGCTGCCGCTGCTGCGGATGGATCCTAACCAGATGAAGCAGGCGTTCTACAATCTGATCAAGAATGCGCTCCAGGCGATGGGGACGGGGGGATCGCTGACGATTGTGAGTGACCTGACGGAATATGATGCGCTGATCAGTTTCGAGGATACGGGGAAGGGGATGTCACCGGAGACGGTGGCGGCGATGCATGATCCGTGGTTTACGACGAAGAAGAGCGGGACGGGGCTGGGGATGCTGATTGTGCGGCGGATTGTGAGGGACCACGGGGGAGAGCTGACGATTGAGAGTGAGGAAGGGAAGGGGACGCGGGTGGCGATCACGCTGCCGCGGGGCCCGCGGCCGGGGAGGTATCTGGAGGCGCCGGAGGATGCGCCGCGGCGGAAGCCGGTGCTGCCGGATGTGATTGACGTGTGAGGGGGGAGAAGAAGGCACCCGCGGAGGGAGCGAGGGGCGTAGCTGGGGGCAATGACAACTGAAGCAGAATCGAAGGTGTGGCTGATTACGGGAGCGTCGTCGGGGTTT
>JAIXVE010000073.1 GCA_027483175.1 Verrucomicrobiaceae bacterium | reverse complement strand
GAAAACCGCGCCGCCTTCAACGTCCGCTACCCAGGCCTCAATTCCCAGATCCTCGCAGAATGGACCGGCGGCAATCTCCGCAACGACGGCGAAATCCTCACCCTAACCGCCAACGACGGAGCCTCCACGCTCCGCTCCCTCGCATGGCTCGCCGTCTCCCCATGGCCCCCTCTCGCAGGCATCCAGCGCGACCCCGGCGGCCCTGACTTCAGCCTCGTCCTCAATTCCCCCGCCTCCAACCCGGACCACTCGCTCCCGCAAAACTGGCGCAGCTCCGGATCCTCCCGCGGCAACCCCGGCAGCTCCGACAACTCTCCCCCGCCACCGGACGGCACCACCGACTCCGACAACGACGGCTATTCCGATTTCGCAGAATGGGCCATGGGCCCCGGCGGCCGCCCCATCGCCTCCACGGAATCATTCACGCCCCCCGGCGGATCGCAAGGATCCTACCTCCTCTTCCGCATCCCCCGCAACGGCAGCGCCGACGGGGTCACCCTCGCCGCCCAGGCCTCCAGCAACCTCGCCTCATGGTCCTCCGACGGTCTCGTCGACCTCGGCCTAACCACCGACGGCACGCGCGAATACCGGATCTTCCGCTCCGCCCAACCCATCGGCTCGCTGTCCCGCTTCTACGTCCGCGCCTTCATCTCGCGGCCCTGACCTGACCTTATTCTAACACATCAACCGTTCATCCGGCGTCACCCGGCGCCCTTCCTCCCCCTTCCTCCCATGTCCCGCAATCTCAGCTTCCTCTCCTCACGTCAGGGCATCGCCAGCAATCTCTTCGAACGCATGGTCGCCGCCGCCGACGCCAACGGCACCGCCGAAGACCCGGACACCATCCGCAGTCTCGCCCAATCATCCGTCTTCGGCGACGCCGTCACCCTCGGCGCGGTCTCCTCCTACGACTTCCTCAAAAAGGAAAACGCCGGCAAAAAAATCTTCGTCTGCAACGGCTCCGCCTGTCTCTGCGCTGGCACCCAGGACGCCCTCCACCACTCGCTCCGCTCCTCCTTCTCCGAATCCGAAATCGGCCACATCTGCTGTCTCGGCCACTGCCACTCCGGAGCCGCCTTCCAGCTCAACGACCGCAACTTCTCCGCTCTCTCCCCGCAACAACTCGCCGACACCATCGCCGGCCACGCCCCCGACACCTCCGCCCTCCCCTACGCGGTCTCTTCTCTCCTCCCCGAACCCATCCTCACCGCTCCTTTCAAGGACCTCGAATCCGAATACGCACCCCTCCGTGCCCTCCTCGCCTCGGATCGCGACGCCTTCCTCACAGAACTCAAAGCCTCCGGCCTCCGCGGCCGCGGCGGCGCAGGCTTCCCCGTCCACCTCAAATGGCAGTCCTGCCGCGAAGCCAAGGGCCCCGAAAAATACATCGTCTGCAACGCCGACGAAGGCGACCCCGGTGCCTACATCGACATGTACCTCATGGAGCAACGCCCCCACAGCGTCCTCATCGGCATGATCGCCGCCGGTTGGTTCGCAGGCGCTTCCACCGGCATCCTCTACATCCGCGCTGAATACCCGGACTCCATCCGCGCCATCAACGCCGCCATCGCCGACCTCCACAACGCCGGGCTCCTCGGCCCTGACATCGCCAACTCCGGCTTCTCCTTCTCCCTCAAAACCATCAAGGGCGCAGGTGCCTACATCTGCGGCGAAGAAACCGCCCTCCTCTCCTCCATCGAAGGCCAACGCCCCGAGGTCCGCGTCCGTCCTCCCTTCCCCACCATCCAGGGGCTCTTCCGCAAACCCACCATCGTCAACAACGTCGAAACCTTCGCCAACCTCCCCGCCATCCTCTCCCGCGGCGGCAAGGCCTACGCCTCCATCGGCACCCCACTCAGCTCCGGCCCCAAACTCCTCTCGCTCGACTCCCACTTCACTCGCCCCGGCATCTACGAGGTTCCCATGGGCACCCCCCTAACCGATGTCTTCGCCGCCGCCGGCGGCTTCCGCTCCCCCGTCAAAGCCGTCCACATCGGCGGCCCCCTCGGCGGTCTCATCCCCACCCACCTCGTCAGCCAGCTCACCGTCGACTTCGAATCCTTCAAGTCCGCGGGCTTCCTGCTCGGCCACGCCGGCGTCATCAGCATCCCCGAATCCATGCCCATGATCGCCTACCTCGAACACCTCTTCCAGTTCACCGCCGACGAATCCTGCGGCAAATGCTTCCCCTGCCGTCTCGGCAGTACCCGCGGCAAGGAACTCTTCGCCAAAGCTCGCTCCGATTCCTCCTTCCGCATCGACCCCGATCTCATCGGCGATCTCCTCGACACCATGGAACTCACCAGTCTCTGCGCCCTCGGCGGCGGCGTCCCCCTCCCCGTCCGCAACGCCCTCCGCTACTTCCCTCACGAACTCCAGCCGTTCTTCTCCGCCCCGCTCTCCTGACCTCACCGCATCACCCGCCCGCCTCCCCCACCCCGCATCAGCACCTCCACTTCGCCTCGGCTCACTAACGCAAAATCTCCAGGCACGGTGTGCGCCAGACACGACGCCGCCACCGCAAACGCCACCGCCGTCTCCGACTCGCTCAGCGCCGGATCATCCAGCGCCGTC
This sequence comes from Verrucomicrobiaceae bacterium, assembly GCA_027483175.1. Taxonomy (GTDB): domain Bacteria; phylum Verrucomicrobiota; class Verrucomicrobiia; order Verrucomicrobiales; family V1-33; genus V1-33. The sequence continues at coordinate 1,927 of JAIXVE010000073.1, read as the reverse complement.
AGCAACCCCGCCGCAAACGCATCCCCCCCGCCCAGCCGGTCCGCAATCTCCGTCATCTCATAAGTCACCGGCCCCATCGCCACCCGGTCGCCCTCCGCCTCATACAGCATCCCACCCAGTCGCTGCCGCGTCGCCGTGATGCTCTCCCGCATCGTCATCGCCACCCGCTTCACATTCGGCCAGCGGCTGACTAGCAATCTCGCCGCCGCCGCATGCCCGGCCTTCGCCACCTCCGGCTCGCCCGTCAGCATCGCCACGTCATCCACCCCCCCGATGAACAATTCCACGCCCGGCATCAACCCTCGCACGGTCTCCGCCGCCAGTTCCTCCGCTCCCTTCCCACTCTCCCACTGCCACAACCGCCGCCGGAAATTCATATCAAACGACACCGGCACTCCTCTCTTCCCCGCCTCCTCCACCGCCCGCCTCGCCACCTCAGCCGCATTCCGCGACACCGCCGGGGTCACCCCCGACAAATGCAATCGCCCCGCCCCCGCAAACACTCCCTCCCAATCATAACTCCCCGGCCCCACCCTCGAAAACACCGACCCCTCGCGATCATAAATCACCTGCGCCGCACGATGCCCGCTCCCCGCTTCCAGAAAGAACAACCCTAACCTCCCCTCCGCCGACCTCACCACCTGCTCAATCCCCACTCCCAATCCCCGAATCTCCGCCACCACCGCGTCCGCCATCGCATGCTCCGGCAGCGCCGTCACAAACGACGCCTCTCCCCCTAGCTGCACATACCCCACCGCCACATTCAACTCCGCACCGGCCAGACTCATCTCCCACTTCCCCGGTACCGCCTGACCAAACCGACCCCGGCCCGGCACCGTCAACCGCGCCATCACCTCACCCAACCCAACCAGTCGACCTCGCATCGCCCCTCAGGAAAAATGCTGCCGCAGCATCGCAAGGCTCTTCGGCACCGCCGTCAGCGGATCCTCCTTCCCCTCCATCTCCAGCGACACATACCCACGATACCCGGCCTCCCTCATGATCGCCGCAATCCGCCCGTAATCCAGATCCAGCGAATACCACATCCCCCCGCCATGGTACGTCTTCGCCTGCAGCAGCACGGTCTGCGGCGCCAGCTTCTTCAACCGATCATACGGATCCTCCAGAAAATTCCCCGTATCCAAAGTCACCTTCAACCACGGCGACTTCACCGCATCCACAATCCGCAGCACTCCCTCCGCAGAAATCCCCAGGCCCCAGTGATTCTCCAGTCCCATCACCACCCCGCGCTTCTCCGCCTCCGCCACCAGCTTCTCAAAACTATCAATCACCCACTTGAACCCGTCATCGTCCGTATACCCCTCCAGCCTCGGCTCAATCCCCCGGTTCGCCATCAGTTCATCAAAGTTCTTGCTCGTCCCCCACCGACCCGTGTTCACCCGAATCGTCGGAATCCCCAGATCATACGCCTGCTCCAGATACTGCGTCGTCTTCAGCACATTGTCGTCCCGCTTCTGCGCATCCGGCGAACAGAACCCCTGATGCGTCGAAAATCCCATCAGATCCAAGCCCAGCGAAAACGCCCGCTGCTTGATCTTCCGCAACGCCGCCGGCGACGTGTCCGTCATCTGCACCTGCAGCAGTTCCACCCCGTCAAACCCCATGTCCGCCGCCGTCTCCAGACACTTCTCCATCGACCGCCACACATCTGTCTTCTCGTCAAAATGCCAGAACGAATACGTCGATACCCCAATCCTCAACGGCTTCCGCGCCACCACCGGCTCAGCCGCCACCCCACTCCCCACCACCCCCGGCAGCGCCGCAGCAATTGGTAACGAGGAAAACAGGCGTCGGCGGGTCGTCATGGCTTGAATGCGTTGAATTTCCCCAACTCTGCCGCGCTTTCCGTGCCGCGGGAACCACAAAATTCCAGAATCCTCATCCCACACCCCCTCCCCCCAACCAG
>JAIXVE010000050.1 GCA_027483175.1 Verrucomicrobiaceae bacterium | reverse complement strand
GCATTGCTGGGTTGTTTTGCATAACACCACCAATCCAGCACGATTCCGCCGCCTGGCCACCCGCGATTTCACGAACCTGCTAACTCAAAGCGGCTCTACTTCTGTGGGATGCCTGTGATTTGAGATTTGAGATTGGGGGGCGCGGGTGCGGGGTGAGGAGGGGATTGCGCGGGAGGGGGAGATGGGGGAGGAGGGGTGGATGAGTGAGATGTGGCGCGAGCGATTTTTGAGAGGGCAGGTGATTCCGGCGTTGCCGCTGGCGTTGCGTGAGGACGGGCGTTGGTCGGAGCGGCATGAGCGGGCGCTGGTGAGGTATTATGCGGCGGCGGGGGCGGGTGGGTTGGCGGTGGGGGTGCATTCGACGCAGTTTGCGATTCGGGAGGACAGGCATGGGTTGTTTGAGCCGGTGCTGGCGCTGGCGGCGGAGACGATGGCTGAGTCGGGCGGTGAGATGGTTAGGATTGCGGGGGCGTGCGGGGGGACGGCGCAGGCGGTGCGGGAGGCGGAGGTGGCGGCTGGGTTGGGGTATGATGCGGTGCTGCTGAGTCCTGGGGGTTGGGGCGGGGAGAGTGAGGCGGCGTTTCTGGCGCATGTGAGGGCGGTGGCGGAGGTGCGGCCTGTGATTGGGTTTTATCTGCAGACGGCGGTGGGCGGGCGCGTGTTTTCTGCGGGGTTCTGGCGGGAGATGGCGGCGATTCCGGGGGTGGCGGGGATCAAGATTGCGCCGTTCAACCGGTATCAGACGATGGATGTGGTGAGGGCGGTGACGGAGTCGGGGCGGGAGGACGTGGGGTTGTACACGGGGAATGACGATAACATCATCGGGGATCTGCTGACTCCGTGGCCCGGGCGTCGGAGGATTGCGGGAGGGTTGTTAGGTCAGTGGGGCGTGTGGACGCGTCGGGCGGTGGAGATTTTTGAGGAGATTCGGGCGGTGCGGGAGAAGGGAGAGTTTTCTGCGGAATGGCTGACGCGGAATGCGGCGCTGACGGATGCGAATGCGGCGGTGTTTGATGCGGCGAACGGGTTTCGGGGGTGTATTCCGGGGATTCTGGAGGTGTTGAGACGGCAGGGACTGGTGCCGTCGGTGCGGTGTCTGGACGAAGAGGAAGTGCTGTCGCCCGGGCAGAGTGAGGAACTGGACCGGGTGGTGGCGTCGTATCCGTGGCTGACGGACGATGGGTTTGTGGCGGAGCGCCTTGACGAATGGCTATCATGAAGAGCACGATACTAACATCAGAGGTGGTTTTCCGGGAGCGGCCGTTTGCGAAGCCCCTGCAGTTGAGCAGTGGGACGATTACGGAGATTACGGAGGCGACGGTGACGGTGCGGGTGAGAGTTGGGGGAGTGGAGGCGGAGGGTCGGGGGTGTATTTATCTGAGTGATTTGTGGGCGTGGCCGGATGCGGGGTTGAGTCATGGGGAGCGGGATGCGGCGATGCGGGCGTACTGCGAGCGACTGGCTGGGGAGTTGCCGGGGATGGGTGGGGCGCGGCATCCGTTGTCGCACGGGATGGCGATGCTGGAGCGGAATGCGACGTGTCGCGGGGAGGTTCCGTTTCTGGCGGGTTCGGTGTGTCTGAGTCCGTTTGATGCGGCGGTGCACGATGCGGTGGGGCGGGCCTTGGGGAGGTCGGCGTTTCGGCTTTATGAGCCCGGGATGGAGGATGACGAGGCGGCCGGGGTGGAGCAGTTAGCGATGATCCGGCGGATGCTGCTGGCGGCGCCGGTGGCGCGGGTGGATGGGTGGTATGTGGTGAGCGGGACTGATCCGCTGGAGGATGATTTCCGGAAGTTTGTGGTGGGGAGAGGGTTTCGGGCGTTCAAGCTGAAGACGCATGGGAAGGATCCGGAGGCGGATGCGCGGCGGACGGTGGAAGTGTTTGCGGCGGCGCGGGCGCTGGGGGTGGCGTTTCCGAGGTTGAGTGCGGACAGCAATGAAGGGAATCCTGACAATGCGTCGGTGGGTGCGTATCTTGATGTGCTGGAGGCGATGGATGGGGAGGCGTATGCGGCGCTGGAGTATCTGGAGCAGCCGACGGGGCGGGATGTTCGGCAGCATGTGTTTGAGTGGGGGGAGATCGGGCGGCGGAAGCCGGTGTTAGTGGATGAAGGGCTGATGGAGCCGTCGGTGCTGCCGGTGATTGCGGCGCAGGGGTGGAGCGGGATTTGTCTGAAGACGTGCAAGGGGCACAGTTTCAATCTGGTGGCGGGGGCGTGGGCGCATGCGCGGGGGATGCGGCTGGCGGTGCAGGATCTAACCAATCCGGGGGTGGCGGCGGTGCATTCGTGTCTGCTGGCGCAGCATGTGCCGACGGTGAACGGGGTGGAGTTGAATTCGCCGCAGTTCACGCCGGCGGCGAATGAGGGATGGGCGGAGCGGATGCCGGGGTTGTTTGTGCCGGAGGACGGGCGGCATGGGCATCCGGAGCCGCTGGTGGCGGGGTTGGGCGGGATGGGTTGAGCGGTGGAGGCAAAGTGCTGGACGCGGTGGCTGGAGTGTGCTGAGCTTTGAGAGTACCCCCTTTGCATGCCTCTGACCCGCTGGTTGATCTGGACTGTGCTATTCTGCGCCGCGACGTTTGCGTGGGTGGTGTATTTTGAGCACGGGCATGAGTCGCCGCATTTTCAGGAGGGAGCGGTGCGGGAGTTTGAGCGGCTGAGTACGGTGTGTCAGCACTGGATGGTGAAACTGAGGAGCATGCGATGAGTTTCCGGCTGGAGATGCTGCAGGTGGCGCGATTGGCTCCGGGGGTGCTGGGGTCGGCGGCCGAGTTGGTGACGGCGTTTTTGAGACGGACGCGGACGAAGGAAGGCGCGTGGCCGGATCGGGAGGGACGGCCGGATTTGTACTACACGGTGTTCGGGGTGGAGGGATTGCTGGCGCTGAGGGTGGAGGAGGATCATGCCGTGCTGGCGGAGTGGTTGCGGGGGCATGGGGATGGGGAGGGATTGGATTTTGTGCATTTGTGCTGTCTGGCGCGCTGCTGGGCGGCATTGCCGGCGGTGTTTCGACCGGAGGCGGGGGTGAAGGAAGGGATTGCGGCGCGATTGGAGGCGTGGCGGACGCCGGATGGGGGGTTTCACCAGCGGGCGGGGTCGGGTCGGTGTACGGCGTACGGGTGTCTGCTGGGATGGGCGGCGCTGGGGGATCTGGGCTTGGTGCCGGCTGGGGCGGAGGCGATTGCGGGTTGTCTGGAGTCGCTGAAGGCGGTGGATGGCGGGTATGCGAATGAGCCGGGGTTGCCGTTTGGGACGACAACGGCGACGGCGGCGGCGGTGTCGCTGCATCGGTTGCTGAGGCGGACCCCGCCGGTGGAGCTGGGGGCGTGGCTGCTGGCGCAGCGGCATCCTGGGGGAGGGTTCAAGGCGTTTCCGGGGGCTCCGATACCGGATCTGCTGTCAACGGCGGTGGCGCTGCACGCCTTGGACGGGTTGCAGTGTTCGTTTGCGGCGGACCGGGATGCGCTGCTGGATTTTACGGACAGCCTGTGGTCAGCGGACGGCGGGTTTCACGGCAACTGGACGGACGATGCGCTGGACGTGGAGTACACGTATTACGGGTTGCTGGCGCTGGGGCATCTGGCGTTTTGAAGGGAGAGCGAGAGGGGTGCGAATTTCATTTGCAAAAGGAGATCGGCCCATTAGTGTCCGATTCCCTCCGCCGCCCCTTCCGGGCGGACGGTGTCGATTATTCACCAGAAACACATTTGCCGCCATGGGCTCTCTCAAAAAGAGACGGAAAACGAAGATCAACAAGCACAAGCGCAAGAAACGCATGCGGGCGAACCGCCACAAGAAGCGTTTGCGTTATAAGTCCTAATGTGGATTGACGGGTCGCGAAGGCGCCCGCTGATGAGCCATTCGGATGTGCTTCCGAGAATTTCCGGGGCGGGCAGGTTAAACCTGCCCGCCTTTTTTGTGTGTTTGGGGATGGGATGGGAGGCGTAGAGGGAAGGATATGCCTGAACTTGCTGAAGTGGAGTGGTATTCCCGGGAATGGGATGCGGGGTTGGGTCGTCGGGTGACGGCGGTGCGGGTGCATGAGGGGGCCCGGGTGTTTCGCGGGTTGGAGGCGGGGGTGTTGGTTGCGGGGATGGAGGGACGCGCACTGGAGGGGGTGATGCGGCACGGGAAGCAGTTGTTGTTCGGGTTTGGCGGGGGTGGGTGGTTGAGTGTGCATCTTGGGATGACGGGGGAATTGAGGGCGGAGCGGCCGGATTTTGAGGGAGGGAAGCATGATCATCTGGTGCTGGTGACGGCGGATGCGGCGCTGGTGTTCCGGGATCCGCGGATGTTTGGTCGGGTGGGATGGGATGAGGGTGAGGCGTTGCCGGAGTGGTGGCTGGGGTTGCCGCCGGAGGTGTTGTCGAGGGGGTTCACGGTGGCGCGGGTGGGGGAGTTTCTGGGAAGGAGGCGGGGGACGCCGCTGAAGGCATTGCTGCTGGAGCAGGCGATGTTTCCGGGGGTGGGGAACTGGATGGCGGATGAAGTGGTGTGGCGGATGCGGGTGGCTCCGGGGATTCTGGCGGGTGAGGTGGATCCGGTGGCGGTGTATCGGGAGGTGCGAGCGGTGGCACGGGGGGCGATGCGGACGATTGGGCGGGACTGGAGCGATCCGCCGGCGACGTGGTTGTTCCGGCATCGATGGAAGGACGGGGGGCGGTGTCCGCGGTGTGGCGGGGAGTTGGTGCGGGAGGAATTGAGGGGGCGGACGGCGTGTCATTGTCCGGCGTGTGTGGGGGCGGCGGTTGCGAAGGATTGAGGGTGAAGGTGGGGTGGCACGCAACTTGCCTCTTGCGGCGGAGGCCACTGACCCGCTACCTCCGCAATATGTCCGCTGCACTCTGGAACCGCTACTGCGCCTCGATCATTCGTTATGAAGACCTCGGCATCAGTCTTGATGTCAGCCGGATGAGTTATCCGGATGGGTATTTTGAGTCGATGGGGGCGGCGGCGGAGCGTGCGATGCTGGCGATGGCGGAGTTGGAGGCTGGAGCGGTGGCGAATCCTGATGAGGGTCGGATGGTGGGGCATTACTGGCTGCGGACACCGTCGCTGGCACCGGATGCGGGGATCCGGGAGGAAATTGTGAGGGACATTGCGAGTGCGAAGGAGTTTGCGGCGGCGGTGCATGGTGGAGAGGTGGCACCGACGGGGGGCGGGAAGTTCAAGCGGTTGCTGGTGATCGGGATTGGCGGGTCGGCGCTGGGGCCGCAGCTGGTGGCGGATTGTCTGGTGGATGGGTGGCAGGCGGCGATGCAGACGAGTTTCTTTGACAACACGGATCCGGATGGGATTGAGCGGGTGCTGGGTGGGATTGGCGGGGCGATTGCGGAGACCCTGACAGTGGTGATTTCGAAGAGCGGGGGGACGCCGGAGACGCGCAACGGGATGCTGGCGGCGAAGGCGTTTTATGAGCGGCACGGGCTGGACTTTGCGAAGCACGCGGTGGCGGTGACGGGGACGGCGGCTGGCGGGATCAAGAGCAAGCTGGAAGCGTATGCGCTAGAGCATGGGTGGCTGCGGATTTTTCCGATGACGGACTGGGTTGGTGGGCGGACGTCGGTGATGAGTACGGTGGGCCTGGTGCCTGCGGCGCTGCAGGGGGTGGATGTGGATGCGCTGCTGGCGGGAGCTGCGGCGATGGATGAGAAGACGCGGACCTTGCCGGCCGGGGAGAATCTGTCGATGCGGCTGGCATTGATGTGGCATCATGCGACGGGCGGGCGGGGCGCGAAGGACATGGTGGTGCTGCCTTACAAGGACCGGCTGGTGCTGATGAGCAAGTACCTGCAGCAACTGGTGATGGAGTCGCTAGGGAAGGAGCACGATCTTGAGGGCAAGACGGTGCATCAGGGGATTGCGGTGTACGGGAACAAAGGGTCGACGGATCAGCATGCGTATGTGCAGCAGCTGAGGGACGGGGTGAATAACTTCTTTGCGACGTTCATCGAGGTGCGGGAGGGCGGCGGGGTGCCGATGGAGGTGGAGCCGGGGGTGACGCCTGCGGATTACCTGCAGGGGTTTCTGCGGGGGACGCGGCAGGCGCTGCATGAGAGCGGTCGGGAGAACATGACGATCAGCATTGCGCGGGTGGATGCGTTTTCGCTAGGGATGCTGATTGCGGCGTTCGAGCGGGCGGTGGGTTTCTATGCGACGCTGGTGGGGATCAATGCGTATCACCAGCCGGGGGTTGAGGCCGGGAAGAAGGCGGCGGCGGATTTTCTGGCGAAGCTGGCGGCGGTGAAGGCTGGGCTGACGGCGGTGGCGCAGACGGCGGAGGCGATTGGTGCGGCGGCGGGGCTTGAGGCGGAGGACGTGCATCATGCGCTCAATCACCTTGCGGCCAATCTGCCGGGGGTGAAGCGGACGGCGGGAGCTAGTCCGGCGGGGGACGTGTACTGGAGGGAGTGAGGGTGGGTTGGTGAGGGTGGGGGTGACAACAATCGGAACGGGGCGCTTATCGGGTCGTGTTTCGGGACGAACGGGGTTGCTCGGCGGTATGCGAGATGACGCCGGTTGGGGTGGAGTGCCTTAGATCGGGGTGCAAAAGGACAGGGTGCTTGGTAGGGTGGCGCAGGGCGCTGAGTGAGTGACCTCAGCGCCATTCAGTTCTGTCAGCGTGTGCGACTCTCAGGGCAGCCTGACCTCTACCCGGAAGAAGGTGGCGGCCTGGAAGCTTTTCACCTCGTAGGTCAGGCGTTCCCATGTTGCATCGATGGGATCGATTTTCGGGGCTATTCCGGTGAGGGTCGACCACCACGACGCGATGTCGGGCCTCGTGGACTGTTGGGGCATGTAGACCAGGCCACTGTTGCGACGACGCAGGAATTCGAAACGGAAGGTCCCATCTGCCCGCGGTGGCAGCACGGACGGGAGACCGCGCGCACCGCCTTGAGACATGGTGCCGCCATCGGCACGGTGAATGTCGAGGTTGAAGGCATACTTGTGGAGATTCGCCACCCCATCGCCCTGCGGTGCCGATTCTGGAGCGGCCGCCTCTCCGGAAAGCCCGGCTGCCTGCGCGGCCGTGGCATAGCGATCCCGGGCCGTCGGTCTGTCACTGCCGAGCAGGCGGGCATATCCTTGGCGGGACACCCCGTTCAGCAGGTAGAAACTGCCGCCGACGAGGACGTTCCCGTCGGCTTCGAGCCCCATGGTGCTGATGCCGTACCCGCCGGTTGTTCCGAGACTGAAGGTGCTGTCGGGACTGCCATCCGCTTCAAGCCTTGCGATGCTGGCGACTGCCGTGCCAAGAGTTTTGATACTCCATCCGGCCACCAGGATCCTGCCGTCGCTTTGCTGCGCCATGCTGGTGACATAAGAAGTCTCCCGGAGGCCGCCGTCGAAACTCTGGTCGAGGCTGCCATCGGCGTTCAGGCGGGCGATGCTGTTCTTTGGCGACCCATTCACATGAGTGAATCAGCCGCCGATCACGACCTTGCCATCAGGTTGCCTCACCATGGCCAAGACGGATCCTCGGCGCATGGTGCCCTGCGGTTGGCGCAGATCCAAGTCGACGACCACCGGACCGAAACTCTTATCAAGGCTGCCATCGGCGTTCAGTCGGAGACATCGCCGGCCATTGGCGAACACTGGGGCATAACCAACGGACTCACCGCCGATGAGCAGCTTGCCGTCTGGCAGCCCGATGACGCACGTGGTCGTCTCGAAGCCCTGGGATTCCGCGGGCGAAACAGACTTGAACCCTGTGTCCTGGCTGCCATCTGCATTCAACCGCTGGATGCCCACCGTTGCGGTGCCAGGCAAACCCAACGGCGGCACCATCGAGACAATTTCCCCGCCGACGAGGATCTTGCCGTCCTCCTGTACGGCGAGCATGCGGACATCGTCCCAGACGGGGAGAGTTCTGGCCGTGAAACCAGTGTCTAGGGTCCCGTCGGCATTCAGCCTCAGTATTGTGCCGGAGGGGGCTGATTCGAAGAGGTCATCGCCCACGATGATCAGTTTTCCGTCAGGCTGGAGGGCAGCCGCATGAACTTCCGCGTCCTCATCGTCCCAAAGCCATGAAGCGACACCGGACGCGAACGAGCCATCCAAGGTGCCGTCGCTGGTCAGGCGCGCGATGACGGGTCTTGGCCACGGCCCTTCCAGATGATCGAGGCCGTACCCGCCAAGATAGACTTTCCCGTCTCGGGCGGGAAGGACGAAACTCACCCAAGGGTTGCCATAAGGCGAGCTGCCCCGCCAGAACTGATGACCGAATGACGGATCCAAACTTCCGGCGGTCTGAGCGGTTGCCGGCACGCCAGTACCGCACAGCAAGGCTGCGGTCAATGTGGCGAGCAGTCGGAGTGTTTTCATCCTCTCAAAGGGCACCCGGGGGGCCGGGGCAGGGGTGTCCTCGCATATCTGCGTCTTGTCAGCAAGAGAGGAGTCCCAAGGGGACAGGCTGCTGGGGGGCGGAGGAGCGGAAGCATGTGGTCAGGCCTCTCTGCGGGAGGGGAGCGCGAGGGGGGGCGACATGCTGTGGGGGCTTGAGGAGAGGTGGTAGTTGGACAGGCCTCTTGAGCGAATGTTGGAGAGAGGGATCGAATAAGTGGACAGGCCTCTCTGCGGGAGGGGGGGCGACAGGAGGTCAGGCTGCTGGGGGCCTATTCTGGACCGGCCTCTGCGGGAGGGGGGGCGGAGGAGCGGAAGTATGTGGTCAGGCCTCTGGGGTTGCTAGGCCTCTGGGGTTGCTCTGAATCCTCACGGAAGGGTGACGTGCACGCGGCCGAAGAGGCGCGGTGCCGCGGTGGGATCATACGGTTCTTCGTAGATGACCCGTTCCCATGCCGCGTCGATGGCGTTGACGGATGGAGTGTCTGTCAGGGGCACCCATGATGCGGGATTGCCGGGGTTGGGGTTTTTTTGAGGTGTGTAGATGAGGCCGCTGCCGATCCGCCGGACGAATTCGAAGCGCAGGATGCCGGCTGGGGTGTTCGGCTGAGTGGTGATGGCCGGGAGTCCGGCGGTGCCGCCCGGCGGCATGGTCCGACTGTCCTTGTCCGCGAGATTCATGTTGAAGGCATACTTGAGCAGGTTGTTCACCCCGTCGCCGTGAGGGGTGGCGTCCGGTGTCGCGGTGGGGCCTGCGAGACCGGCGTTGGTCATGGTGTGAACGAAGGCATCGGCGGGACTCGGTCCTGTGCCTGATACGGTGAAGGTGAATGGGTTTTCGTCGGTGTCATCGCTGGCGATGGTCACGGTCGCCGACTGCGTGCCGGTGGAAGGGGCGGAAAAGCTCACGTCGAATGTCACCGTGCTGCCGTCGGGTGCCACGGTGGCTGTGCCCGGCTGTCTGGTCACGCCGAAGGCTGTGCTGCCGCTGATGGTCACGGGTGGCGAACCGGTGAGGGCGAGGGATACCGGACCGGTGTTGGCGATGGTGAAGGTGCGCGTCACGGGTGCTCCGCCTGCTGCGACGCTGCCGAAGTCCGTGTGATCGGCCGCGCTGGGTGTGGCATCTGCGTTGGCGATGTTCAGCCCGTTGCCGCTCACCGTGATTTCGGGATTGCCGAGACGATAGGAAGCCACTTGTTCCACGAGACTGGAGTTTTTGCCGCCGGACAATCGGCCGCGGGCCCGCAACCTGCCTTCCGGGGGAAGACTCAAGCCTGCCCGCTCCCATCCGCCGTTGATGCGATTGCCCACGCCCAGGGGGACCCACACAAGGCCATCCACCGAGAACTCAAATTCAACCCATGTGACCTCGGGCGCGCTGCCGCCACGCAGCCACTCGACTTTGCTAGGGCTGACGGCTACAAGCTGCGACAGGAAAGGGCTGTTGAGAAGGCGTGCGACGCCATTGGTCGGAGTCAGTGTCGCCACGATCACCTTGCCGTCGGCCTGCATCACCATCGATGTATCGTATCTTGCGGGATAACGAGAAGTCAGGAATTCGAACGAGGGATCCACGCTGCCATCTCTGTCCAATCGCACGATGCCGTCACCGGGAATGCCGTTTGCACCCGTTATGGCTCCGCAAGCGAGTACCTTGCCATCGGCCTGCAGCAATACCGACCACAAGTCTTCCTCGGCAGTCATATTCGGTATGTAGGTGGCGTCGAGGCTGCCATCGCTGTTGAGACGTGCGAGGCAGCCGACGGTGACGCCATTCACGCGACTGAAGGCCCCTGCGATGATCACCTTTCCATCGGACTGTACAGCGATAGCATTGATGGGGCCATCCTCTGTTCCGATGCCTGGATTGAAGCTGGTATCAAGGCTGCCATCAGGATTCAATCGTGCGATGCCTCTGACTTCGAGTCCTCGGATCATTCCGATCCATCCGGCGATGAGGATTCTGCCGTCAGTCTGGATAGTCACGGCGCGGACTAGTCTTCCTAGCTCTGGTCCGGGATTGAAGGTTTCATCAAGAGTTCCGTCGCGATTTAGCCGGGCAATTCCTCCACGCGGGCGCCCGTTCACTTCATTGAATTCGCCGACGATCAGCAGTTTTCCATCAGGCTGGATTTCGATGGCCCTTACGCTGCTGAATTGACCGAGTCGAGGATTGAATGCGAGATCGAGGCTGCCATTGGGGTTCATGCGAGCGATTCCATGGCGCGGGGTCTCGTTGATGGCGGTGAAGGGGCCGGCGAGGACTACCTTGCCGTCAGCCTGAACAGCCATGTTGTCGACGACGCCTTCGACTCCGGATCCGGGATTGAAGTTCCGATCGAGGGTGCCGTCTGAATCGAGTCGAGCGATGCCGCGGCGCGGGACGGCGTCGACGCTGGTGAAGGAACCAGCGATCAGCGATTTTCCGTCCGGCTGGTTTGCTACAGCCCAGACGTAGCCAGCGATCTCGGAACCGGGTTGGAATTCTGTGTCCACGGTGCCGTCTGGCTGCAATTTGACGAGTTTGCTTCGACCGGCGTTGCCTGCGATGCCGAAAGCTCCGCCGAGAAGAGCGCCTCCGCCATCCGGTAAGGGTGTTGCAGAGGCGACAACGCCATTCATTTCGAGTTCTCTGCCTTGATTGAAGCTGGAGTCCCTTGTGCCGTTTGGGTTGAAGCGCATGACCTGAAACCAGCAAGTGAAATCGACTGCGAAGCACCGGCACGCGAGGATTCTGCCATCTGGCTGGAGGACGACCGGGTTAGTGAAGTCCGGCACTGGGGTGAAACTGGCATCGCGACTGCCATCAGGATTGAGTCGTTCCAATTGCTGGACGCGCGTGCCGTTGGAGGCTGTGAATTCGGCACCGACGAGCAATCTGGCATCGGGTTGAAGAACGAGGGAACGTAAATAATGCGAGGGTCGAGGATCGGGACGGAAGGATATGTCAAGGCTGCCATCGGCGTTCAACCTTGCAAGGCTGTCCCAGGGCGGGCTGTGAACCGTGGAGAAGTTGCCGCCGATCACCAGTTTTCCATCAGCCTGGATGGCGACGAAACTGACGGTCCGGCCATTGAAGCTGAATACATTACTAGCGTCGAAGCCTTCATCGAGGCTGCCATCGCGGTTGAGTCGGGCGATGGCGAAGCGCCGCTGACGATTGACGCTGGAAAAGGCACCTGTGATCACGATCTTTCCATCCGGCTGAACGGTGACGGCGGAGACAGCCCTGTCGGCGAGGGCCTGCGAGCTGAAGGCGCGATCCAGACTGCCATCGGGATTCAACCGGGCGATGCGAAAGCAATGGGTGCCATTGAATCTCGTAAAGGATCCGCCGAGCAGGATTTTTCCATCTGGCTGCAGTGCCACGCAGTCGACGGGAGCGTCGGCGCCGGTGCCTGGATCGAAGCTGGAATCCACGGTGCCATCGCGGTTCAGTCTGGCGATACCGCGACGCTGAGCGCCGCGCACGGTTGTGAATGAACCGCTGATGTAGACCTTGCCATCGATTGTCGGCATGATGGCCGAAACGGGTTGGTCTATTCGCGATCCGGCGGCGAAGGAGTGATCGACCGTTCCTGTTGTTGTTGCCGCACTGAACGACAGGAGGCCGAAAAGCAGTGCGGCAGTCAGTGAGAGAATGCGCAGTGTTGGCATGAAGGGAGGGGGGTGCTTCTGCGATGCCGGGGGTCGGCAACGGCACGAGGAGGGATGTTATCAGATTCCTGCGGGGATCGCAATTCGATTTCGAAGCGCCCACGGGAAGCCTGCCGCTCGCCGGTGCGTCCGCGATCGGCGAGCCGGCCCGTTACTGGCCGGATTCGTCCCGATAAAGCGCGCCGGTATCGAGATCCCGGATCTGCCATGAGTAACGCATCGTTTTCGAGGGGTCGTCGATCGACTTCTGCTCACCCCACTTGACGCGGATCGTGCGGCCATCGTTGAGAACACTGTCAATCTTGACGATCCATCGATTGAGTGTCTTCATGAAATTGTCAGACTTGGCGAGGAATCGAGTCACGCCTGATAATGATCCTGTTTCGGTGACCTCGATCTTCAGGACCGAGTGGTAGTCCCACGCGGCGTCGACACCTTTCATGGGCCGATCCGACCCGATAAGGACCAGTGCGAATTTCCCATTTTCACTTTTGACGAAGCCTTCGACGAATTGAGGGGATTTGATTGTTTCGATGACCTGTCCGTCCAGCTTCAATCTGGTTGTGTCTTGAGCCTGCTCGAAGACGAGTGTCGCGTCTCCGGCGACGTTGAATGATTTGTTATCGCCCAGAAACTTGCTCAACGGGTATTTTGTTTCGAGTGATTCACCGAGCGCGCTCGCGGTGAGTGTGACGATGAGCAGATGTAGAGATGCAGGTTTCATTGCGGTGGGCTTTGTTTGGGGTGACGCTAGACGACACGATCGAGGGAGGGCGTGTTGAGTTGCTAGACGCGCGCGTATTCGCGATGACTCTGATCGTGGTGAGTATAGCGGGTTCCGGGGCTGTGTGCAAATATGATTCAGATCGGTCATCCTGTTCCCCTTTCAGGGAAGCCTGACCTCTACCCGGAAGAAGAAATTGGGTTCGTTGCGTTTCACCTCGTAGGTCAGGCGTTCCCATGTTGCATCGATGGGATCGATTTTCGGGGCTATTCCGGTGAGGGTCGTCCACCACGACGCGATGTCGGGCCTCGTGGACAGCTGGGGGATATATACCAGGCCACTGTTGCGACGACGCAGGAATTCGAAACGGAAGGTCCGATCTGCCCGCGGTGGCAGCAGGGACGGGAGACCGCGGACACCGCCTTGAGACATGGTGCCGCCATCGGCCCGATGCATGTCGAGGTTGAAGGCATACTTGTGGAGATTCGCCACCCCATCGCCCTGCGGTACCGATTCCGGAGCGGCCGCCTCTCCAGAAAGCCCGGCTGCCTGCGCGGCCGTGGCATAGCGATCCCGCGGCGTCGGTCTGTCACTGCCGAGCAGGCGGGCATATCCTCGACGGGACACACCGTTCAGCAGGTTGAAACCGCCGCCGACGAGGACGTTGCCGTCGGCTTCGAGCCCGATGGTGCTAATGCCGAATTGGCTGGGGGTGCCGGGACTGAAGCTCCTGTCGAGACTGCCATCCGCTTCAAGCCTTGCGATGGTGGCGTATCGCGTGCCAAGAACGTTGATATTCCACCCGGCCACAAGGATCCGGCCGTCGTTCTGCTGCGCCATGCTGGTGACCTGTGAACCCTGCCGCAGGCCGACGTCGAAACTCTCGTCGAGGCTGCCATCGGGGTTCAGGCGGGCGATACTGTTCTTTGGCGACCCATTCACATGAGTGAACCAGCCGCCGATCACCACCTTGCCATCAGGTTGCCTCACCATGGACTCGACGGTGCCACGGTACACAACGCCCAGCGATTGGCGCTGATCCACGTCGACGATCACCGGTCCGAAGCTTGCGTCAAGGCTGCCATCGGCGTTCAGTCGGAGACAACTGCGCCCATTGGCGAACACTGGGGCATAAACAAAGGACTTACCGCCGATGAGCAGCTTGCCGTCCGGCAGCACGGCGACGCACGTGGTCGTCTCGAAGCCCTGGGATTCCGCGAGCGAGACAGACTTGAACCCTGTGTCCTGGCTGCCATCTGCATTCAACCGCTGGATGCCCACCGTTGTGGTGCCGGGCAAATCAAATGGCGGTACCTTCGAGACAATGGCCGCGCCGATGAGGATCTTGCCGTCCTCTTGCACTGCGAGCATGTGGACACCGTCCCGGATCGGGAGAGTTCTGGCCGTGAAACCAGAGTCCCGGGTCCCATCGGCATTTAGCCTCAGGATTGTGCTGTCGGGGGCTGATTCGAAGAGGTCATCGCCCACGATGATCAGTTTTCCGTCAGGCTGGAGGGCAGCCGCATGAACTTCCGCGTCATCATCGTCCCAAAGCCATGAAGCCACACCGGACGCGAACGTGCCATCCAAGGTGCCATCGCTGGTCAGGCGCGCGATCACCAACCCGGGCCATCCCCCTTCCTGGAGAATGATGCCGTACCCGCCAAGATAGACTTTCCCGTCTCTGGCGGGAAGGATGACTGTCACCCAAGGGCTGCCGTAAAGCGAGTTGACCCGCCAGAACTGATCACCGAATGACGGATCCAAACTCCCGGCGGTCTGAGCGGTTGCCGGCACGCCAGTCCCGCACAGCAAGGCTGCGGTCAATGTGGCGAGCAGTCGGAGTGTTTTCATCCTCTCAAAGGGCACCAGGGGGTCCGGGCGCGTGGGAATCCTCGCATATCAGCGCCTTGTCAGCAAGAGCGGAATGAGAGGAGGATAGGCTGCTGGGGCAAGCTCTCGAAGGGTGATCAGGGCAACGCGCCAGACACAAAGCGCATGGATTGTCCTTCGGTGCTATTGCCGGGCTGGTTCAAGCACAGGGGCATTGGCTGGTTTGTTAAATGCAGGCATGCGACCTTGAGTGTTCGCCTTGGTTGGTTCGTGGGTGGTCGATCGGCTCAAGTCAGCTTGAGACACGGTGGGGTGGGGTGCTTGCGTAGCCGATCCTCAATGTCAGCACGCAAAGTGGCAAGAAAAGACTGCATCTCACTCGCAGGAAAACTGCGGTCGGCGAAGTCATCATAGCGGTAGTAAGCTCGGGCAAATGCCTCCATGTCATGAGCGGTGCCCGCATCGTGATTTTGGTCGAATCTGGACATCTCCGGCGAAATGACATCACGGCACATCGCCTCGAAGGTCGGGATAAGCTCTGAACCCATGTGAGCGATGGAGTTAGAGTGGTGATGAAGCAATATCTGCACGGCTTCATTGCGGCTCGGCAAGCGCCATCCGATCAAAGGCAGAGATCGGATGAGCAATCTCCACGCCTCATCGGTCTCGATGATTGGGTCCCACGCGATGTCATGCAGCTCTGGCGAATCCAGATCCGCCTCGATCAGATCAATGGCGAGTTGGCGAATCGCAGGGGATCGCAACGGGTGAATGACTGCCCGAGACAGAATGATGGGAAGCTCTGTTTCAGGAATCACAAAGGCACGCTGGGCGTGGGGTTAGGGGTCCTGGGGTGGGCCTCCGTGCTTTTCAATCTGAAGTCCATGTCAATGCGTCGGGTCGCTCTGGTGATGAGTAGAACTGCGAAAGAGCGGTTCTGGCTGACTGTGTATCAGTGGCCTCTCGCAGGTCAACCTCTCCGTGATGGCCAAGCAGGTAGCAAGCAAGGAGGTCCTTCTGCGCTGGCGGAGGAGTCAGTTCGGCAGAGGTGGTCGAATGATAGCTGCCAAGTCCGTGTTCTGCATAGTCGTCAGGTGTCCACATAAACCACCAACGTCCTCGGGAGACATAAGCGGTGATCTCAGCCCCGCTTTTGTGACGAAGGCTGATTCCCACTGCTGAGTCCTCAACGGTCTCGGCGTCGATCTCAGAAAGGCGGGCC
This sequence comes from Verrucomicrobiaceae bacterium, assembly GCA_027483175.1. Classification (GTDB taxonomy): domain Bacteria; phylum Verrucomicrobiota; class Verrucomicrobiia; order Verrucomicrobiales; family V1-33; genus V1-33. The sequence goes on along the minus strand of JAIXVE010000050.1, from coordinate 42,573 downwards.
AAGAGATGATCGAGGTTCTGTATCTGCTCTGCAGGGCAATCTGGCTTCCACTGGATGGTCACGGGTCGTGTTGAGTTGTGTGAACGTCAAAGGCCATCGTACGGGCGGTAGCCTGTTCGATGCTCCGGGGTGTTTGGCTTCGTTTTCATCGGGCGGGCGTATTCTCGAAATCACGCTGAAGCTCCTCAAGCAAGTCTCTTAGAGGCACCTCATCCTCGCAGTAGACCGAAACACCGAGGTAATGCTCTCGATGCACGGTGATCTTTTTTCCCTGAACGTCCAGATCCCAATAGGACTGATCGAGGCCATCGAGCTGCTCCGACCAACGGCCTTGGAGTCTAACTCGTACGGCCTCGGCGAGGCGCGCAAAATGATCCGGGTTTTTCGAAAGACGGAGTTCAATCCTGCCTGAAGGTGTGCGCTCTATCCTCATTATCAATTGATTAACAGGGTGATTGCTGCCGCTATATTCGATTGATATCACAATATCCGGCCTTCGAAAACCGTGATTTTTCCGGACAATATCACGACGAAGAATTGTCGGCGGACCGGAAATGTGGCTGGTGCGTTGGGGGTAATGCGTGTTTGGATCTGCGGGGCGGGCGGGGGGATTTGAGATTTGAAATTTGAGATTTGAGAGGGCTGGAACGGAGGGGGCGGGTTGGGAGAGGGGGGAGGGAAGTGAGAAGTGGGAAGTGTGATTGGCTTGTTGGGAGGGAGGCGTGTTGGGAGGGTGGGGGTGATGTGAAGACAGGACTCTGGAGGGGCGGAGAGGAAGCGGGAGGGCGTGGTATGCTTGATTGGTGCCGGGCCAGCGGGCTGGCTCCGGGAAAGCGGCAGCAGGCTTCCGCATTCCAAGGCCTTCGGCCGGCTGGTTCGGAGGGGGCAATCATTGATGGGAATCCCGGGGTATCGCTCGGGACGAGAGAGGGCAAGAAGACAGGCCTCTGTGGGACGCAAAGCGCACGGATCGCTCCGGGTGCTATTGCCGGGCTGGTTCAAGGACAGGGGCATTGGCTGGTTTGTTAACCGCAGGCATGCGACCCTGGATGCTCGCCTTGGGTGAGGGTGTCGGCACCCTCATACGGCCGATATGAACGACTCCTCAGGGTTCGCGAAGAGTCGAGCAGCAAACTCATCGAAGGTGGCAGCTGCAAACCAAGCTTCCGATGCCGACTCTTCGGCTGCATAGATGACCTCGGAAAAATGGGGGCTATCGTGACGAATGTTTACCGCGTAGAAGGGCAGGCAGATGAAAGCATCGCAGATGATGACGTAGTGATCACCGTTCGCCCGGCGGTCAGGTTGGCCGTCATGAGCAATGGAAAACTCCCGTGCTGCAGGGAAGGTCTCCGAAAGAGGACGCAATTGGCGGAGCGACCAGAACCGCCACATGCACAGGTCGGCCTCCCCGTCGAATCCATCAGCCTCTTGAAACCAGGCGCGAAGAGCGGCGGGATAGCGGCCGCCCAGACGACTCTCAGCAGATTCTATGGCGGCAGAGTCAGCTCCGGGATGGACAGCCGGGGCACCAATGGAACTGAACAGACGAGCCAAAGACATCGGGGAGTGTATTGATTGGGCCGAAGGTTAAATGTGACTCACGCGCGGCAGCGCGTTGAGTCCACCGCCTTGTCCGCTGTTGGTTATGGTTTCGATGCGGTGTCGGTAAGACGAGACCTCTCGATTGCGCTCCGCAGCCTGCCGCCGCTTCTTGCTGACAAGAATCGGATCCGCGCCTTTTGATGTCGAAAAATCCTGAGCCTCTAGAAACTCGATGCCTGCTTCAAGAGCCGCCACTGCCCGATCTGGTCTATCGGCCATCACGAAATAGTCGGTAGCCCGCCCCCAATGCCAACGCCAGCGGACCAGATCAGCGCCTAGTCCCTCCCACGAGGAAAGCTTCTCCAGATACGGGATGCCCGCCCTCAAACACCTCGAGAGCCAATCGCGAAGGACGTCCGCCCGCAGGTGCGGAGTCGAGAAGTCGAAACTCGTTGAGTGATCTCCATCCGATCGCCAATCCGGGATGCTCCAGTCCATGCAGCCTCCGAGATGTCCCTGAAACTTATCCATCCCGTTCTGCTTGCGCCATGCATTGTAGCGAGACGAATCCACGTTGAAGGCGCTCCAAAAGCGGATGCCGTCAGAGGAGTTCTTGTGGCTCAGGGTAATCGAGATGATCTGAGTAAAATCGCCCTGCTTGCGCTTGAAGGCGAACTGCGAGGGAACATAGGAGAATCCCTTCCCTTGCAACGTGGGCGCGATGTCAGCCTGGAATGCAGCTTGGACGAGCTCCTTCGGCGTCATCGTGTTTCTTTCAACGAACGTTAGATGTGGTGATGCGGCGGCGCAGGACTCACAGAGCGAAGCGAACCAGGGAGCTTATACGCTGTTGCCACCCACGACGTGTTCGGCGCGTTTGGTTCTCTGAAATCATCGGTGTGAGCGCTACTTGTCATCTTCCAGGTTCCGGTAGGTCTCGAAAAGTAGAGGAAATCGTTCGCGGAATCGTCGCCCGACAACCTCCTTTCCATCCGCAATACTGAATCGGCCGTCTCCGATGACAATGTGGACTGCGGCTAGAACTTCACCCCGAGCAAGATGCCCATCGACGATCTGGTCGAGTTCTGCTGGGATTTCCATGGTCTTCAATTTCTGTCGAACAGTGTAATCATGACAGTAAACTGCGACTGATATCTACATATCGGCCCGTTGAAAACCGTGATTTCCCCGGACGATATCAAGGTGAAGAATTGCCGTCAAACCGGAAATGCGGCTGGTGCGTTGGGGGTAATGCGTGGAATCGGGCTCGCTGAAAATGCGAGATGGGATCCACGGGGCGGGGAGCGGGGGGATTTGAGATTTGAAATTTGAGATTTGAGAGGGCTTGTTTGGAGGTGGCTTGTTGGGAGGGTGGGCTGACGCGAGGGTGCGAAGCGGTGGAGGGTTGGTGGGGAGATGGGGTGGTAGGAGGGGATTGGCAGGGGATTGGCAGGGGAATGGGCGGCAAGGGAATGGGGCTGAGCCAAAGGAGAGAGCGGGAGGGTGTGGTATGCTTGATTGGGGCCGGGCCAGCGGGCTGGCTCCGGGAAAGCGGCAGCAGGCTTCCGCATTCCAAGGCCTTCGGCCGGCTGGTTCGGAGGGGGCTGGTTGGGAGAGGGGCGATTGGACAGGGCTTTGGGGGAATTCTATCCCACCAACGAGTCGTAGTCGGCATGAGAACCGATCCACATCCATACCACTCCGTCTGGTCGATCTTTGCCGAGCGCCCGGTAACCGAGGCCGATCCTTACAGACCAGAACTCCCCACCTTCTTCAGTCGAAGGGAAGGATGGCGCGGGTTCTCCTTCAACAGAGCGAAGTTTTTGTCGGCCAGGTCCCGAATGGCTTCCGGCAGCAATCGATAGTGGAACCAGAAATCGGGAGAGGCGAACTGCTTCACAACTCAGTGCATCGACCAGTTTCGAAATCCTCGTCTGCTTTCTGTGCGAAACGATCGAGTTTCCCGGCGGCAACGTCGTGCTCCAGTTGGTCGTCCCAGGAACGGGCCGTGTAGTCGTCGAGCCAGCGTGTGAACGCGCTAAGCTCGCCTGATGAGAGCTTCAGGACTTCCTTCTCCAGTTCGGCGAGGCTCATGGATTGGGTGATACCGAGCATGATCGGGGTCGCAATATGGATTTGTGGAGCGCGTTGGCAAGGTCACCGGGAGGGCAAGAAGACAGGCCTCTTGGAGGGGGGAGGGGGTCAGGGGTTGAGGTGGGGGTTTTCGTCGGTTTCTTCGGCGACGGTGGAGCGTTCGCCGTGGCCTGGGAAGATGATGGTGGCTGGGGGGAGGGAGAGGATTTCGCGGCGGATGCCTGAGATGAGGAGGGAGTGGCTGCCGCCGGGGAAGTCGGAGCGGCCGACGCCGCCGGCCATGAGGGTGTCGCCGGTGAAGGCGCGGGCGCGGGAGGGGTCGATGAAGATGAGGCTGTCGGGGGAGTGGCCGGGGACGTGGGCGATGGAGAGTTGGAGGCCGGCGACGGAGAGGGGCTGGCCGAGGAGGTGGCGGAGGGGGTGGTGGACTGGGTAGTCGGGGATATTGAGGGAGGTGCCGGTCCACTGGCGGACGAGAGGTTCGAGTCGGTCTTCCGGGGTGCTGGCGTCCCATGCGTAGACGGCGGCACCGGTGGCGGCGATGGCGGCGGCGTCCATGACGTGGTCGAAGTGGGCGTGGGTGAGGAGGAGGGCGGTTGGGCGGATGTTTTTCTCGGCGAGGAAGTCGGCCATGCCTTCGGGGGCGTCGACGACGACCCATCCATCGGGGGCGTGGAAGGCGAATCCGTTGGTGGCGGCGATGCCGCCGGTGAACATGAGGACCTCGTGCATGGGGCCAGATTGCGGAGCGGGAAACCGATAGACAATCGCAAAGGTTCGCGGAAACTTCGGCTTCGAGCGGCGTATCTTGACCGTCACCTAATTACCTTCCCTGTCCGGTTTTCTGAATCCATTTTTCTGGTATGAACAGACCTGCTTTCCATCTGAGCCTTCCGGCGTTTGTCATTGGCGCGGCCTTGCTGGCCGGACCGGTTTCGGCGGCGCAGGAATCCAAGACGAACTATGCCGTGGTGGCGCACTCGGTGGTCAAGCTGCTGGAGGAGGCGCATTACTCGCTGGGTGAGTTCGGGGATGAGCTGTCGAGGAAATCGCTGCAGCATTTCATCGACACGCTGGACTACAGCCGGATGTATTTCACGAAGGGGGAGATTGACGAGTACAACGCGCGGTATGCGACGACGCTGGATGACGCGGTGAATCTTTACAAGCTGGAGCCTGCGAAGGAGATGTACGGGGCGTTTGCGAAGAAGGTGCAGGCGCGGTACGACAAGATCAAGGCGCTGATCGAGGGCGGGGAGCCGTTGGATTTCAAGACTCCGGAGACGGTGGAGATCACGCGGAAGGAGTCGCCGTGGGCGGCGGACGAGGCGGCGCTGGACGTGTTGTGGCGGAAGGAGATCACGCGGGAGATTCTGCAGGAGCGGTTGAATCTGCGTCGTGCGGAGGAGCGGAAGAAGGAGAAAGAGACGAGGGAGAAGAGTGCGCCGCCGGTGGAAGGTGCTGCGAAGCCGCCGGTGCCGGGAGGGGTGGAAGCCAACAAGGAGACGACGCCTGCTGGTGGGGTGGAGCCTGCGAAGGCGGTGCCTGCGGTGGAGAAGAAGGCGCCGGACTCGCCTGAGCAGAAGGTGCTGAAGCGTCACAAGCGTTTTCTGGATGCGATTCTGGAGAACGACGAGGAGGACATCACGAATTTCTTTCTGTCGGCGATCACGGCGGCCTATGATCCGCATTCGGAGTATCTGAGTGCGCCTGAGAAGGGTCAGTTCGACATTGATATGAAGAAGGCGCTGTATGGGATTGGCGCGGTGCTGCAGTCGAAGGATGGGGCGGCGGAGATTCGGTCGGTGGTGGTGGGAGGGCCTGCGGACAAGAGTGGGCAGGTGAAGATGGGGGACATGATTACCGGGGTGGCGCAGGGGGTGGATGGGGAGATGGAGGATATTGAGGGGATGAAGCTGCAGAAGATTGTGGAGAAGGTGCGTGGTGATGAGGGGACGGTGGTGCGGTTGAGGATTCAGCCGAAGGACGACCCGATGGTGACGAAGGAAGTGCTGATTCAGCGGGCGAAGGTGGAGATTAAGGACACCTTGGCGAAGGGCGAACTGATCGAGGTGACGCCTGAGGGGAAGGCTGGCGCAGCTCCGGTGCGGATTGGGTGGATCAATCTGGATTCGTTCTATGCGGACATGGAGAATCGCGATGGGCGGAGTGCGACGAAGGATGTGAAGATCATTCTGGGTCGGCTGGCGAAGGAGAACATTGCCGGGCTGGTATTGGATTTGCGTGGCAATGGGGGTGGGTCGCTGGACGAGGCGATCAAGCTGACGGGGTTGTTCATCAAGCCGGGGCCGGTGGTGCAGCAGCGTGACAGCCGGGATCGGCGGGAGCCGAGGATCTGGAAGGGACAGCCGATTTATGACGGGCCGCTGACGGTGCTGACGGATCGTGCGTCGGCGTCGGCGTCGGAGATTTTCGCGGCGGCGCTGCAGGATTGCGGTCGTGCGGTGATTGTGGGGGATCAGTCGACGTTTGGGAAGGGGACGGTGCAGACCCTGTTGGATGTCGGGCAGCACATGCCGGTGTTCAGCCAGCGGGATCGTGCGGGGAGTCTGAAGGTGACGATTGCGAAGTTTTACCGGATCAGTGGCGGGTCGACGCAGAATGAAGGGGTGGAGCCTGACATTGTGCTGCCGTCGCGTTATGATGCGATGGATGTGGGCGAGCGGTTTCTGAAGGACCCGCTGCCATACGACAAGATTGAGAAGCTGCCGTATGAGATGGCGGCGACGAATCCGCTGCCGATTGTGCCGTTGAAGGAGAAGAGTGCGGCGCGGGTGGCGTCGGACAAGGATTACGGGTACATCCGGGAGTACATTCAGCGGACGCGGGATCTGATTAAGAAAAACACGGTGTCGCTGAACGAGGAGACGCGGCTGGCGGAGGACAAGGCCAATGAGGCGCGGAACAAGGCGCAGAGCGAGGAGCGGAAGCAGCGGGTGGCGGTGGCGGCGAAGGCTGGGGATCCGTTCAAGGTGTATCCGCTGACGCTGGAGAATGCTGGGGATGCGCAGTTGAAGCTGGACAGTGAGGTGAAGAAGGAGGCGAAGCCTGCGGTGCCGAAGCTGGATGACGAGGAAGAGGTGGAGGACACGGAAGATGAGTTCCCGCACGGGTTTGATCCGGGCAAGCTGGAGACCCTGCGGATTATTCAGGATCTGGTGGAGCACAGCGCTGCGAAAGCGGGGCCGAAGGACACGGCGAAGACGAAGTGAGGCCTTGGGGTGTCGGGCAGGATGCCTGGGCCCCTTTGCGTGTTCGGCGGTGAGGTCACGGGCAAGATGTCGGTGCGACTTTGCGTGTTGCGGGGGAGAATCTGTGGGGATGGACGTTGGGTGATAACTGGCGGATTCAAGTGGCGTTGCTTGCCATCCGACCGAGAAAGCTTTATTCCCGCCCATTCCGATGAAAAAACATCCTATTCTCCCCCTCCTGCGTCTCCTGCCGTTTGCGGCTTTGGTGGCGGCGGTTGAAGCCCGGCCTCAGTGGATCTGGGCGGCACCGAAGGCGAAGCCTGGCCAGACGATCTGGGTGCGGCGCACGTTCAACCTTGAGGGGCCTGCGAAGGGAGCGCGGCTTTCGGTTTCTGCGGACAACACGTGGGAGTTGTGGATCAACGGGGAGTTTGCGGGTCGCGGGGACGAGTGGGCGACGCCGAAGCGGGTCAATGCGGAGAAGTATCTGAAGCCAGGGGCGAACACGATTGCGATCAAGGCTGGGAATGATTCGAGTGACGCGGCTGGGTTGGTGGTGCGGGTGGAGCGTGGGAAGGCGGTGCTGCTGGAGTCGGACACGACGTGGAAGGCGGTGGCGGCGGATCCGGGGGCAGGCTGGGAGAAGCCGGAGACGGCGGACGCGTTCTGGCAGCCGGCCGTGAAGGTGGCGCAGCTAGGGGATGCACCGTGGGGGGATGTGTTTTCGGGGGCAGGGAAGGGTGGTGGCGGGAGTTTGCTGCCGGCGGAGGAAGTGAAGGTGCTGCCGGGGTTCAAGGCGGAGTTGCTGTATTCGGTGCCGAAGGGCGAGCAGGGTTCGTGGGTGAGCATGACGCTGGATGACAAAGGGCGGCTGATCACGGGTGATCAGGGTGGAGGATTGTTCCGGGTGACGCTGAAGGATGGAGCGGAGCCGGAGGTTGAGGCGCTGAAGACGAAGGCTGGGCACGCGCAGGGATTGCTGCACATCAACGGGGCGCTGTATGTAGTGACGAACGGGCCGAATCCGGGGCTTTACCGGCTGCGGGACACGAATGGTGACGATCAGTATGATGAGGAGCAACTGCTGCGGGCGATCGATGGGGCAGGCGAGCACGGGCCGCACGGGGTGATTGCGGCTCCGGACCGGAAGTCGATTTATGTGATTGGCGGGAACCACACGAAGATTCCGAATCCGGAGAAGAGCCGGGTGCCGCGGTTGTGGGAGGAAGACCATCTGGTGCCGCGGATGTGGGATGCGAATGGGCATGCGACGGGGATTATGGCTCCGGGCGGGTGGATGTGCCGGACGGATTTCGACGGGAAGGAGTGGGAACTGGTGTCGATGGGGTACCGGAATCAGTATGATATGGCGTTCAACGGGACGGGCGATCTGTTCACGTATGATTCCGACATGGAATGGGACGTGGGGACGCCGTGGTACCGGCCGACGCGGATTTGTCAGGCGATGCCCGGCAGCGAGTTCGGGTGGCGGTCGGGATCGGGCAATTCGCCGTCTTATTTCCCTGACAGTTTGCCGCCGGTGACGGACATCGGGCCGGGGAGTCCGACGGGTGTGGAGGCTGGGATCGGGGCGAAGTTTCCGGCGAAGTATCAGCATGCGATTTATGCCGCGGACTGGACGTTCGGGACGATGTACGCGATTCACCTGACTGCGGACGGAGCGTCGTGGAAGGGAGTAAAAGAGGAGTTTGTGTCAGGGAAGCCGCTGCCGCTGACGGATCTGGTGATCCGGCCGCAGGATGGGGCGATGTATTTCCTTGTGGGTGGGCGCGGGACGCAGTCGGGCTTGTACCGGGTCACGTACACGGGGAGCGAATCGACGGCTCCGGCGGCGGCACCGGCGCTGACGCCGGAGATGGTGTTGCGTCGGGAATTGGAGGCGCTGCAGGTGGAGGCTCCGTCGGCGGCGGCGCTAGAGAAGGCGTGGGCGAATCTGGGGCATGCGGACCGATGGATTCGGTTTGCGGCGCGGACGGCGCTGGAGTTTCAGCCGGTGGCTGGCTGGGCGCAGCGGGCGCTGGACGAGAAGGACCCGGTGGCGTCGGTGAATGCGCTGCTGGCATTGAGCCGGGTGGCGGCGAAGGAGCATCGGGCGGCGATTCTGGCGGCGCTAGGGCGGATTGATTATGCCGGGTTGAAGGAATCGGCGAAGCTGGACCTGATCCGGACGCATGCGGTGTGTCTGGTGCGTGGGGGGATGCCTGATGAGGCTGGGAAGGCGGCGTTGCGGGCGCGGTTCGAGCCGCATTATCCGGCGCAGGGGAATGCGTTGAACAAGGAACTGTGTGAGTTGCTGTGCGCGCTGGACAGTCCGGGGGCGGTGTCGAGGACGATGCAGCTGCTGACGACGGCGCAGGACGACGCGAATGTGATTGCGGACGAGAAGCTGATCGCGCGGAATGATGGGTACGCGAAGGGCGTGCGGGATGCGATGGCATCGCGGCCGAACCGTCAGGAGATTGCGTATGGTTATGCGCTGCGGATTGCGAAGAGCGGGTGGACGCCGGAGTTGCGGCGGCAGTATTTCCGGTGGTTCAACCGGGCCCGGAAATTCGAGGGCGGGAACAGCCTGCGCGGGTTCATTGAGAACATCCGGAAGGAGGCGCTGGTGAATGTGCCTGCGGAGATGAAGGCGGAGCTGGAAGGAATGTCGGAGGAACTGAATGCGGCTCCGGCGGATCTGCCGCGTCCGGTGGGACCGGGTCGGGCGTGGACGATTGATGAGGTGCTAGCGCTAACGGAGAAGGGAATGAAGGGGCGGAGTTATGACAACGGGGCGAAGATGTTCAAGGCGGTGCTGTGTGCGAGCTGTCACCAGTTCGGGACGGAAGGGCGCGGAGGGATTGGTCCGGATGTGACGGGAGCGGGCAACCGTTACACGATGAAGGATCTGCTGGAGAACATCATGGAGCCTAGCAAAGTGGTGTCGGATCAGTATGAATCGACGCTGATCGAGAAGAAGGATGGGTCGTCGGTGGTGGGTCGGGTGCTGAGGGAGGCGGATGGCAAGGTGGGGGTGGCGGAGAATCCGCTGGCACCGCAGACCCTGACGGAAGTGGCGGTGGGCGACATCAAGAGCCGGAGCAAGTTCCCATTGAGTGCGATGCCGCCGGCATTGCTGAATTCGCTCAATGAGAATGAAGTGCTGGATCTGGTGGCGTATCTGCTGAGCGGTGGGAACAAGGACGACAAGGCGTTCAAGCCGTGAGGGTGGATCGCAATTGAATTGAGGAGGGGCTGCGGTGAGGGAACCGCAGCCCCTTTTTTTGATTCAACTGACGATGAAGACTTTCCGCAGGACCATCTTTCTCGCGTTGTTACTGCCGGTCCTCAGCAGTTGTGGCGGGAAGGTCAGCAAGACGACGGATGGAGACAGTCGGCGTTTCCCGACGCTCAGTGAGAAGCAGGCGTTTCTGGAGCGATATGTGAGTTTTCGGAGGCGCTATGACGAATTGGATTTTGCCATCAGGTACATTGACGGTGGGGATGGAATGGTCCCCGGGCCGACCGAGTGGGATGTGCGGATTCTTGCAAAGGTTCCGATGGAGTCGCTTGATGAGTGGGCATCAGGAATGGTGCCGACACAGACCTCGGATGTGAGTTGGGTTTCTTTCATTCCGAATGCGCCGATCGAGATGGCGTCATTTGAATGGTATTCCGGTGAAGGGCGGATTGTCGGGATCAGCCGAGGGAATCGGCTGGTTCTTTACCGGAGTCGCGGCAATTGAAGGCGAGGACAGGGTAAGGCCGGGACGGCTTTGCTGCGGGGGGCGCACTGGGGCGGGGTGCGGCGTGGTTTGGCGGGGTGAAAGTACGCATGAACGGGGTTCCCATGGTGGCGGGGGTGCGCCATGGTTGCGGGAGCGGGCGCGATGCCCCGATTCATCCCCCTGACAAATCATGAACACCTCGTATCTTCCCCTTGCTGTGCGCGCCTGCGCTGTTTCGCTGATTGCTGTGGTGGCCCCGGTGCGGGCGGCTGAGGATTATCTGCATTTTCCGGCGAAGGAAGGGGCTGGGAAGGGAGCGAAAGTGGTGCTGATTGCGGGGGATGACGAGTACCGGAGCGAGGAAGGATTGCCGATGCTGGGCAAGATTCTGAGTCAGCGGCATGGGTTTGACTGCACGGTGCTGTTTCCGGCGGGGCCTGATGGGATCATCAAGCCGGCGGATCACGTGCTGCTGTCGAATCCCGGGGCGCTGGATGGGGCGGAAGCGATTGTGATGCTGACGCGGTTCCGGTCGTGGGATGCGGGGGCGGCGGCGAAGTTTGATGCGGCGTTTCAGCGCGGGGTGCCGATCATCGCGTTGCGGACGTCGACGCATGCGTTCGATTTTCAGGGTGACCATCCGTACAAGAAGTGGAACTGGAATTTCGGTGACGGGGAGTGGAAGGGCGGGTTCGGGAAGCATGTGCTAGGGGAAACGTGGGTGAATCACCATGGGGCGCACAAGGTGGAGGGGTGCCGTGGGATTGTGGAGAAGGGGAATGAGAAGAATGAGCTGCTGAAGGGCGTGACAGGGGTGTTTGCGGACAGCGATGTGTACACGGCGACGGCTCCTGCGGATGCGACGGTGCTGCTACGCGGGGAGGTGACGGAGACGCTGAAGCCTGACAGCAAGGCGGTGAGCGGGCCGAAGAACAACCCGCTGCAGCCGGTGTTCTGGACGCGGGAGCACAAGAACGAGAGCGGCAAGGTGAACCGGGTGGTGACGACGACGATGGGAGCGGCGACGGATCTACTGAACGAGGGACTGCGGAGACTGCTAGTGAACAGCGTGTTCTGGGGATTGAAGCTGCCGGTGCCGGAGAAGGCTGATGTGACGTTTGTGGATCCGTATGCGCCGAGCATGTATGGCTTCGACAGCGAGCGGAAGAATTTCAAGGTGAGCGAGCTTGGGCTGGGCAAGGCGCTGGTGCCGCGGGGGGAGTGAGGGTGAAGGGAGACGGGCTGATGACAATTGACTAACTGAATTCATGATTAAATCGAATCTATTTGTGCGCTGCCTGCGTGGTGGCTTGAGCTGGTCGCTGATGATGGTGATTGCTGCCAGCATGGCGGCGGGGTTGTCGGCGGCTGAGGGGAAGAAGAAGGACCCGACGAATGTGACGGCGGAGGTGGCGCGTGCGGTGAAGGACGAGAGCCTGTCGATTGCGGCGGCGAATTCGGTGTTTGGGGATCCTGCGGACGGGGTGCCGAAGAAGCTGCGGGTGGAGTACCGGGTGGGCGGGGAGACGAAGGTGAAGGAAGTACCGGAGGGCGGGCAGCTGGAGATTGCGGCTCCGGCGGGCGGGCATCTGGAGATTGTGAAGGCGGTGTATGGGCCGGCTGACGGGTCGGTGCCGGTGAGCCGGGCGGCGTTATCGGAGGAGCCGGGGGAATTGCTGGATGTGCCGGCTGGGTTTATGGTGGAGCATGTGCTGAGGGCGGATCCGGCGGTGCACGGGTCGTGGATCTGCATGGCGCGGGATCCGAAGGGGCGGTTTCTGCTAGGCGGGCAGAATGGTCAGCCGATCACGCGGGTGACGGTGGAAGGGGGCAAGTGTGTGAAGGTGGAGGTGCTCAAGATTCCGGTGAATGAGACGATGGGGCTGCTGTTTGTGGACAAGGTGCTCTACATCAACGGGAACGGGAGCAAGGGATTCGGGCTGTACCGGAGCCGGGATCCGAAAGGGGACGAGAGTTATGACGAAGTGGAGTTTCTGAGGGCGTGGAATGGCGGGTCGGGTGAGCACGGAGCGCATGCGTTAGTGCTGGGGCCGGACCGGATGCTGTATGCGGTGTGCGGGAATTTCACGGATGTTCCGGGGGATCTGGCGGAGAGTTCGCCGCACCGGAGTTATGGTGATGATCTGGCGATCCGGCGGATGGAGGATGGGAACGGGTTCGGGGCTGGGAAGCAGCCGCCGGGCGGGTATGTGGCGCGGATGGATCTGGATGGGAAGAACGCGGAGTTGTTTTCGGCGGGGCAGCGGAATGATTACGACATTGCGTTCAATGCTGACGGCGAGCTGTTCGGATTTGATAGTGACATGGAGTACGACTGGGGGAGTCCGTGGTACCGTCCGGTGCGGGTTTTCCATGCGGTGCGCGGAGGGGATCATGGATTCCGTGAGGGGAGTGCGAAGTGGCCGGAGTATTATGCGGACGGGTTGCCGGCGTCGGTGAATATCGGGATCGGGTGTCCGACGGGGACGGTGTTCGGGACTGGGGCGAAGTTTCCGGAGAAGTACCAGAAGGCGATGTACATCTGCGATTGGACGTATGGGCGGCTGATTGCGGTGCATCTGGCACCGGCGGGGGCGAGTTACCGCGGGACGTGGGAGAATTTCGTGGCACCGAAGTCGCTGCACAGTGCGCAGGGGAAGGTGCCATTGAATCTTACGGATGCGTTAGTGGGTGAGGACGGGTCACTGTATTTCACGGTGGGCGGGCGCGGGACGCAGGCGGATCTGTTCCGGGTGAGTTATCGGGGGACCGAGCCTGCGGCGGTGCTCGGGGCGGACAAGCTGCATGATGCAGTGGGGAGCGAGGCGCGGGGATTGAGGAAGGAACTGGAGGCGTACAATGTGAAGGCTGATCCGGCGGCGGTGGCGTTTGCGTGGCCGCATCTCGGGCATGCGGACCGGTTTGTGCGGTATGCGGCACGGATGGCGGTGGAACGGAATCCGGTGAGTGAATGGCAGGCAAAAGCGCTAGGAGAGAAGCGGCCGGATGCGGCGTTTACGGCGCTGCTGGCGCTGGCGAGGTTGGGAGGGAAGGAGACGCAGCCTGCGATCATGGAAGCGCTGGCGGGGTTCCCGTCGGCTGGGTTGCGGGAGGATCAACTGCTGGCGAAGCTGCGGGTGGTGCAGGTGTCAATGGCGCGCCAGGGAGTGCCGGGCGGTGATGTGGCGGCGAAGCTGCTGGTGGACGTGGATCGGTTGTATCCTGCGAAGACGCCGGAGTTGAACCGGGAATTGTGTCAGGTGCTGCTGGCGTTGAATGCGCCGCGGGCGGTGGCGAGGACGGTGGCGCTGCTGAAGAGTGCGGCGACGCAGGAGGAGCAGGTGACGTATGCGGTTTCGCTGCGGGTGGTGAAGGAAGGATGGAATCCTGAGTTGCGGCGTGATTACTTCTCGTGGTGGAGCACTGGGGCGGTTGCGGAGCATCCGCTAGCGGTGACGCAGTGGTTCACGGATGCGGGGATCCGGTACAACAACGGGGCTAGCTATCAGAATTTCCTGAAGCAGGCGCGTGAGGATGCGCTGAGCACGATGACGCCGGACGAAGTAGCGGCGCTGGGAGACTTGAGCAAGCTGCCGGCGCTGGAGCGGCCGCCGGTGGCTCCGCGGGCATTTGTTAAGGAGTGGACGACGGCGGATCTGAAGCCGCTGCTGGGCAAGGCGTCGAAGGGGCGGGACTTTGCAAGGGGCAAGGCCGGTTTTGAGCTGGCGCAGTGTGCGCTTTGTCACCGGTACGGTGATTTCGGCGGGGCGGTGGCTCCGGACCTGACGAATGTGGCGACGCGGTTCAAGCGCGAGGACATTCTGGAGGCGATCACGGAGCCGTCGAAGGTGGTGTCGGAGCAGTACACGAGCACGGTGTTCACGCTGAAGGACGGGAAGACGGAGGCTGGTCGGATTAAGCAGGAGACGGCGGACAAGGTGGTGATTATTCCGAATCCGTTTGATCCGGCGACGACGACGATCAGTAAGGCGGATATCAAGTCGCGCGAGCTGTCGAAGGTATCGATCATGCCGCCGGGGCTGCTGAACACGTTCAGCGAGGACGAGATTCTGGATCTGATAGCCTATCTGGAATCGATGGGCGACCCGCAGCACCCTAACTTTGCGAAGTGAGGGTGTGAGTTGGAGAAGGCGGGGCCCGCAGCGGTGCGGGTCCCGCGTTCCGGATCAGCCGAGGAATTTGCCAGGGTTGAGGAGGAGGAGGGGATCGAGGGCGTTTTTGAGTGACTGGTGGAGGGCACGGCCGGCGTCGTTGACGGCGTCTGGGAACCAGCGTTTTTTGGCGATGCCGATGCCGTGTTCGCCGCTGATGACGCCGCCGAGGCTGAGGACGTGGCGGAAGAGTTCGTCGAGAGCGGCGTCGGCGCGGGCGCGCTGATCGGGGTCCTGCATGTCGGGGACCATGATGTTGACGTGGATGTTGCCGTCGCCGGCGTGGCCGAAGCAGGCGACAGGGAAGCCGCTGCGAATTTGGAGGGAGGCGGCGAACTCGACGAGATCGACGAGGCGGCTGCGGGGGACGACGACGTCTTCGTTGAGTTTGGTGAGGCCGGTGTGGCGGAGACTGTAGGAGAATTCGCGGCGCATCTGCCAGAAGGCTTCGATCTCGGGTTCGGTGGTGCCGGGTTTGATGCTGATGGCTCCGTTGGCGCGGAGGAGTCGGGTGACTTCGCGGAGTTCGGTGCCGACGCCTGCGGCGGAGCCGTCGAATTCGGCGAGGAGGTGGGCTTCGCCTGGCGGGATGCGGTCTGGGCCGAGGTATTCGCGGGCGGCGTTGAGGGTGAAGCTGTCGGTGATTTCGAGGGCTGAGGGGAGGAAGCCTGAGCCGAGGATGAGTTGGACGGCGGCGGCGGCTTCTGCGAAGGTGCGGAAGGTGGCACCGACGATGGCGCGGGCCTGGGGGTGGGGGATGAGGCGGAGGGTGATTTCGGTGACGATGCCGAGCATGCCTTCGCTGCCGACGAAGAGGCCGGTGAGGTCGAAGCCCTGGCGGTTTTTGTGGCAGCGTCCGCCGGCGTGGACGATGGAGCCGTCGGGGAGGACGACCTCGAGGCCGAGAACGTAGTGGCGGGTGACGCCGTACTTGAGGCAGCGAGGGCCGCCGGCGTTGGTGGCGACATTGCCGCCGAGGGAGCATTCGCGGAGGCTGGCGGGGTCAGGCGGGTAGTACCAGCCGAGTTTGCGGACTTCTTCTTGTAGGTCGCCGGTGATGACGCCAGGCTGGACAACGGCGAGCCCGTCGGCGGGGTTGATCTCGAGGATGCGGTTCATGCGTTCCATGGCGAGGACGATGCCGCCGTTGATGGGGACGCAGCCGCCGACGTAGCCGACCCCGCCGCCACGGACGGTGACGGGGATTTTGTGTCGTGCGGAGACGGACATGACGGCGCTGACGTCGGCAGCGGATTCGGCGAAGACGACGGCGTCCGGTTCTCTTGAGGCGAACCATTTATCCGAAGCGCAGCGGGCGAGGTCCTGGGGGGTCCGGGAGACCTTGTCCGGCAGCAACGATTCTAGTTCAGCGATCCAAGTCATTGTTGAGTCCTAGAACGGGTCCCCGTGGGAATCCAGCAGCATTGCAGCGTGTGCGGCGGGATGGGGATGTGACGCGGGAGGATGGGGGCGGATTTAGGTGGGGCCGGCCGCAGTGAGTGCAAGAAGACAGACCTCTTCGGGGACGGGGGCGTGCTTTCAGAGGGGGGCATGATTGGTGCCGGGCCAGCGGGCTGGCTCGGGGAAAGCGGCAGTGGGCTTCGGCATTCCAAGGGCCTTCGGCCGGGCGATGCGCGACGAGTAGAAGAAGACAGACCTCTTAGGGGGGCGCTGAGTGTGCGAGGTGCGAGGGTGGATCGATGGGGCGGGAGGGGCGGTACGGTTGTCAAAAAGACAGACCTCTTGGAGTGTGCGAGGGGGCGTGGAGTGTGGAAGTCACGGACGCCGTGGTACCTGTGGTCAAAAGGACAGACCTCTTCGAGGGGGGCGCTCCGAGGGGGCAAGGAGAGGGGACGGTGGGGCTTGGTGGTTCGAGGGGGCGGGGGCTTGACTGGGTGGGGGCGGGGGGCTAGTGTGGGGATGTGTTGGGACTGCTCATGACAGTGAAGCGTGGGAGGTTCGGGGGTCTGGAGGGGCTGTCCGAGTGGTGTGGGGGTGTGAATGGGGGCGGGGTGAGGGGCGGGGTGCTGGGGAGGTGTGGTAACGAAGTGATTTCTGCGAGTTATGAAAGATAGAGCCTACGGATTACTGGCGATTATGTTCGCGGCGAGCGATGCCTACAGGGAGGGGTTGGGCGGGAAGAACCGGGTGATTACATTGGCGTTATTGGCCGGAATGCTGATCGCGGGGGGATTGTGGGTGTTTTGCGAGCGGCGTGATCGGAAGAAGGGAGAGGGTCGGGAAGGTAAGGGTGAGGGATCGAGCGTGCTGGAGCGGGTAGGGATTGGGGTGGTGTTGATGATGCTGGTCAGTCTGAAATTTGATGATGGGTTTTACGGGCGGCATGTGGTATTCGGGAGGGTGTATGCGGGTTGTTTCGGGATTCTGGTCTGTGCCTTTTTTGCGCTTCGCTGGCGTTCCCGGAAGGAGGCTCGGGGGTGCGATGGGGAGGGGCGGCCGGATAAGGTTGCGTTTGGGATGGGGATTCTCGCCTTGCTGCTGATGGGTTTCAGTTTTGCGATGGGTGTCTATGGGAACAACTTCATGCTGCCGTGCATTTTCTTCGGGTGTCTTGGGGTGTCGATGTGCCTGGAGTGGATTCTGGACGCTGGGCGGGCGTCGGGGCGGGGGGGGGACATGAAGACGCCCTGACGGAAGTGAATCCGACAGGGCGTCCGGGATGGTTGGAATGGAGGGGGACGTCAGGTCAGACGAATTTGGTGATGCCAGGGCGGGGCATGGGGGATGGGGTGAAGGCGGAGTCCCATTTGAGGTCGTCCGGGGCGAGGTCTTCTTCTGACTTCATGAGTTGGTCCCATGTGATGCGTTTGCCGGTGTAGGCGGCGGTGCGGCCCATGATGGCGAGGGCGGTGGAGTGGCACATCCAGTCGCCTTCGAAGATGGGTTTGCCTTCGCGGACGGACTGGAAGAGTTCCATGTGTTCGTAGACGTACATGTTGACGGGGGCTTCGCCGCGGTCGCGCCATGCTTTATCGCCGGTGATGCGGAGGCCGCCTTTGATGGTGGCGTTGCCTTTGGTGCCGAGGATGTAGTCTGCGTTTTCGTTATCGCAGTTGGGGGTCTGGCGGCTGCAGACGGAGGCGAGGACGCCGTTTGGGTATTCGTAGATGACGCTGAAGTGGTCGAAGATGTTGTAGCCTTCAGCGCCTTCGAAGGGAACCTGGCGGCCGCCGTTGCCGTGGCAGGCGATGGGGTTCTGGTCGAGGAAGGCCCAGCCGACTTTGTCGACGGAGTGGACGGCTTGTTCGACGAGACCGTCGCCGCCGAGCCATGAGAAGTTGTACCAGTTGCGGACCTGCCATTCGACGTCGCTGTATTCTGGTTTACGGTCTTCCTTGCGGGCCATGGATTTGACAGGGCCTGTGTAGTAGGTGGCGTAGTAGTGTGCGATGTCGCCGATGTCGCCGGCGTGGATGCGTTTGAAGAATTCGCGGCGGGAAGTGTCTTTGCGCCAGCAGAAGCCTGAGACGACGGCGAGGCCTTTTTCTTTGGCTTTCTGGGCGGCGGCCATGACTTTTTTGACGCCTGCCATGTCGACGGCGACTGGTTTTTCGCAGAAGATGTGTTTCCCGGCGTTGACGGCGGCTTCGAAGTGGATGGGGCGGAAGCCTGGGGGTGTGGCGAGGATGACGACATCGACGCCGCTTTCGAGGACCTTCTGGTAGGCGTCCATGCCGGTGAATTTGCGGGAGTCCTCGACATTGACGCGGTCTTTGAACTGATTGCGGAGGGCGGAGAGACTGCCTTCGATGCTGGAGGGGAAGACATCGCCGGCGGCCCAGAGTTCGGCGTTGCTGTCGGCGGTCATGGCGTCGCCGGCGGCGCCGCTGCCGCGACCGCCGCAGCCGACGAGGCCGATTTTGAGTTTTCGGCTATCTGGGTTGCCGAGGACGATGCCTGGGGCGGCGATGGAGGAGGCGGCGGAGACTGCGGCGGCGGATTTGAGGAAGGCGCGGCGGTTGGGGATGATGATCTGGTTCATGGGGAGGGAAGAGGGGGTGGGACTGGAGGGCAAAGTGTCAGAGATAGAACGGGAGGAGCGGTGAGGATTCACCCTGAATTCAAGGTTGTTCCGATACTTTTTCCGTGGGTGGAGCTGGGGATGCAGGTTCGGGGGCGGGATCGGCGGTGGGAGAGGGTGCGGGTTTTTTGGGGAGGAGCCGATTGCCCTGACCGACGAAGGAGAAGAGACCGGATTGAGGGTCGAGCTGCATGCGGATGACGAGGACGGCCTCGCCGGCGACGAAGTAGACGATCTGGTGGGAGGCGGAGCCGTCGCCTGGGGGAGGGTCGCCGTCGATGATGCTGACTTCTGGGAAGCGGCGCTGGGCTTTGGATTTGGCGGCGATGAGGGCGAGGGGGAGTTCGTCGAGGGCGGCGGCGGCTTCGGGGTTGGCTGGGCGGAGGAATTCCGGGCCGGATTCCCAGATGGCGGTACCGGTGACGGCGAGGATTTCGCGGGAGTTCATCTCCTGTTTGCCGTCGGTATTGACTCCGTAGTGGTAGAGGTAGAGGAAGCCGCCGAAGAGCCCGCCGCAGAGGAGGAGAGCGAAGATGTGTTTGAAGAACCGGCGGATTGGGTGGTGGTCCGGCGGGGGTGGGTTCCATGGGGCCTGACGGCGCTCGACGCTGGACATGCGTCTGGGGGCGTCTGGGAGAGGATCCCGGGCGGGCATGGAGACCTGAGCGGGGGCTTCAGGGCGCGGCAGGTTCCTGTTCCGGGATTCCGGCAGCGGCGTCTTCATGACGCGTAAGGTGGGGGAGGCGGAGGGGAATCGCCAGCGGGATTCCGCGGGAGGGGGTCAGCGCCAGCTGGTGACCCATTCGGCCTGACCTTTGGGGGTATCGTCGCGTTGTTGGAGCGTCCCGTAGGACCAGATTTCGAAGTCGGAGCCGCTGTGCATTTCGCCGGTGTTGGTGATGCGGCCGTTGCGGTCGCGGATGGCGACGAGGTACTGGAAGGGATGGCCGAAGCCGTCGACGACGACGAAGCGGCCGTCTTCGAGGGCATCGACCATTTCGGTTTTCTTCTTTTCCTGGATTTGTTTTTTGGAAGGGGCGACGCAGGTATCGAGGAGGACCTTGCCGGTGTTGTCGGCACCGCCGGGGATGCCTGCGGATTCCCTGCCTTTGCTGCCTGCGAGGGCGTCATCGCCGTCGCCTGCGAGGATCTGGTAGAGGGCGACGGCACCGCCTACGGGCCACTGTTTGGTGCGGAGACGGCCGGTGCTGAAAGGGTCTTTGGGAATGGGGTAGTTGCCGTTTTCGCCCTGGTACTGTTTGATGATGGAGGAGATGGCGGCGATGCGGTTGAGCGTCTGCTTTTCCTTGCTTTTGCGGATGGCGAATTGGAAGCCAGCGAAGCCCATGGCACCGAGGAGTGCCATGATGGCGATGACCGTCATGACTTCGATGAGGGTGAAGGCCGCGCGGCGGCGGGAGGAGGCGGACGATTTCATGGGCAGCGGGCTGGAGTTGGGGCGGAGGGGGCGGGGGATGCCCGCCGGGGATCAGCCCTGGAACTTGGTGATGACCGTGATGAGTGGTTGGAAGAGCGCGAGCACGATGACGGCGACGATGACGGCGAGGACGACGATCATGATCGGTTCGAGGAGGGAGGTGAGGGCGCTGACGGAGTTATCGACTTCGTCGTCATAGACGTCGGCGATTTTGAGGAGCATTTCGGGGAGTTGCCCGGTTTCCTCACCGACTTCGACCATGGAGATGACCATGGCTGGGAAGATTTTGCTGGCGTCGAGAGGTGCGACCATGGATTCGCCTTCTTTGACGGCGTCATGGACCTTCATGATGGCTTCTGCGACGACGGTATTGCCGGCGGTGTCGCGGGTGATGTTGAGGGCCTGGAGGATGGGAACGCCGGAGGTGACGAGAGTCCCGAGGGTACGGGAGAAGCGAGCGACGGAGCTTTTGAGGAGGACGGGCCCGAAGAGCGGGAGTTTGAGGACGAGTTTGTCGAGAACGCGGCGGCCGTTTTTGGTGGAGCCGAAGGCTTTGAAGCCCATGACGGCGAGGAAGCCGAGGCCGCCGAGGATGTACCAGTTGGACTTCATGAAGTCGCTGGCACCGATGACGGCGCGGGTGAGGGCGGGCATCTGGCTGGCACCGCCCTGGACCATGTTTTCGAAGATTTCGGTGAATTTCGGGACGATGTAGGTGAGGAGGAAGACGACGATCCCCATGGCGATGACGATGACGATCACCGGGTAGACCATGGCGGAGACGATCTTGTTTTTGAGTTTCTGGGCCTTTTCCTGGTATTCGGCGAGACGGTTGAGGACGAGTTCGAGGACCCCGCCGAGTTCACCGGCTTTGACCATGTTGACGTAGAGCTTATTGAAGACCTTGGGGTGCTGGGCGAGGCTTTCTGAGAAAGTGGAGCCGGTCTGGACGGAGTCTGCGAGGGCGACGACCGTGTGTTTGAGGACTGGGTTGGGTTCCTGGTTGGCGAGGACGTTGAGGCCGCGGAGGAGGGGGAGACCGGAGTCGATGAGGGTAGCGAGCTGGCGCGTCCAGATCATGAGGTTCTTGCTCTTGACCTTGCCGCGGGCTTTTTTGGGGGCCTTGCCTTTGGCGGAGGCGGAGGCTTTCTTGGTTTTTTTGACGGCCTGAGTGAGCTGGCCTTCCGGGGCGACCTGGGTGGGGAAGAGACCGCTGCCGCGGAGTTTGTTGATGGCGTCGTCCTTGCCACTGGCCTCGATGGAACCGGCGGTTTCCTCTCCTCGGGCATTGACGGCGATGTATTCAAATTTGGCCATGGTGTAGGGGCGTAGAAAGTGGCGTGGGCGGACTGAGCGGCCGGGGAGTGAGGAGTTGGGAAGAGGTCAGGGCAGGAAACCAGAAAACTGGTGGAATGTCCAAGACAGAATATGGGGAGGTGTGACCGAAGTGAGCGTGGGTGGGCTCAGGTGTATTTGAGGACCTCTTCGATGGTGGTGTTGCCGTCGTAGATGTTGCGGAGACCGTCTTCGCGGAGGGTGAGCATGCCGAGTTCGATGGCTTTCTGTTTGATGACGACGGTTGGGGCGCGTTCGCAGATGAGGTCGCGGAGCGGGTCGCTCATGTCGAGGAGTTCGTAGAGACCGCGGCGGCCGCGGTAGCCGGAGGAGTTGCAGTCTTCGCAGCCGCGACCGGTGTAGAAGTGTTTGTCGCCGATTTCGTGGGGGCTGAGGCCGAGTTGGTTGAGGATGGACTCGCTGGGCTCGTAGGGGACGCGGCAGGATTTGCAGATGGTGCGGAGGAGACGTTGAGCGAGAACGGCCTCGAGGGTAGCGGCGACGAGGAATGGTTCGCAGCCCATGTCGACGAGACGGGTGACTGCGCCTGGGGCGTCGTTGGTGTGGAGGGTGGAGAGGACGAGGTGACCAGTGAGGGAGGCCTGGATGGCGATGGTGGCGGTTTCCTTGTCGCGCATTTCGCCGACCATGATGCGGTCCGGGTCCTGCCGGAGGAAGGCGCGGAGGACCTTGGCGAAGGTGACGCCGACGGCTTCGTTGACGGGGACCTGGATGATGCCTTCGATGTCGTATTCGACTGGGTCTTCGCAGGTGAGGAGTTTGCAGTCGACGGTATTGACCTTGCGGAGGGCGGCGTAGAGCGTGGTGGTTTTGCCTGCGCCGGTGGGGCCTGTGACGATGAAGATGCCGTTGGGTTTCTGGACGGTATCGAGGATGTAGTCGTAGAGGGCTGGCGGGAGGGCGAGGTTTTCGAGGTCCAGATTGATGCTGGAGCGGTCGAGGACCCGGAGCACGACGGATTCCCCGTGGATGGTGGGGAGCGTGCTGACGCGCATGTCGACTTGTTTACCGCCGACGATTTTCATGATGCGGCCGTCCTGAGGGATCCGGCGTTCGGCGATATTGAGGTTCGCCATGACCTTGATCCGGGACGTGATGATGGTCCCGAGGTGAGGTGGGGGCGGGGCCATTTCGACGAGACCGCCGTCGACGCGGTAGCGGATTTTGAAATCGCCTTCGAAGGGTTCGAAGTGGATGTCGGAGGCTTTCTGTTTGACGGCCTGGAAGAGGACGAGGTCGACGTAGCGGACGATGGGGGCGGCGTTGGCTTCGGTTTCGAGGCCGCCTGGTTTGCCCATGTCGCCGAGTTGGAGGCCTGAGAGGATGTCCTCCATGCCTTCATTTTCGGCGGCGTAGCTGGTATTGATGAGGTCCTCGATGCGGTCGGTGTCTGCGACGACGACGACGATGGGTTTATCGAGGGCGAAGCGGAGGTCTTCGACGGTTTGGGGGTTGAGGGGGTCGAGGAGGGCGACGTGGAGGCCTTGTTCGTCGAAGTTGACGGGGAGGGCCCCGTGCATTTTGGCGATATTGGAGGGGATGAGGTCGAGGAGGGCGCGCGGGGGTTCGTAGCGGCGGAGGTCGATGTATTCTGCGCCGAGTTCTTCTGCGATGACCTCGTAGACCTGTTCTTCGCCCTGGACGTAGCCGTAGTCGTTGAGGAGGCGTTTGACGTCTTTGCCGGTGGTGCTGATTTCGTCGAGGATTTCGCCGACCTGGCTATCGCTCATCACGCCGCGGTTTTGGAAGATGTCCAGAACGTATTGGGCAGTCATATATCAGAAGGAGGAGAGGGATTTGGGAGGGGCGGAGGCGCGTGGGGATCAATCGGCGTCGCCCATGGTGGATTCGATGACCTCGTCTGCGGTG
Organism: Verrucomicrobiaceae bacterium; assembly: GCA_027483175.1. GTDB lineage: Bacteria > Verrucomicrobiota > Verrucomicrobiia > Verrucomicrobiales > V1-33 > V1-33. The sequence continues at coordinate 19,114 of JAIXVE010000050.1, read as the reverse complement.
GTGAGGCCTGCGAGGACCTTGCGGACCCCGTCTTCGCGGAGAGTGCGCATGCCGAGTTCGCGGGCGCGCTTGCGGAGTTGGGGGGTGCTGAGGCCTTCGTTGACCATGCCGCGGACCTGGTCATCGACCTTGAAGATTTCGAGGATGCACATCCGGCCGCGGAAGCCCTTGCCTTTGCATTTGGGGCAACCGGTGGGGCCCATGATGCGGGCGTCTGCGGTGCGCGAGGCGTCGAGGCCGAGGGCGCGCATTTGTTTTTCGTTGAGTTCTGCTGGGGCTTTGCATTCGCCGCAGAGTTTGCGGACGAGACGCTGGGCCATCATGGCGCGGACGGCGGAGGCGATGAGGAACGGTTTGACGCCCATATTGACCATCCGGGCGACCGAGCTTGGGGCGTCGTTGGTGTGGAGCGTGGAGAAGACCAAGTGGCCGGTGAGGGAGGCGTTGATGGCGATGTTGGCGGTTTCGGCATCCCGGATTTCCCCGATCATGATGATGTTGGGGGCTTGGCGGAGCATGGAGCGGAGGGCGGCTCCGAAGCTCATGCCGATGTCTTCCTTGACGGGGACCTGGTTGATGCCTGCGAGCTGGTACTCGACCGGGTCTTCGACCGTGATGATTTTGCGGTCGGGGCGGTTGATGGTATTGAGACAGGCGTAGAGCGTGGTCGTTTTGCCTGAGCCTGTGGGGCCGGTGATGAGGATGATGCCGTCCGGGAGGCCGAGGAGTTCGGTGAAGGTGGCGTGGTCGTCGCTGAAGAAGCCGAGGTCGCTGAGGCCGAGGAGGAGACTGCTCTTATCGAGAATCCGCATGACGACGGATTCGCCGTGGTTGGTGGGGACGGTGGAGACCCGGAGGTCGATGTCCTTGGAGCCGACGCGGGCCTGGATACGGCCGTCCTGAGGGACGCGGCGTTCGTCGATGCTCATTGAACCCGTCATGATTTTGAGACGGGCCATGATGGGGGCATGGAGGTGTTTGGGGTGGCTGGCGACCTCCTGGAGGACCCCGTCGATGCGGTAGCGGATGCGGAGCCGTTTTTCGAGGGGTTCGACGTGAATGTCACTGGCGCGGGCGACGACTGCTTCGGAGAGCAGTTCGGTGACCATGCGGATGATGGGGGCGTCGGTTTCGGTGACGATGGCGGCAGCTTCTGAGCCGCTGAAGCTGAGACTGCCGTCTGCTTCCTTCTGGTAGCCGAAGAACTCGGTGAGGTACTGAGTGATCTGGGATTTGGGAGCGCAGTAGAAGTCGAGCGGGAAGCTGACGAGGTGCGGCAGACTGTCCATGGCCTGGAAGTCCAGGGGGTCGGCGACGGCGACGGAGAGACGGCCGCCTTCCATACCGACGGGGATGACGTGGTATTTGACGGCGGTTTCTGCGGGCATGAGCTCCAGGGTAGCGGCGTCTGGGACGAATCCCGAGAGGTCGACGTACTCCATGCCGGAGTTCATGGCCATGGTCTGCGCGAGGAGTTCCTCGGAGACCTTACCGGTTTCCATGAGGTATTCGAGGGCAGTGCGTTTGCCTTTATGGATGACGGCTTCCTGGACCTCGTGAGGGTCTAGGTTTCCGGATTCCTGAAGCAGGTCGAGAAGGTAGTCGTCGTTCGAATACACAGTTTTTTCTCCTTTATGGCATCGGTGTTTGCCTGATAGCCGCGTAAGGCGCAAGTATTCAGTGAAAAAACTTCCGCCGGGGTGGTATCCGGTCAGTCATGGTGGGGCCTGATGATTGCCGGGAGATTAAATTTCGGGAATAGGGGATGATTCGATGAGATCGAGGCAGAGGCGGGAGTAGGAGGAGGGGTTTGGGGCGGAGAGGATGGCTGAGACGATGACGACGCGGTGGGCGCCTGCGGCGAGGACGGAGGGGAGGGTGAGGAGATTGATGCCGCCGATGCAGAAGACGGGGACAGGTGGGTTGGTGTTGACGGAGCGGATGTCGAGCGTGCCGATGGGATGGTAATCGGGTTTGGTGGGGGTGGCGAAGAGCGGGCCGAAGCCGATGCAGTCGGCTCCTTCTGCGAAGGCGGCGTGGGCCTGGGCGAGACTGTGGGTGGATTTGCCGATGAAGATGCCAGGGCCTGCGAGTTGGCGGGCTTCTGCGATGGAGAGATCGTCCTGGCCGACGTGGGTGCCTTCGACGCCGGCGGCGCGGGCGGCTTCCGGGTGGTCATTGATGACGAAGGGGATGCCGGCGGCTTTGGTGAGCGGGTGGAGGGAGCGGGCGGTGGTGATGATATCGTTCGGGGACCAGCCTTTGGCGCGGAGCTGGACGATGTGGACCCCACCGGAGATCATGGCGGCGAGCATGGCGGGCATTTGATCTCGCGGGGTGTAGGAGGCGTCGAGGATTCCGTAGAGGCGGCAGTCGGAGAGAGGTCGCATGGAGGGGCGCTAAGCCGGGGGAGGCTGGGGGCAACCGGGATTGGGTGGTATTGGGAGGGGCGTCAGCGGGTGGCGAGGGCGGCGGCGATGATGGAGAGGATGGTGGCGAGGGCGGCGAGGATGAAGGCGGAGGAGCGGCGGCGTTTCATCCAGAGGACGAGGATGAGGCCGGAGAGGGAGACGAGGATGAGGAGGATGGCGGAGACGTCGATGACGACGGACCATGATTTGGGGGTATCGCGGCCTTTATGGAGGTCGTTGAGGAGGGCGACGAGGCCCATGGAGGAGGTGGTGATTTCGTAGGATCCGGAGGCGCGCTGGATGGAGATGTCGGCGGAGGAGGCGGGGCCTTTGAAGGTGAGGGAGCAGACCTCCTCGTCGAGACGGAAGTCGGCGACGGTGCCGGAGAGACGGTGTTGCTGGCGGAGGAATTCTGCGATTTCGAGACGGGCGACGCGTTCGTCGGGAGGGGTGAGCCATGCCGGGTTGAGGGAGCCGGAGGCGGAGGATTCGGTGGGTGTGGAGGAGAACCAGTCCGGGTGGTTGAGGGTGAGTCCGGTGATGGCGAAGAAGAGGACGAGGGCGCAGCTGGCGAAGGAGATGTAGAGGTGGAGCCAGCGGGCGATGGCTGGGGCGCGGCGGGACCAGCGGCCGGGGGAGTCGGGAGCCGGCATGGGATCAGGGCGTGGGTTTGCGGTGGAAGTCGAGGGAGGCGTCGGAGACCTCGGTATTTGGGTCGTATTTGACCTGAGCGGGGGCGTTGGAGAGGTCGATTTCCTTTTTCATGAGCTGGTAGGTCCCGTGTTCGCGAACGACCTCGATGACGACGGTGTAGGTGCCGCGTTTGACGGGTTTGCCGAGGGCGTTGCGGCCGTCCCATGAGAGCTTGTATTGGCCGGCGGGGCGGGTGGCGCCGGTGATGGATGGGGGGAGCGGGGTATCGTCGGTGGTGCGGCGGAGACGGTCGGATTTGGACCATGCGCGGAGGTCTGGGAGCCAGCGGGGCTTGCCGTGCCAGAGGGCGATGGTGCGGACGGGTTGTTTGTCTTTGTCTTCGATCCAGACGGCGACGTAGGGGCGGCGGTAGCGGTTGTTGCCGGGGCGTTTGAGTTCGAGGTTGATGGAGAGTTCGGTGGTGTCGTCCCAGAGGTCCGAGGCTGGGGTTGGGGCAGAGGGATCGGCGGCGGGTTTGGGAGTGTCCGCGGCGTCGGCGGGTGGGGCGTCGGGGGCGGGTTTGGGTGGTGAGGAGGAGTCGGCGGGCGGCGTGGGAGGAGTTGGGGGAGTGGTGTCGGCGAGGACGGGGAGATCCGGGTGGAGGGCGGCCCAGCCGTTGCTGGGGAAGCGTTGGCCGTTGGCGAGGACGATGAGGAACTCGGTGTGTGGGTGGGAGGCGGCGAGGGTGGCGGACGCGGATGGGGAGAGGAGGCAGAAGGCGGTGGCCAGGGCACCGGCGGAGGCGGCGTCGGGGGTGACGACGGTGGCGCTGGCGACGGCGTCTGCGGGGAGGGACGATCTGGGGTCGATGATGTGGGAGTAGTGGTGGCCGAGGATATTGAAGCCGCGGCGGTAGTTGCCGCTGGTGGCGACGGCGGCGTTGGAGATGACGATGGTGTCGAGCGGGGCGGCGTTTTCTGCGTGGGCGAGCGGGTTGGCGATGGAGATGGTTTCGGGGGTGCGGCCGCGGACGATGATGTCACCGCCGCAGTTGAGGACGAGGGAGTGTGGGTGGGCGGCGTTCATGGCGGCGTCTGCGGCCATGGAGAGGATGTGGCTTTTGGCGAGGGAGTTGAAGAAGAGGGGGGCGCGATCGAGTCGGGTGGCGGTGGAGTTGGCTGGGTTGAGGGACCAGTGGGGGCGGGCGGCGTCGGCGGCGGTGGTGGCGAGGGAGGTAGGGGAGGGGAGCGATTGGGATTTTTCTGCGTTGAGCCAGAGGGCGGAAGCGGCGGCGGCGGCTGGATTGAGGGCACCGTTGGTGCGGTGGTGCCATGTATCGAAGAGGGAGAGGAGCGAGAGGAGTTCCGCGGGGACGGGCGTGGGTTGGCCGACGGGGGAGGCGAGCCATTTTGACATGGCGGAGTCCTGCTGGTAGGTGCTGAGGAGGGCGGAGAGCCGGTCGATTTCTGCGACGGCTGAGGATTCGGCGAGGGCGGCGGCGGAAGGGGATGAGGAGATGACCTTGATGTCGAGGGACGTGCCCATGACCTGTTCGTGATGGAACGAGGTGGGGGAGGGTTGGGCGGTGGCGGCGAATGGGAAGGAGACGAGGGCCGGGAGGGCGAGAGAGCGGAGGAAGGGATTCATGGGGTGGCGGTGGGGCTATGGGGATACTTCCTGCGGCGGCGCGGGCGGACGGGTGTGATGGAGGTTTGAGATTCTGGTTTTCGGGCAGGTTGGTGAAAAAGCAAAGCTTGCGGAGGGAGGGGGAAGCCGGGCATACGATGGGGTGATGGAGGCAGTTCCGCGAGAGGCTCGGACTGGCGTGGCATTTCCGGCGACGCCCTGGACGATGCTGGAGTTGTCAGGAGGGGATGGGACGGTGGCGCGGCGGGCGCTGGATCGGGTGTGCGGGCTGTACTGGGCTCCGTTGTATGCGTATTTGAGAGGGAGCGGGCATGGGCCTGCGGAGGCGGAGGATCTGACGCAGGGGTATTTCGGGCATCTGCTGGAGAAGGGCGTGCTGCGGCGGGCGGATGCGGAGAAGGGGCGGTTGCGGTCGTATCTGATAGGAGGGTTGAAGTTGTATCTGCGGGATGAGCAGCGGCGCGGGGCGACGCAGAAGCGTGGCGGGGGGGTGGTGGTGGCGGGGATGGATCCTGCGCAGTTGGAGGCGGAGCTGGTGCAGACCGGGCTGGCGGGGGAGACGCCGGATGAAGTGTATGAGCGGCGGTGGGCGGTGAGTTTGCTAGGGCATGCGCTGACGGCATTGAGGGAGGAGGAGGAACGGGCGGGAAGAGGGGCGGCGTTTGGGGTATTGTCCGAGTATCTGGTGAGAGGCGGCGGTTCGGTGCCGCAGGTGGAGGCGGCGGCGGGATTGGGGATGAGTGAGAATGCGCTGAGTGTGGCGGTGCACCGGTTGAGGCGGCGGTTGCAGGCGGTTTTCCGGGCGCAGGTGGCGGCGACGGTGGGGAGCGAGGAGGAAGTGGAGGAGGAAATCCGGCATTTGCGGGCGCTGTTTCTGAAAGGTTGAGGTGAAAAGAGCAGAAGGATGAGATGAGAGCACAACATTGCGATGCTTGTGGGGCGGTGCGGCACACGGTCGACGGGCCGGCGTTTTGTCCGGCGTGCCTGCTGGGGTGGCTGGGCGGGGAGGAGCTGCCGGTGGTGGCGGAGGAAGCGGAGGGGGTGTTGCTAGGGGGGCGGTACCGGCTGGAGGAGAAGGTGGGGGAGGGCGGGTTTGCGGAGGTGTGGCGGGCGCGGCAGGAGCATCCGGTGGAGCGGGAGGTGGCGGTGAAGTGGCTGAAGGCGGAGGTGGTGTCGCGGCAGGTGCTGGCGAGGTTTGAGGGGGAGCGGAGTGCGCTGGCGAGGATGAATCATCCGGGGGTGGCGACGGTGCTGGATGCGGGGAGTCACGACGGGCGGCCGTTTTTTGTGGTGGAGCTGGTGCGTGGTGGCGAACTGACGGAGATGTGCGGGCGGTGGGGATTGGGAGCGGGTGATCGCTGTCGGTTGCTGATCGGGGTTTGTGAGGCGGTGCAGCACGCGCATGGGAAGGGAGTGGTGCACCGGGATTTGAAGCCGGCGAATATACTGGCGTGGGAGGAGGGAGGTGTGAGGAGGGTGAAGGTGATAGATTTCGGGGTGGCGCGGGCATTGGAGGAACCGTTGAGCGATCTGGCGGTGACGGCGGTTAGGCAGCTGGTGGGGACGCCTGGGTACATGAGTCCGGAGCAGGCGGAGCCGGGGAGTGCGGACATTGATGTGCGGAGTGACGTGTATTCGCTAGGCGTGGTGATGTATGAAGTGCTGGCGGGGCGGCTGCCGTTTGCGTCGGCGGGGCGGCGCGGGGCAGGGGAGGAAGTGCCGGGTTGGGGCGAGGGCGGGGTGATGGGTGGGGCTCCGAGGGCGTGGCGGCGGGATCTGCTGGCGATTGCGGGTCGTGCGATGGCGATGTCGCCGGGCGGACGGTATGCTAGTGCGCAGGCGCTGGCGGATGATCTGCAGCGAGTGCTGGACGAACAGCCGGTGAGTGCGCGGCCGGCGCGGGGGATGGAGGTGTTAGGAAAGCTGGCGCGGCGGCACCGGGCGGCGGTGGTGCTGGGGATGCTGGCGGTGGTGAGTCTGGTGGCGGGGATGGCGGCGAGTCTGGTGATGTACTGGCGTGCGGAGACGAGGGCGGAGGATTTGAGGCGGGCGCGGGCGCGGGAGGACGTGCAGACGGCGCAGCGTTGGAAGGCGGAGCGGCAGTTTCACGGGGCGATGCCGGTGCTGGCGCGGGCATTGGAGACGGAGCCGGATGCGGTGGCGGCGGCGGATCTGATGCTGCAGGCGGCGTATGGGAAGTTCATGAGGCCGGTGGGGTTGCCTGTGGCGTTGCGGAGTGAGTGGGGTGAATTGCGGGGGACGGTGCTGACTGGGCGGACGCTGGTGGCGTTGTTGAGCGGGACTGAGCCGGGGGTTCCGGTGGTGGTGCGGTGGGTGGAGGGTGAGAAGGGTTGGAGTGGGCCTGAGGTGTACATGCCGCCGGGGCGGGTGGAGGGATTGGAGCGGGTGGCGGTGTCCGGGGCGGGGAATCGGGTGGCGGTGTGGGGTCGGGAGTCGATGTTGTGGTCGGTGGAGATGGGTTCGGGATTGTGGTTGCCGGTGTCGTGGCCGGAGGGAGGGGCGGCGGTGGTGGTGGAGTTGCGGCCGACTGGGGAATCGGGGTTAGTGGCGACGGAGGGGGGAGTGGTGTGGAGGGTGGGAGGGTTGCGTGCGAGTCAGGTGGGGCGGGTGAGGGGGCGATTGACGCAGATGACAGTGACGACATTGGAGCGGCAGCGGGTGGTGGTGGCGGGGACGGCGGAGGGCGGGGTGTACCGATGGGCGGCGGAGGAAGGGATGGGTTGGGTGGAGCCGATGTTCACGATGTCGGGAGCGGTGACGGCGGTGGTGGCGGCGCGGAATGCGCGTGCGGTGCTGGCGGGTGATGCGGCGGGCAATCTGATGTGGTCGGACGGGACGGATGGGGGGAGTGGGAAGATCGGGGCGGAGGTGGCGACGGGAGGGGTGACGGCGGTGGCGTATGATCCGGGGATGAAGCATTTGTTTGCGGCGTATGAGCGCGGGGCGCTGCGGGGGTGGACGGTGGGGAGTGGCCGGGAGTTCGGGGTACGGGGGACGATGCCGGAGCGCGTGCGGGCGTTGAAGCCGATGGGTGGGGCGATGGAGTTGCTGGTGGTGGGAGTGGGCGGGTCGTTGCGGGCGTGGCATCCGGCGACGGGGCGGATGACGGCGTTGCTGTCATTGGCTGGGGCGCAACTGGCGGCGATGGACATGGCGGGGCCATTGGGGACGAGGCACCGGATTGTGCGGGTGGGAGCGGAGGGGAGGGATCTGACGGTGATCGACAGCGTGTCGCGGCAGGCTGAGCGGATTCTGCTAGAGCCTTACGGGGCGCGGCTGCTGGCGTGGAGAGGGGATGATGAGCTAGTGGGGGTGGATGGATTGGGGGAGGTGTCGCGGTGGTCGGCGGAGAGATTGGGGCGGACTTCGGAGGGGATGGAGACGGATGGGGAGGCGCTGGCGATGCGGGCGGACGGGGATGGTGTGGTGGTGGTGGTGGAGAAGAGTGGGCGGGTGGTGCGGGAGTTGCGTGGTGGCGGGGAAGAAGTGGTGGCGGAGGTGAAAGGAGCTGGGGGATTTCGGGCGGGTGTGGTGGCGGCGGGGGCTCCGGTGGCGGTGCTGGTGGCGGGGGATGGGCGGGAAGTGACGCTGGTGCGGTGGGGGGTAGGCGGAGCGGTGGAGGTATCGCGGATGGCGGAGCCGGCGGAGGTGACGGCGGTGGCGGTGTCCGGGGATGGGAGGTGGCTAGGGTGCGGGCATGCGGATGGGGAAGTGACGTTTTGCGGGTGGGGAGGAGCGGGGCGGGTGCGGGCGACGCGGCATCTGGCGGCGGTGACGGTGATGGCGTGGGGAGCGGAGATGGAAGCGGCGAGCGGGTCGGAGGATGGGACGGTGATGTTGTGGGACGCGGGGAGTGCCAAGGTGCGCGGGGAGGCGCTGCATTTATCGAGTCCGGTGCGGCAACTGGCGTGGAGCGGGCGGGGTGGGCGGCTGGCGGCGGCGGCTCAGGGGGAAATGATCGTAGTGGATACGGCTAGTGGGTTTACGATCGGGCCGCCGTTGCCGCTGACGTTGCCGCTGAGTGCGCTGGCCTTCAATGGGAGCGGGACGAGAGTGGCTGGGGCGACGCAGTTGACGGCGGAGGAGCCGTTGAGCGGGGAGACGGCGATGTGGTTGTTGCCGCGGCCAGGGGAGGGCGTGCCGGGGTGGTTTCTGGATTTTGCGCGGGCGATGTCCGGGCAGCGGTTGGCGGAGGGAGGGCAGCTGGAGCCGCAGGGGCCGGTGGACCGGCGGCGGTTGGGGGAGATGGTGCCTGGGCGGGAGGAGTCGGCAGCGGCGGCGCTGGCGAGGTGGCTGACGGCACCGGAGGCGGTGAAGCCGACGATTCATCCGTGGCATCGGCTGGGGGAGCGGGAGTATCTTGAGCTGATGGACGGGTGGCCGGCGACGCGTCCGGTGGCGCGGTTGAGGCAGACGATGGTGGGTCGGTTGCGGGAGGATAAGAGTGCGGAGTCTGGTGGGAGCGGGGCGCCGTGAAAAAAAGCGGCGGGGGTGTGTAAGGTGCGGCGGCGGAATGCAGAGGAATGGATGAGCACGAACTGTGACGGCCAGCAGAGGCGGCGGCGGGGCGTGCGATTGAGACCATATCCCCCAGAAGATCTGCCATGAATATCCGACTGATACCGATTCTCCGAATGGCTTTGCTGAGTGCCTGCGGGCTGGCGATGCCGGTGCAGGGGCAGGGGCCGCTGCCGCCGCCAGGGCCGGGATCGTTTCCGTTTGCCGACCGAGCGCTGGATGGGACCGGGACTCCGGTGCCTAGCATGAAGAGCCTGACGCAGACGGATCCCGGGCAGCCGATTCCGAGTCGCGATGCGAATCTTCCTGCGCTGACGGGAAGTGCGGGGAACTATACGATTTCGCGGCCTGGGCATTATTATCTGACGGAGAACCTGACGAAGCAGGTGGTGATTGATGCGGATGATGTGACGCTGGATCTGAGGGGGTATCTGATAGAGTTCACGCCGAGCCTTGAGGTGCCGCCGGGGACGCAGGTGGCGGTGGATGGGGGGAGTGGAGCGACGGCGCACGAGAACATCACGGTGCGGAACGGGCACATCAAAGGGGCGTGGCTGATCGGGGTGCGGCTGGGCAAGACGTGCCGGGTGCATGACCTTCAGGTTTCGAATGTGAACACGTATGGGATTCTATGCGGGCAGTCGGCGGCGGTGGAGGAATGCACGGTGCGGGCGCAGAGGCCGGAGGCTGGGGTGCCGTCGGGACCTGGGCCGTGGTCGGGGATTCACTGTGATGATGGGTCGGTGGTGCGCGGGTGCATTGCGGACACGATTCATGCGATCGGGATTCTGGCGCAGTCGGGGTCGCGGATTGCGGATTGTGTGGCGATCAGTTGTTATGGCTGTGGGATTGTGAGTGCGAGCGGGTCGTCGTTGAGCGGGTGCACGGCGAAGAGTTGCGGGGCGACGGGGATTGATGTGAACACGTCGGTGACGCTCCTGAACTGCAGTGCGATAGCGAACCGGAATGAAGGGTTTCATCTGCGGGGCGGGTGTGCGCTGATGAACTGCACGTCGCGCGGGAATTTCGAGGAAGGGTATTATGCCGAGCGTTCGACGTATGTGGGGAATCCGTTGCCGCCGGAGAACAATCTGGCGGTGAGTTTTGTGCAGTGTGTGGCGCAGTTGAATCAATGGGACGGGTTTCACACGGAGTTTGACTGCCTGTTCACGCATTGTTCTGCTGACAAGAACGGGTCGCCGCCGCTGCAGCCGGGGCAGACGCCGCCGCCGCTGACGGGGACGAGTCACGGGTTCAACGTGACGGATGGATGCCAGTTTCTGAATTGCCTGTCGGTGGCGAACTATGCGAGTGGTTACAAGGGCGGGAACAACAACCGGCTGGAGGGTTGCACGGCGCGTGCGAACGGGACGTGGGGGATTGAGCTGGCGAGCAATCAGAACGTGGTGATCCGGAATTTTGTGAGGAGCAACGGGACGGGGCAGATCAGTGTGCCTGCGGGGAATGGAGTGGCTCCGCTGACGGATGCGGCGGCGGCGACGCCGACGAGCAACCTGACCTTCTGACATGGCCATGAAACTGAGACGATGGGTGCTGCTTGCGTTGGTGTCCGGGTTGACGGCGGTTCAGGCGGATCCGTTCGGCTGGGGGGAGAACGGGGATGCGCAGCTGGGAGACGGGACGACCACCGACCGGCTGGTGCCGGTGGCGGTGGATGTGAGTGGCGTGCTGGCGGGGAAGACGATCACGGCGCTGTCGGTGTACGGGGATTCGGTTCTGGCGCTAGGGAGTGATGGAAAGGGGTATGGGTGGGGGAGTAACTTGCAGGGGATGCTGGGGGACGGAACGACGGCACCGAGTTCGCCGCCGGTGGCGGTGGACATGAGCGGGGTGCTGTCGGGAAAGACGCTGGTGGCGCTGGCGGCGGGGCTTGACCACAGTCTGGGGCTGACGTCAGACGGCAAGGTGTATGCGTGGGGATCGAACACGTACGGATTGCTGGGGAATGGCAGCGGGGTGTCGAGTGCGGTGCCTGTGGCGGTGGACATGAGTGGGGTGTTGTCGGGGAAGACGGTGGTGGCGATTGCGGCGTCGGACTATCAGAGTTACGCGCTGGATTCGAATGGGAAGGTGTATGCGTGGGGGAACAATGCGGTGGGAGGGATCGGGGATGGGACGACGACGGCGAGGTCGGTGCCTGTGGCGGTGGATGTCAGCGGGGTGCTGTCCGGGAAGGTGATTGTGGCGATTACGGCGATGCCGGCGGGTTGTCTGGCATTGTCGTCGGCGGGGAAAGTGTATGGTTGGGGGGCGAACAGTTATGGGCAGCTGGGCGACGGGACGACGACGCACCGGCTGACGCCGGTGGCGCTGGATATGTCTGGGGTGCTGTCGGGGAAGACGGTGACGGCGATAGAGGCGGGGAGCGGGGGAGGGCTGGCGATCGGGTCGGACGGACGGGCGTATGCGTGGGGTGATAATAGTTATGGGCAATTGGGTGACGGGACGACGACGCGGCGGACGAGTCCGGTGGCGGTGGATGACAGTGGCGTGCTTTCGGGAAAGACGATTACGGCGGTGGCGGCGGGGCTGCACAGTCTGGCGCTGAGTGCGGACGGGGAGTTGTTTGCGTGGGGATACAATGTGTCCGGGGGATTGGGTGACGGGACGACGGTGGACCGGGCGGTACCGGTGCGGGTGGATGTGAGCGGGGCGTTGTCGGGGCGGACGGTGAAGGTGCTGGCGGCGGGGGTGGATTTCAGTATGGTGCTGGCGGATCCTGAGGAGACGACGTTTGCGGTGGGGCATGCGAGGAGTTACGCGGCGAATTTCGGGTGGTTGAACTGGAGGGCGCTGGCGAAGGGTGAGGATGTGCCGACGGTGGGGATGCAGTTTTTGTCAGGGAAGGTGTATGCGGCGAATGTCGGGTGGATTGATCTTGGGGATGGGAAGCCTGCGGATGGGATTCAGTACAGTGGGACGGGCGGGGACATCGGGGTGAACCATGACGGGGCGGGGCGGCTGACGGGTTATGCGTACGGGGCGAACATCGGGTGGGTGTATTTCGGGCAGAGCTGGAGTGATCCGCCGCGGATTGATCTGGGGACTGGGGAGATGAGCGGGTTTGCTTATTCGGCGAACTGCGGGTGGATCGGGCTGGCGGGGTTGCGGACGAAGGTGCGGGCTGGGGAGGATGCGGATGTGGCGGGAGCGGACGGGATTGCGGATGCCTGGGAGCGGGAGCAACTGGTGCTGGCGGGGCGGCCTGACGATCTGAACTTGCTAGGTCGGACGCCGGGATCGGATGCGGATGGGGATGGGGTGAGTGACCGGGACGAGTATCTGGCGGACACGAATCCGTTCAGTGCGGCGAGTGTGCCGGGGGTGCCTGAGGCGGAGAACGACACGGAGGACAGCATGATTCTGAGGTGGTCGGCGAGTCCGCGGCGGTCCTATCAAGTGGAGGCGACGGCGGATCTGTCCGGGTGGGATGCGCTGGGGGGATTGCAGCGGCCGGCGACGGGGACTGGGGCGGTGCGGCTGATATTGGATCCGGAGGCACCGAGGCAGTTCTTCCGGGTGCAGCCGGTGATTCCGCTGGCTCCTTGAGGAGAACCGGCTGCGTGGCGGTTGGGGGACAGCCGCTGCGCAGTGCGGGGGTGGTTAAAATTCCCGTGGCCTGGGAGCTGGGAATCTGCTCCGATGGGAGGTTATGAACCGAATCGTTCGATTTCTCGTGTGGGTAGCCGTGTCGAGTCTCGGCGTGCTGGCGGTGCTGATCTCGGCATTGCAGCGTGCGGAGCCTGTGAATGCGTTATGGCTGGTGGTGGCTGGGGTGTGTTCGTTTGCGGTGGCGTATCGGTTTTACAGTGCGTGGCTGATGGCGAAGGTGCTGACGCTGGATGACCGGCGGGCACCGCCTGCGGTGACGAAGGCGGACGGGCGGGATTATGTGCCGACGGCGAAGTGGGTGGTGTTCGGGCATCATTTTGCGGCGATTGCCGGGCCTGGGCCGTTGGTGGGGCCGGTGCTGGCGGCGCAGTTCGGGTATTTGCCGGGGACCTTGTGGATTCTGATCGGGGCGACATTGGGGGGTGGGGTGCATGATGCGGTGGTGTTGTTTGCGTCGATGCGGCGGGATGGGAAGTCGCTGGGGCGGATGCTGAGGGAAGAGATCAATCCATTCATCGGGATGGTGGCGATGGTGAGTCTGCTGGTGATCATGACGATCATTCTGGCGGTGCTGGGGTTGGTGGTGGTGAAGGCGCTGGCGCACAGCCCGTGGGGATTGTTCACGATTGCGGCGACGATTCCGCTGGCGATGGCGATGGGGGTGGCGATCCGGCAGGGGTGGGCTGGGGTGACGCCGGTGACGGTGGCTGGGGTGGTGGGATTGCTGGCGTGTGTGGGTGGGGGGAATTATCTGACGCCGGAGTGGAAGGAGATGCTGACGTGGCGGCCGGAGTCGCTGGCGTGGGCGATTATTGTGTATGGGTTTGCGGCGAGTGTGCTGCCGGTGTGGCTGCTGCTGGCTCCGCGGGATTATCTGAGCACGTTCATGAAGCTGGGGACGGTGGCGGTGCTGGGGGTGTTCATTGTGGTGGTGGCTCCGCCATTGAAGATGCCGGCGGTGACGCAGTTTACGGATGGGAGCGGGTGGGTGGTGCCTGGGCCGGTGTTTCCGTTTGTGTGCATTACGATCGCTTGCGGGGCGATTTCGGGTTTTCACTCACTGATATCGTCGGGGACGACGCCGAAGCTGCTGATGAGGGAGAAGCATATCCGGCTAGTGGGATATGGGAGCATGGTGACGGAGATGCTGGTGGCGTTGAGTGCGATCATTGCGGCGTGTGCACTGGAGCCCGGGCAGTATTTTGCGATCAACACGCCGGCGGATCCGCCGACGGTGGCGGTGCATGAGGCGGTGATTGCGCGGGTGAATGCGGCTGGTTTTGCGGTGACGCTGCCGGAGATGCAGCATCTGGCGGCGGAGATGCAGGAGCCGACGCTGATCGGGAAGACGGGGGGGGCTCCGACGTTTGCGGTGGGGATGGCGATGATGTTCCACAAAGTGTTCGGCGGGCTGAACATGCTAGGTCTGTGGTATCATTTTGCGATCATGTTCGAGGCGTTGTTCATTCTGACGACGCTGGATGCGGGGACGCGGGTGGGGCGGTTTATTCTGCAGGATCTGCTGGGGCAGTTTGTGCCGTCGCTGGGGGACACGCGGAGTATGGCTGGCAACGTGCTGGCGAGCGGGTTGCTGGTGGCGGCGTGGGGGTATTTTCTGTACCAGGGGATTATTGATCCGTCAGGGATTGCGACGGCGCTGTGGCCGATTTTCGGGATCGCGAATCAACTGCTGGCGGTGATCGCGTTCTGTCTGGGGACGACGATTCTGGTGAAGATGGGGCGGGCGCGTTATGCGTGGACGACGGGGGTGCCGCTGGTGTTTCTGCTGGTGGTGACCTTCACGGCGGGGACGATGAAGATTTTCAGTGCGAAGGCGGCGGGATTCCTGCCGGCGATTGCGGGGGTGGAGGCGAAGCTGGCGGTGGCGACGGATCCGGTGGTGGCGGCCAAGCTGAGGGCGACGCTGATCAATCTGCGCGTCGATGTGGGGATCACGGTGTTTTTCCTCGTGATGGTGGGGGTGATTGTGAGCGGGTGTGCGGTGGAATGGGTGCGGATTCTGACTGGGAGGAAGCGGGCGGAGCTGAGAGAAGCGCCGTATGCGACGCTGCCGGAGAGCAGTTAGGGATTGCGTTCCGGGGCGGCGAAGAGGGAGGAAGGATTGGCGGGCGGCGTGGCGGATTTGGGGAGCTGCGGCATGGGGCTGCGGGCCGGGTCGTCGTTGGCGACGGCGGGGGCAGGCATGACGGGGAGTTGTGAGGAGGAGCCGGGCGCGGGGATGGCGGGGTCGGCGACGATTTCCGGGGTGACGGCGCCGGGCGTGTGGCGGGGGATGTCGCGGCGCTGGGTCGGGGAGGATTTGTCAGGAGGGGTGGCGCGGACGAAGCCGGTGGGTTCCGGGTTTTCGTCCTGGGTGGATGGGTTGTTAGAGCGCTGACGGATGCGGGTGTTATTGAGGAAGAACCAGCCGGCGATGACGACGGCGGCGGCGGCGGCGGTGGGGACGACCCATGAATAGCGGTCGTGGCGCGGGCGCGGCCGGGTGTTGGCGGGAGTGGAGGCGGGTTGGGACGAGGATTCGGAGGCGAAGCGAGCGCGGACGGCGGCCGGGTCGGCATTGAGGATGGCGAGGCGGGCGGCGGAGTCGAGGGAATGGGATCCGGAGGAGCCGAGAGCGGCGGAGAGACGCTGGGCGGTGGAGCGGATGGCGTCGGCCTCGCGGCGTGCGGCGGGGTTCTGGTGGAGGGCGTCGAGGACGGCTTGGGGGGGCGTGCCGTCGATGTGTTCGCCGATGGCCATGGCGGTGAAGTCGGGATGGTCCGCGGGAGATTTCATGGGATCAGTTGGGGAGCGGGAGGAGAGGTGAGGCGGCGGTGGCGCGGGAGGCGGGTGGGGCGAGGAGCTGGCGGAGACGTTTGAGGCCTGTGTGGATGAGGAAGCCGACGTTGGTGACGGTGAGACCGGTGGCGGCGGCGATTTCCTTGTAGGAGAGGTCGTGCTGGAATTTGAGGCGGAGGCATTCGGCCTGATTGGCGGGGAGGCGCTGGAAGTAGCGGAGGACATCGGCGGCGTCGTCGCGGGAGGAGGCGGTGGCGGCGGGTTCCGGGGTGCTGGCGGCGAATTGGGCGAAGGAATCGGAGTCGAGACTGACGAGGCGGTGGCGTCTGCGGAGCCAGTCGAGGGATCGGTTGCGGCAGACCGTGTAGAGCCATGGTTTGAGGCCTGGGCCGTCGAGGCTGGCGGGGTCTTCGTGGATCCAGAGTTTGAGGAACGTGTCCTGGACGATGTCGCGTGCGGCGTCGTGGTCGTGGGTGATGCTGGTGGCGTAGCCGATGAGCGGCCGTTCGAACTCAGGCAGGGCGCGTTGCACGAGTTCGGCGCGGAGTTGGCCGGGATCGGGGATGGGGTTCATGGGAGCGGCACGCGGTGGGGAGGCGTGAGGCGTTGGAGAGTGGACGATGGGGCGGGCGGGATTCCTGGGGAAAACGTGTGCGGCAAGAAAATCAGGCGAGTTTTACGGATTCCCATGCTTTGGAGTAGAGGGCGCGGGTGTCGGGGCCGCAGTCTTCGAGCATGACGAGTTTGTCGGCTGGGGGGATCTGGAAGCAGGGGTGGTTGCGGAGGGACTCGGGGATGAGCGGGGTGGCGGCGGCGTTGGCGTTCGGGTATCCTGTGGCTGAGGAGATGCGAGCGGCGATTTCGGGGCGGAGGATGAAGTCGAGGAAGCGGTGGGCGAGCGGTTGGTTGCGGGATTCTGCGAGGAGGCAGAAGCAGTCCATGTTGAAGACTGAGCCTTCGGCGGGGAGGGTGAAGGTGATTTGGGGGTTGTCTTTCATGACGGCGACGAAGTCACCGGCGTAGCCGTGGACGGCGAGGCAGATGCCGGAGGCGAGCTTGTCTTCGAAGGATTCGGAGTCGTAGCAGGCGACGAAGGGTTTCTGGGAGGTGAGGAGTTGAGCGGCCTTGGTGATGTCGTCGGGGTTGGAGGAATTGGGTGGGAGGCCGAGGGCCATGAGGGCGATGGCGGCGGCTTCGCGGGCGTCGTCGAGGATGGAGAGTTTGCCTTTGAGGGGGGCGAGGAAGGTGGGGTTGAAGAGGTCGGCCCAGCGCTGGGGTGGGTTGGGGAGGGCGGGCTTGTGGTAGCCGATGCCGGTGGAGGCTCCGAGGTAGGGGACGGCGAATTTGTTATCCGGGTCGGCGCGGAGGGAGAGGAAGCGCGGGTCGAGGTGTTTGCGATTGGGGAGAGCGGTGGGGTCGAGCGGGGCGAGGAGGTTCTGGGAGGCCATCTGGGCGACGGCGTACTGGGACGGGCAGACGAGGTCGTAGCCGGAGGAACCGGTGGCGGCCTTGGTGATCATTTCCTCGTTGGAGTTGTAGGTGTCGACCTGGAGGCGGCAGGCGGCTTCCTTTTCGAAGTCGCGGACGACATCGTCCGGGAGGTATTCGGCCCAAAGGTAGACATTGAGGACCTTGGTGGGTGAGGCTTTTGAGCAGCCGGCGAGGGCGGAGGCGGCGAGCGGGAGGAAGCGGCGGCGGGAGAGCCTTGGGGTCATGGGAGGGGATGGTGCGGGCGAGGGGGCGGGGAGGCAAGCGATGGGGAGGAGGAATTCCGCTGGCGCGGGTGTGGAATCGGGGGCAAGCGCAGGGCATGTCCAGACCTGAAGAGTTTCTTGCCACTGCTGTTGATGCTGCGCGTCAGGCTGGGGCGCTGATCAAAGCGAATTTCGGCGGGCCGCTGGGGGTGAATGAATTGAAGCAGTATGACATCAAGCTGGAGCTGGATGTGAGGAGTCAGGAGCTGATCACGGCGATTATTCTGCGGAGTTTTCCGGACCATGCAATTTACGGTGAGGAAGGGATTGCGGGGAATCAGGGGAGTGACCACGAGTGGATTGTGGATCCGATCGACGGGACGGTGAATTATTTTTACGGGATCCCGCATTTCTGTGTGAGCATTGCGCTGCGGGTGGCGGGGGAGATTGTGCTGGGGGTGATTTACGATCCGATGCAGGACGAGATGTTTGTGGGGCGGAAGGGATATGGAGCGGAGTTGAACGGGCAGCCGATCCGGGTGAGCGGGCGCGGGGAGTTGTCGGAGGCGATGGTTACGGTAGGGTTTTCGAAGAACAAGGAGTCGATTGATGCGGGGCTGGCGCGGTTCAAGGAACTGCTGTTCAAGGTGAGGAAGACGCGGATGTTAGGGAGTGCGGCGCTGGGGATGGCGTATGTGGCGGCGGGGCGGCTGGATGCGTATCTGGAGGAAGTGATCAGTTTGTGGGATGTGGCGGCGGGGATTATTCTGGTGGAGACGGCGGGTGGGAAGGCGCGGTTGTTCGAGAAGGATGCGGCGGCGGAGAAGTACTCGATGTGCTGCACGAACGGGAAGCTGCCGCTGGAGTGGGTGGAGGAGGAGATGGCGGCGGGGGCGGCGAAGTGAAACCTGAGGAGACGAGACGATGATCCGGACTGGAATTGGTTATGATGTGCACCGCCTTGTGGAAGGGCGGCTGCTGGTGCTGGGCGGGGTGGAGATCCCGCATGCGCGCGGGCTGGAGGGGCACAGTGATGCGGATGTGCTGTGTCATGCGATTGCGGATGCGGTGCTAGGGGCGGTGGGGGAGCCGGACATCGGGCATTTTTTTCCGCCTGGGGATGAGACGATTCGGGGGATCAGCAGTCTCGAGATTCTGCGGGTGGTGGCTGGGGTGGTGCGTGGGAAGGGCGGGGTGCTGCACAATGTGGATGCGACGCTGGTGGCGGAACGGCCGAAGATTCTGCCACATGTGCCGCTGATGAAGGAGCGGATCGGTGAGGCGTTAGGATTGCCTGCGGACCGGGTGGGGGTGAAGGCGACGACGAATGAGCGGATGGGATTTCCGGGTCGGGAGGAAGGGATGTGCGCGATGGCGGTGGCGTGTGTGGACGTGCCGTGAGGGGGTAGTTGTTAGGACGAAGAGCCCTGAAGTTGACCCCTTTGCCCTACTGGGTGGCCTTGCGGCTGGCTGTCTCGCTGCGCCACGGCTGTCGCTCGCCTCCCAAAGTCAGGCGTTCTCCGATGGGGAGATTCTTGTGAGGAGAGTGCCGGCTGCGCGGCGGTAGCGCTGAGGATTGTGCGATGTCAGAGCGATGCGGCGAAGGATTCGAGGGAATCGGAGACGATGGCCGCGCGGAGGAGGGCGCGGAGTTTTTCGGGATCGGCGATGGCGTTGAGGGAATCGCGGAGGCCGTCGGGGATGGGGCCGAAGCGGAGATCGAGGGCTTCGAGGACGGATTGGCGGCTGGCGGCGAGG
>JAIXVE010000124.1 GCA_027483175.1 Verrucomicrobiaceae bacterium | reverse complement strand
GGCGGCGGATTCCCATACGGCTGCGTCACCGCTTCCCCACCCGCACGCTCCACCACCACCTCAGACTCATACACCGCCTGCGTGTCCCCGAACTGAATCACATCCCCATTCACCAGCACCTGACTCGTCACCTTCGTCCCGTTCACCCGCGTGTGATTCGTCGACTCCAGATCCGTCACCGCAAAATCCCCGCTCTCCCCAAGCTTCAGCACCGCGTGATGACTCGAACTCGCACCGTCCCGCAGCACAATGTCGTTATTCTCCGCACGCCCGATCGTGAACGCCTTGCCGTTCAGGCCGTATTTGACCTGCGTGCCGTCCGGATGATGAATGATGATCTTAGGCATTGAAATATCTGGCGGTGTACCGCGCTCAGCGTCGGTCTGCCAACGCCGCTTTTAGACATTGCCCGGCCTCACCACAAGTGAGAGTTGCCCCTACGCCTTCACGGGCGTATCTGCGCATGCCCGCGCCAAACCCTCGGCCCATCTCTGAAAAAAACCGCCCGCTCCCCGGCTCCGTGTCGCTCCTCCGCAAAATCTTCATCCCCCTCCTCCTGCTCGGCGGCCTCTCAGCCATCGGCTGGCGCCTCGCTCATCAGGCCACCCCACCTGAGGAATCTCGCCGCCCCACCCCCGCCGTCCCAGTCACCGCCGCCACCGTCCAACCGCAGGACTACACCGTCACCCTTGCCACCCGCGGCGAAGTCAGGGCCCGCACCGAAAGCTCCCTCGTCGCTGAAGTCGGCAGCGTCATCATCGACATCGCCCCTTCCTTCCGCGAAGGCGGCTTCTTCGAACAAGGCGATATCCTCGTCCAACTCGACGACCGAGACTTCAAAGCCGCCGTCACCATCGCCAAAAGCGCCGTCGCCCAGGCCGAAACCGCCGTCACCGAGGAATCCGCACGCGCCGCCCAGGCCCTCGACGACTGGAAAGCCCTCGGCCGCCCCGGCGAACCAGGCCCGCTCGTCTCCCGCAAACCCCAACTCGCCGAAGCCGCCGCTCGCCTCGAATCCGCCAAAGCCTCGGAACAACGCGCCGCCCGCGACCTCGAACGCTGCACCATCCGCGCCCCCTACGCCGGCCGCGTCCTCGACAAGTCCGCAGACGTCGGCCAATTCGTCTCCGCAGGCCGCGAAATCGCCAAAATCTACGCCGTCGACAGCGCCGAAATCGACCTCCCCCTCAGCAGCGAACAACTCGCCTTCGTCGACCTCCCCGAACGCTACCGCGGCGAAAAAATCTCCCTCGACGACTCAGGCCCGGAAGTCACCCTCCGCTCCGACTTCGGCGGCCGCTCCGGCACATGGCAAGGCCGCATCGTCCGCGCCGCCGGCGGCGTCGACTCCCGCTCCCGCCAACTCTACGTCACCGCCCAGGTCCAGGACCCCTACGCACGCCGCTCCGGCGAAGTCCCCCCTCTCAAAGTCGGCACATGGGTCAGCGCAGACATCACCGGCAAAACCCTCAAAAACGTCTTCGTCATCCCACGCGTTGCCATCCGCGACGGCAACACCGTCCTCGTCATCGGCAAAGACTCCAAACTCCGCAGCCGCCAGGTCGAAATCGCATGGGGCGAACGCGACCACGTCATCGTCCGCAGCGGCCTCGAACCCGGCGAACTCCTCTGCACCGTCTCCCTCCAGTTCGCCGTCGAAGGCACACTCGTCAAACCTCGCATCGAACCCATGCCGGTTCTGAACATCCCCGGCCGCCCCGCTCCCCTGCAGACCAAAAGCCCGGACGCCCCCGCCCCTCCAGACTCGGGCAAATCCTGAACCCGCTCAGCGGATGAAATAACTCAGGTTCTCCAACTCCACCGCAAGGTCGACGTTGTTCACCACCACCTGCTCCGGCACCTCCAGAACCACAGGCGCAAAATTCAACACCGCCTGCACCCCAGCCGCCACCAGCTCGTTGCACACCTGCTGCGCCACCGACGCCGGCACCGCCAGTATCGCCAGCTTCACCCCGTTCGCACTCACAAACCCCTCCAGCTCGCCCATCGGATACACCTTCACCGTCGGATGCGTCTTCCCCACCTCCCCATCAAACGCACCCACAATCTCAAACCCTTCCTTGTTGAACCCATGGTACCTCAACAGCGCCGACCCAAGATTCCCCACCCCGACCAGAATCACCGGCTGCAATCGCGTCGTCCCCAAGGTCTCCCCGATCGTCCCCGACAACGCCTCCACATTATACCCCAACCCCCGCGTCCCGAAATTCCCGAAACTCGCCAGATCCTTCCGCAACTGCGACGGCGTCACCCCCGCAGCCTTCGCCAACGCCTCCGACGACACCGTCTCCACCCGATTCTCCTTCAGCCGTCTCAGACAGCGCTGGTAAATCGAGAGCCGGTAAACGGTCTTGCGGGGAATGTCAGGCTTGTCGGTCATGCCGGGCTGTAAGGACTCCCATCTATGGCCCCACCTCACTTCCGGGCAACCCCGAATCACCGCACCACCTCCCTCCTCCCCGCCGTATTGCCTTTGACCTCCCCTCCGCACCACTCTATCCCTCCACCGCCTCTTTCAGGCTTCCACCAACTCACCCAAAACCCCACCCAATCCCCCATCCCCATGGCTCTCTCCAAAGGTTCTCCAGCCCCGGACTTCAAACTCACCACCCTCGGCGCCAACGGCCCCGAATACGTCACGCTTTCCGAAAACGCCGGCAAATCCAACGTCGTCCTCCTCTTCGTCCCCATGGCCTTCACAGGCGTCTGCACCAAGGAACTCTGCGAAATCTCCGGCGGCCTCAACGAATTCACCGCCCTCAACGCCCGCGTCCTCGCCATCTCCGGCGACAACCCCTTCGCTCAGAAGGCATGGGCCGAAAAAGAACACATCACCCTCACCCTCCTCAGCGACTACGACCACGCCACCACCTCGGCCTACGGCATCGCCTACGACAGCTTCCTCCCTGACAAAAACCTCGGCCAGGCCGGCGTCCCCAAACGCTCCGCCTTCGTCGTCGATAAATCCGGCGTCATCCAATACGCCGAGGTCCTCGAAAACCCAGGCGATCTCCCCGACTTCGCCGCCATCAAGGCCGTCCTCGCTTCGCTCTCCTGACCCTTCCGCGGACCCTCTCCGCAACTGCGGGCGGCACCTCCGGTTTCCCCGGCGGTCCCGCCCGCTTCCTTTTTCCCACACTCCCATGAGCCTCCGCCGCCTCGCCGCCCTCGCCGCCGCCGCCTCCCTCGCTGCCCCGGCCTGCACCGGCTTCCCCCGCGGCTGGCACGCCGCCAAATCCTCCCACCCCGCAGACCCAGCCACCGGCGCATGGCGCGGCACATGGCTCAGCGCCACCAACGGCCACCACGGCGGTCTCCGCGCCGTCGTCTCCACCATCCCTAATCAGCCCGGCATGCTCCGCTTCCGCTACCGCGCCTCGTGGAAACACATCCTCTGCGCCGGATTCTCCGTCGATTGCCTCGCCTCCCCCCAACCCGACGGCTCCATCTCCCTCTCCGGCTCAAAAGACCTCGGCCCACTCTTCGGCGGCACGTTCTCCCACTCCGCCACCATCCATAACAACTCCCTCAAAGCCACCTACCACGCCTCCATGGACCACGGCACCATGGTCCTCCAGCGGCTCAATCACTAACCATCCCCCCTCTCACCGCCCCCGCCGCACCCCGCTCAGCACCTCCACCGCCTGCAAGGTCGCCGCATTCCGATTCTCCAGACCCAGCTTCGCAAAAATACTCCCAAGGTGCTGCTTCACCGTCTTCTCAGCCATCCCCAGAATCACCCCCACCTCCGCATTGCTCTTCCCCTGCGCTACCCATAACAGCACTTCCGCCTCCCGCGCCGTAATCCCCAGCGCCGTCTGCAGCGGCACCGCACTCGAATAATCCGGACTGAACCCGCTCCCCGCGGCCTCAATGCACTCGTGCACCGCCCCCGCCCGCTGCAGCCGCGCCGTCACCGCCGCCAGCAGATCATCCCGCACCACCGGCTTCGTCAGATAATCGTCCGCCCCATAGTTCATCCCCACCCTCACATCACTCCGGTCGCTCTTCGCCGTCAGAAAAATAAATGGCGTCGCCGCAAACCGCACGTCCTCCCGCAACGCCTGCACCACCCCGTACCCGTCCAACTCCGGCATCATCACATCACACAACACCAGATCCGGCTCCTCCCTCCTCGCCATCTCCAACCCCACCCTCCCATTCTCCGCCGTCACCGTCTCATACCCCTCCATCTCAAGCATCAAAGCTATGTTCCGCCTCATCGGCGCCTGATCTTCAATGATTAGAATCTTCTTCACCTCCTCACCTTCGCACCACTTCCCCCTCCCGCCATCAGACTTTCGCCGGATACCCACACCTACCTCGTCTCAGCTTTCCCCCGATCCGCCTAAAGTCGGATACCGCCCCTTCCCTTCACCTTGCACCCGCCCTCCTCTCTCGCCACTCTCCCCCGATGATTGAAAATGACCCGCGGCCCGACCTCGGCAGTCTCGCCGAACGCCGCGAGTTTGTCCGCCGTTCCGTCCTCCGCGCCAACCGCACCATCGGAGCCATCCTCGCCATGGTCGTCCTCACCGGTGCCGTCCTCGTCTTCTTCATCACCAAAGCCCGCCAAAGCCAGGCCCGCGCCGAACAGGCCGAAGCCGAAAACACCGAGCGTCTCTGGAAAGCCTCCCTCGCCCAGGCCCGCGCCGAAAACCTCAGCACCAAAATGGGCCACCGCGACGCCGCCCTCCAGGCCGTCCGCACCGCCGCCCTCATCCGCCCCTCCCTCGAACTCCGCAACGAGGCCCTCGCCGCCCTCATCCGCCCAGACCTCGTCCCCGACCGCTCATGGGACCTCCAACGCGGCTCCTACGGCTTCAACTTCGACCCGGACCTCCGCTACTACCTCGTCCGCTACGCCGAAACCGACGTCTCCCTCTACCGCATGGACGACAATTCCCACGTCCGCGACTTCCCACTCCCCGCCTCCCTCGCCCTCCAGCGCAAGCTCATCGGCACTCCCATCTCCGTCGGCGACTTCACCTTCTCCGCCTCCGGCAAATACACCGCCATCCGCTACAACGGCGGCGCCATCGCCCTCTACGAAACCGAATCCGGTAAACTCGTCCGCGTCATCGGCCTCGACCCCATCACCCGGCAGCACTCGTGGCCCCCCACCTTCACCGCCGACGACCGCATCATGTGCCTCGCCATGCACGGCACCGAAGGCACCCACCTCCTCTACGACATAGAGACCGGCCACGTCCGCCCCATGCCCAAACTCCCCGACGGCTTCACCTACACCGGCGGCTTCACTAACTTCACCCGTCTCAGCCCGCGCGGCGACCTCATCGCATGGTACTCCGGCGACGTCATCAACATCTACCACACCGCCACCGGCAACCTCCACCTCTCCCACAAAGCCGCCGCACGCGTCCAATCCCTCACATGGGACGTCCGCGGCGACCGCTTCCTCTTCGCCTGCGACAACTTCGCCCTCTACTCACTCGAAATCGCCAGCGGCCGCATCGTCCAGTTCGGCGACATCGCCGTCGAAACATGGGCCCACTCCTTCAGCGCCGACGGCCGCCTCCTCGTCACCTCAGGCAGCGACGGCATCACCAGACTCTGGGACGTCGCCACCGCTCGCGTCCTCTGCCGCACCACCGCCGGCCGCGGTCTTGTCATCTCCCGCTCCGGCGACCGCATCGCATGGGGTCTCCCCGGCCGCAAAGTCGGCGTCTGGCGCATCGCCACCAGCCCCGGCCAGCGCGATATCCTCGGCACCTACAAAAACCGCTCCACCGTCTGGCAATCCGATATCTCCCCAGACGGCCGCTTCGCCGTCTGGAGCCCTCCGGAATGGGCCGGCCCCAATAACACCGCCGATAACCACAGCTTCGAACTCATCGACCTCGAATCCCGTCAACTCCTCCCCTTCCTCCTCCCCGCCAAGCACTCCGTCGGCTTCCACCCAGTCACCCGGCAACTCTGGCTAGCAGGTCCCTCCGGCCTCCGTCTCTTCAACCTCCCAGCCTCCGGCCTCCCTAACCCTGACTCCTTCCTCGCCTCAGGCACCCCCATCCCTCTCCCCAAAGACTTCTCCCCGCACTCCATCAGCTGGAACGCCGACGGCCAGCGCGCCGTCATCCCCGGCACTAACAAGCGAATGCTCGTTCTCAACACCGCCTCTCCCGACAAACCCCTCCTCATCGAGAACGCCAGCAACTCCCACATCTCCCTCCCCGGCCCAGCCTCCCCCAGCGGCACCGGCTCCATCATCCTCAGCCCGGACGGCCGCTGGATCGTCTGCGGCCGCTACACCATGGACACCCGCGTCACCATCTGGGACGCCTCCACCGGCAAAGGCGCAGCAAAGCTCGACACCCCTAACTGCCACGTCACCTTCAGCCGCGACGGCCGTCTCCTCCTCGCCACCGGCTTCAACGACGCCACACTCTGGGAAACCGGCTCATGGAAACGTCTCTGGCGCAAGGAACGCCAACCGCTCCTCAGCGGCGGTTCCGCCGGTGCCTTCCTCCCCGATGACAAGGTCCTCGCATGGAACCGCGACAACACCACCATCGATCTCCTCTCCTTCAACGGCGACCCCGTCGCCACGCTCCAGGTCCCCGACCTCGGCTTCATCGCCAGCATCCGCGCCCCCCAATCCTCAGACCGTCTCTTCATCGGCGGCATGGAAGGCCGCATGCTCTCCCTCGACCTCGGACAACTCCGCAAGGAACTCGCCGCCCTCCACCTCGACTGGCCTTTCCCCCCAGCCAAATCCCTCCCCGCTCCCCGACTGCTCTCCTCGTGGTCCCCCGCCCTCCTCAGTCTCGCACCCGTCGCCCTCGCCGCCCTCCTCGGAGCCCTCGCACTCCGCCGCCAGGGACGCCTCACCTCCGAATTCATCGAAGCCACCGAAGTCGCCGCCCAGCGCGAACAGGAACTCGCCGCCGAACGCGAAATCAGTGAACTCAAAAGCCGCTTCGTCTCCACCGTCAGCCACGAGTTCCGCACGCCCCTCGGCATCACCATGTCCGCCGTCGAACTCCTCCGCCACTACGAGGACCGTCTCCCCCAGGCCGAAAAATCCCGCCTCTTCGACGACATCCACAGCGCCACCCGCAACATGGCCGGCCTCATGGAACAAGTCCTCGTCCTCGGCCGCGCCGACGCCGGTAAACTCGCCTGCCGCCCAGCCCCCGTCGACCTCGACGCCCTCGTCCGCAAGGTCACCGACGAAACCCTCTCCGCCACCAATCGCAAATGCCCAGTCGAATGGGCCCCTGAAAGCGACCTCTCAGGCGCAGCCGCCGACGAAGCCCTCCTCCGCCACATCTTCACCAATCTCCTCCACAACGCCGTCAAATACTCCCCACCAGGCTCCCCCGTCCTCATCGCCGCTCACCGCGAAGGCCCCATGGCCGTCTTCACCATCACCGACCAAGGCATCGGCATCCCCGACGCCGACCTCCCCAGTCTCTTCGAAGCCTTCCACCGCGGCAGCAATGTCGGCGACCTCCCCGGCACCGGCCTCGGCCTCGTCATCACCAAACGCTGCATCGACCTCCACCGCGGCAGCATCCTCGTCAAATCCTCCCCGGACCACGGCTCCACCTTCACCGTCCGCATCCCCGCATGGAACTGACCTCCCCACCCGCGGCTTGACCTCGCCCCATCGGTGCCTACCATCCACCCCTCCCGCCACGGCACCACCATCATGGATCACCAACAAACGCTGGCCAAACCAGCCACCCTCGCAGGCACCTCCCTCCACACCGGTGCCAAGGTCACCCTCACCATGAAGCCCGCCCCGGCCGGCCACGGAATCAAATTCCGTCGCATGGACCTCGAGGACCAACCCTTCATCACCGCCTGCGTCGAAAAGGTCCAGATGGTCGAACGCGCCACCACTCTCGCAGAAGGCTCCGTCAAGGTCCATACCGTCGAGCATGTCATCTCCGCCCTCGCAGGCATGGGCGTCGACAACGCCCTCATCGAAATGGACGCCAACGAGCCGCCCATCGGCGACGGCTCCGCCGCCCCCTACGTCGAGTGCATCAAAGCCGCAGGCATCCAGAAACAGGACGCCCTCCGCTCCGTCTACGAAATCCGCGAACCCATCCACGTCGAAACCCCCGGCGGTAGTCTCATCACCATCGTCCCAGACCGCAAATTCCGCGTCTCCTGCACCCAGGTCGGCCCGGACGGCCGCTACACGCAGTACTTCTCCACCGAGATCACCCCCGCCATCTACGAAAAGGAAATCGCCCCCGCACGCACCTTCGTCTTCTACGAGGACGTCAAAGGGCTCCTCGAAAAAGGCCTCATCAAGGGCGGCAGTCTCGAAAACGCCGTCGTCATCCGCGACGACAGCGTCATGTCCAAGGAACCGCTCCGCTTCCCTGACGAATTCGTCCGCCACAAAATCCTCGACATCATCGGCGACCTCATGCTCTTCGGCCGCCGCATCATGGGCCACGTCATCGCCGTCAAACCCGGCCACGGCCCTAACACAGAAATGGCCCGCCGCCTCAAGGCCGAACACGCTCGCATGCTCAGCATGGTCCCGCGCTCGGTCACCATCCCCCTCGGAGAAGCCGTCCTCGACGTCAACGAGGTCATGCGCATCCTCCCCCACCGCTACCCCTTCCTCATGGTCGACCGCATCGTCGGCTTCGAAGGCGAAAACAAATGCACCGGCGTCAAAGCCGTCACCATCAACGAACCGTTCTTCCAGGGCCACTTCCCAGGCCACCCAGTCATGCCTGGCGTCCTCCAGGTCGAAGCCATGGCCCAGGTCGCCAGCATCCTCATGCTCAGAAAACCCGAAAATCAGGGCAAAATCGGCTACTTCATGAGCGCCAACGATGTCAAATTCCGCCGCCCCGTCGTCCCCGGCGACATGCTCTTCATCGAAGCAGAAATCCTCAAGGTGAAACGCAACATCGGCGTCGCCCGCTGCCGCTGCACCGTCAACGGCGAGACCACCTCCGAAGGCGAACTCATGTTCGGCCTCCTCGAACGCTGATCCCCCGCCCGCAGCACCAAGCTGCCGCCTTGCCCGTCTCCAACCCTGTGCCAGCGTTCCCCCATGAACGCCACAGCCGACCCGCTGCGCCTCCGCACCACCGCCACCGACCTCGCCAGGCGGCTCTCCGACGCAGGCCACACCGCCTACTTCGCCGGCGGCTGCGTCCGCGACGAACTCCTCGGCCGCCAGCCCCACGACTACGACATCGCCACCAGCGCCACCCCGGACCAGGTCCTCCAACTCTTCCCCCGCGCCCAGCTCGTCGGCGCTCACTTCGGCGTCGTCGTCGTCCACCTCCACGGCCACCTCTTCGAAATCGCCACGTTCCGCTCCGACGGCACCTACCTCGACGGCCGCCGCCCAGACCACGTCGTCTTCTCCTCCCCGGAAGCCGACGCCCAACGCCGCGACTTCACCGTCAATGGCATGTTCCTCGACCCGCTCTCCGGTCACCTCATCGACTTCGTCGGCGGCCGCGACGACCTCAAAAACCACACGCTCCGCGCCATCGGCAACCCTTCCCTCCGCTTCTCCGAAGACCGGCTCCGCCTCCTCCGCGCCGTCCGCTTCGCCGCCTCCCTCGACTACTCCATCGATCCCCTCACATGGGACGCCCTCCGCTCCGAAGCACACTCCCTCGCCTCCATCAGCATCGAACGCATCCGCGACGAATTCCTCAGAATCATGCTCCACCCTAACCGGGTCCGCGGCTTCGATCTCCTCGACTCCTCCGGTCTCCTCAAGGTCTTCCTCCCCGAAATGGAAGCCCTCAAAGGCTGCTCCCAGCCACCCGAATACCACCCGGAAGGCGATGTCTGGATCCACACCCGACTCATGCTCTCTCTCCTCCCCGACGTCGTCTCGCCTCCACTCGTCCTCTCCGTCCTCCTCCACGACATCGCCAAACCCGCCACATGGACCTGCGACCCCGCAGAAGGCCGCATCCGCTTCAACGGCCATGACAAACTCGGCGCAGAAATGTCCGCCGATATCCTCCGCCGTCTCCGCTTCTCTAACGAGGTCATCGACGCCACCACCACCGCCGTCGCCAATCACATGAAATTCATGCACGCCCGCGACATGCGCCCAGCCAAGGTCAAACGCTGGGTCGTCCAACCCACTTTCCCAGACGAACTCGAACTCCACCGCGTCGACTGCCTCGGCAGCAACGGGCTCCTCGATAACTGGGAATTCATGCACAAGGCCCTCACCGAAGCCCCCGCCTCCGCTTCCCTCCCCCCCAGGCTCCTCACCGGCCGCGACCTCCTCGCCATGGGCTACCCCGGCGGCCCCCAAATGGCCGTCATCCTCACAGAAATCCAGGACGCTCAGCTCGAAGGCCGCCTAACCTCCCCCGAGGAAGCCACCACATGGGTCAAAGCCAACCACCCGCCCCCCCCGCCTGACATCTCCCAGGCCCTCAATACATCGGCCGCCATCCCGTATCAAACCCCGTCACCGTCTCCGGCCGCCGCCCTTTCCCCGGCCGCCACGGCGCATCATGCCGGAACATCGATACCGCTAGAATCACCAGCACCGGCAGCGCCCCGAACCCGCACGTCACCACCACGCCCGCAATCACCATCATCGGCAGAAAGCACAGCAGCGCCATCATGTTCCCCCGCGGACTCATCTCATACGGCAGCAGGCTCAGCTTCAGATGACTCCTCCCTAACTGCAGCCCCGTCGCCGTGTACACCACGTAAAAACTCAATCCCGACACCACCCCATACAGCACCATCCCCCCTCCCGTCGCCACTTCCTTGATCATTGTCTGATTAAACATCCCCACCCCCAGCACCCAGAACCCGCACACCGCCACCGCCACCAACCGCATCGTCACCGACCGATACCCGCTCGCCCCAATCACCCCGCCACTCATCGCCGACGCCGCCCCAACCACATTCAGCATCGTCATCACATTCTCCCACACATTGAAGCCTCCCAGAAAATACCGCACGATCAGATAAGGCGTCAGCGACAGCAGCACCAGTCCGCAGAACAGCATCTGCACACACCACTTCCCTCCCACCACCTGCCACCGCGACAACCCGCCCAGCAGCAGCAACTCAGACTGCCCCGCCCTCACTTCCTCAAACAGCGACCCGAAACTCCGCAACGGCATCACCACCGCCGTCACCAGCGCCGTCACCACCCAGAACGGGCTCCCCCCAATCCTAAACACCATCCCCAATCCGCTCCGCGACCCGCCGCTCTCACCCGCCGCCGTCATCTCCGCCATCAGCGCCACCAGCACACACAAGTGGATCAGCAGAAACGGCTGCACAAACATCGGCGACCGCAGCCCCTGCCGCAGCTCCTTCACCAGCACCGGCGACCACCGGTCCGAAAAATCAGTCAGGGCAGTGCTCGGCGGCTTCATCGTCGTCAAAGCCGTCTCCGCCTCACCCTCAGATCACCCGGTCGTTGCCTCCATCCACCGGAATCTGCGCCCCAGTCGTCTTCCCGAACACCGGCCCAGCCATCGCACACACCATCGCCGCCACATCCGCACTCCGGATCTCCGTCTTCATCAGATTCCGCGTCTTGTATTCCTCCACCGTCACCCCGTAACGCTCCGCACTCCGCGCCAGCGCCTCCGGCGTCCACAACTCCGTGTCAAACACCGCGTCCGGATGAATGATGTTCACCCGCACCCCCGCCGGTGCCAATTCCAGCGCCGCCACACGCACCAACTGCGTCACCGCAGCCTTCGCACACGAATAACTCCCCGCACCCGCACCCGGTGCCTTCACGTTCCGGCTCCCCACAAAAATCGCCGTCGGCTCCACACCTAGCTTCAAATAAGGCACGCAACTCTGCAGCAGTCTCATGTGACTCGTCAGATTCACCTCAAGGCTCTTCGCCCAGTTCCCAGCATCCATGTCCTCGAAGTTCGCCCCCGCCGTGAAAATCCCCGCGTTGCTCACCAGAATATCCAGGCCGCCAGTCGCACGCACCACGTCCTCCACCGCCTCCTTCACCCGCTCATAATCCGTCAGGTTGATGATCTTCCCGCTCAACCCAGGCACGCCACTCAATCGCTCCGGTGTCTGCGGATTCAAATCCATCCCCGTCACCACCGCCCCCTGCGCCGCCAAAGCCACCGCAATCGCCCGACCAATCCCCGCCGCCGCTCCCGTCACAATCGCCGTCTTCCCCTGCAACGGCAACGCCGCCGGCGCATTCCTCAACTTCGCCTGCTCCAGATCCCAGTACTCCACCGCAAACAAATCCTTCTCCGGCAGCGCACACCACCCGCCAGCCGCCTCCGCCTGCTGAATCGTCCGCACCGTGTGCTCCACAATGTCCCTCACAATCCCTGCCTCACCCATCGTCGCCCCGAACGAAATCACTCCCTTCCCACGCCACACCGCCCACCGCGGCGCCCCGTCCAACTCAGTCTGCCCGCTCGCATGCCGCGCAAAATACTCGCCGCACGCCGCCGCATACCCAGCCACATCACTCGCCCCACTCACCACCGCAGGAATCCGCTTCGTCCGGATACTGTGATCCGGCGTCAGGGTCCCCCGCGTCGCCAATCCATCCACATCCACCCGACCCGCAAACCCAGCCGCTTCCTCCCCTCCCTCAAACAGCGCATGACACGCCCGACCCCGCAATTTCGACACCTCCCGCCGAATCGCCGCCAACTCGCGCAAATCCTCCCTCACAAACGTCCCCGCCCCGCGCGCCACCGCACCCACCCCGCCCCCGCGACGCTCCAGCGCCACCTCCGCCTCACTCACCAGCCGGATCATCCGCTCATAACTCTCCCGCGCCGTCGCCCCAAACGTGAAAATCCCATGCTGCATCAGCACCAGACCCTCCACTTTCCCCCAATCCGCCCCAGCCGTCGCCGCCGCCACCGCCTTCGCCAGCAGAAAACCAGGCATCACATACGGAATCACAATCACCCGCTCACCCCACGTCGCCCTCACCAGCGCCTCCCCATCCGGCTGATTCGTCAGCGCAATCACCGCATTCGCATGCGTGTGATCCACAAACTTCTGCGGCAGCACCGCGTGCACAATCGCCTCAATCGACGGATTCGGTGCCGCCGGATCCAGCAGCGCCGCCCGCTGCTGCGCCACCATGTCCGGATCACTCAGGCTCTCCAGCGCCCCCAGCTTCAAAAGCGTCTCCATCCGCACCGCCGGAAAATGCTTCGCCTCAATCGTCGCCAGATCACCCCCGCTCCCCTTGATATAAAGCACTTCCACCGCCGCCCCGAAAAAATCCCGCACCGTGCTCTTCACCGACGTGTTCCCACCCCCGTGCAGCACCAGTTGCGGCTCCCGCCCCAGCAACCGCGACGTGTAAACGCGGAGCGCTAGATCACTCTCGGAAAACAAGGCAGCTTCAGTGTCGGACCAGTGGCTTTGCATGGATTTGTCAGGGTTTCCCAGGCACTCCGCCCGGCCCTCCAGACTGCCCCTCCACCCCACCCGCGCAACCGGGATCATCACGCTCCCCTCCCCCCTCCATCACCTCGGAATTCCCTCCAGCTACCCGGAAAAATGTGTGCGCCAGGTCTTGTCAGCACCTCAATCCTGCCGAACCATCTCCGCACCATGTCCTCCGACCCCTCCAATCCCTACGCCTCCCCAGTCTCCGCTCCACCCATCCCCACCGACGCCCTCTCCACCCACCTCGAAGGCATCGCCTTCCCCCTCCGCGTCACCTTCCGCATCCTCACCCTCGCCCCGCGCATCGACGTCACCGACGCCAACGGCCGCTCCGTCCTCCACGCCCGCCAGAAGCTCTTCCGCCTCCGCGAACACGTCGAACTCTTCACCGACGCCTCCCGCTCCTCCCGCCTCGCAGAAATCAAAGCCGACCGCATCATCGACTGGTCCGCACGCTACCGCTTCACCGACGCATGGAACGGCGAAATCGGCACCATGGGCCGCAAAGGCTGGCGCTCTCTCTGGCGCGCCCACTACGATGTCTTCAACCCCGGCGACTCCATCCCTGACTTCACCATCCGCGAAGAAAACCCCTTCGCCAAAGTCATGGACGGTCTCTTCGGCCAGATCCCCATCCTCAACTTCCTCACCATCCTCCTCTTCCACCCACGCTACCTCGCCTCCCGCTCCTCAGGCGACCACGCCCTCCGACTCATCAAACGCCCAGCCTTCTGGCAGGGCAAATTCGACATCGAACAAACCGGCCCAGCCAGCCCACGCGAAATCATGAACCTCCTCCTCTCCTTCCTCATGCTCGTCCTCCTCGAACGCCGCCGCGGCTGACCGCCCACCATCACCACTAGTCCCGTGGCACCCGACACCCCCAACCCCTACGCCCCTCCAGCCTCGGCCCAGCCCATCAACGGGGATGCCCTCGCCCAGCACCTCGACGGCATCACCTTCCCCCTCCGCCTCTCCTTCCGCAGTCTCGCCCTCGCCCCACGCATCGAAATCACCGACGCCAACGGCCGCCACGTGCTCCACGCCCGCCAGAAATTCTTCAGCCTGCGCGAACACGTCGACCTCTTCACCGACGCCTCCGCCACCACCCGCCTCGCCCAGATCCATCCCGCTCACATCCCCGGTTGGTCCGCACGCTACCGCTTCACCGACGCTTCCAACACCCACATCGGCACCATCGGCCGCCAGCATCGACGCTCGCTCTGGCGCGCCCGCTACTCGCTCTTCAACCCCGACAACTCCACCCCGCCCTTCACCATCCGCGAGGAAAACCCCTTCGCCAAAACCATCGACCGCACCCTCAGCCAGATCCCCATCCTCAACTTCCTCACCATCCCCTTTTTCAAACCCCGCTACCTCGCCTCAAGTCCCTCCGCCACCCACGCCCTCCGTCTCATCAAACGCCCCGCCCTCAGACAGGGAACCTTCGCCATCGAACAATCCGGCCCCGCCAGTCCCCTCGAAATCCTCAACCTCATCCTCGCCTTCCTCATGCTCGCCATCCTCGAACACCGCCGCGGCTGACCCTCCCAATCAATACAGCAATGCGTTGCCCGCATCTACTTGCCCGCACCCGCCACCAGCCCTACCCACGATCCAGTTTCGCTGTCCCCAGTCCCTTTCCTAATCCATTTTTCTCATGAATCACCTCTCTTCTCGCCGCTCCTTCCTGCGCACCACCGCCGCCGCTCTCGCCGCCCCGGCCTTCATCCCCAACCTCCGCGCCGCCTCCCCAAACGGTAAAATCCGCCACGTCTCCTTCGGTGCCTCAGGCATGGCCCGCGCCGACCTCGAAAGCATCTCCCGCAGCCCCAGCGTCGAGGTCTTCGCCGTCGTCGATGTCGATAAACGCAACTGGGACGGCATCACCAAAGCATGGCCCAACGCCAAGCTCTACCAGGACTTCCGCGAATTCCTCGCCAAAGAAGGCGATAACTTCGACAGCGCCAACGTCTCCACCCCGGACCACATGCACGGCATCATCGGTTCCGCCTGCATCACCCTCGGCAAGCACGTCTACGGCCAGAAACCACTCACCCAGAACCTCCGCGAGTGCCGCCACATCACCAACCTCGCCCGCGCCAAAGGCGTCATGACCCAGATGGGCATCCAGGTCAGCAGCGACTTCTCCGAACGCTGGGCCCAGGGCCTCATCCGCGAAGGAGCCATCGGCAAAATCAAGGAAGTCCACAGCTTCAGCAATAAAGAATGGGGCGACATGGGCACCGCTCCCACCAACGCCGACCCCATCCCGCCGGAATTCGACTGGAACCTCTGGCTCGGCGTCGCCACCGAACGCCCCTTCATCAACGGCTACTACCATCCAGGCAACTGGCGCAAGCGCCGCGACTTCGGCACCGGCACCCTCGGCGACATGGGCTGCCACATGTTCAGCGGCTGGTACCGCGCCCTCGACCTCACGTCCCCACTCTCCGTCAAATACTCCGGCCCCACTCCTAACAAGGACAACTGGGCCATCAACGGCAAGGTCGCCTACACGTTCCCCGGCACCGCCTTCACCGCCGACAAAACCGTCAATGTCACATGGTACGACGGCTCCGCCCGCCCACCCGCAGAACTCGCCAGCCTCGTCGGCGGCCGCATCCCCGACCAGGGCAGCATCTTCGTCGGCACCGACGGCATCATGCTCTTCGGCCACGGCTCCCGCCCGCTCCTCTATCCGCTAGACAAATTCAAGGGCCACCCCTACCCGAAACTCGAACCACGCGACCACTGGCTCGACTTCGTCGACTGCATCCTCGACGGAAAACGCAAGCCCAGCGCCAACTTCGACTACGCCGGCCCGCTCACCGAATCGGTCCTCCTGGGCTGCCTCGCCAGTGTCTTCCCTGACAAGGAACTCACATGGGACGCCGCCAACCTCACTTTCCCCAACAACCCGGAAGCCAACGCCCTCATCGGCCGCTCCTCCTACCGCAAGGGCTTCGAAATCCCAGGCCTCGCCTGACCCCTCCAGCCCCTCCCGGCTCTCCATAGCCAACCCCTTCCATGGCCTCTCCGTTCGCTGCCCGTCGGCACCGGCTAGGCTCCCTCATGGACAAGGGCGACCTCGCCGTCATCGCCACCAGCCCCCAGCGCCGCTCCCCCGGCCCGGACTCCGCCGACCCATGGCCTGACTTCCACTACCTCACTGGCCTCGACCACCCCACCTGCGGCCTCATCCTCGAAAAACCCGACGCCGGCCCGCTCCGCGAACGGCTCTTCATCCCCGAACCCTCCGCCTCCCTCTGGGACGGCACCATCTCCCCAGATCAGACCGCCGCCGCCGCCATCCCCGAAATCTCCCCCTTCCGTCTCTTCGAACCTGCCCTCCGCTCCCTCGCCTTCAGCGCCCGCAGAATCCTCGTCTTCACCGGCGGCAACCCCTTCGCCCCGGACAGCGACGACCCATGGCTCGCCTCCCTCTGCGCCCGTCTCCTCCCAGCCCACCGCATCGACCGCCTCGCCCCGCTCCTCGGCCGTCTCCGCGCCGTCAAATCCGACGCCGACCTCGACGCCATCCGCGCCGCCGCCACCTCCGCCGCCTCCGCCATGCGCCGCGCCGCAGCCACCATCAAACCAGGCATCCGCGGCTGCGACCTCAAAGCCGAATTCCTCCACGCCATCCACCACCGCGGCTCCCGCGGCCCAGGCTGCCCCATCCTCACCGCCTCAGGCCCCGAATCCCTCACCCTCCACTGGCACGGCGACCGCCGCCCCGCAGATCCCGGCGACCTCATCCTCTTCGACGCCACCGCCGAACACGACCGCTGGCACGCCGACCTCGCCCGCTCCTTCCCAGCCTCCGGCGCCTTCACCCCCCTCCAACTCACCGCCCACGACGCCGTCCACCGCACCCTCCACGCCGCCATCGCCTCCCTCAAACCAGGACGACTCCTCAAAGACTGCCACGACGAAACCCTCCTCTTCCTCCAGCACGAACTCCTCCGCTGCGGCCTCCTCCCAGCCACCGACGTCCCCGACCCCTCCCTCATCTCCCCAGCCATCCGCCGCATCTGCCCCCATCGCATCTTCCACCACATCGGCATGGAAGTCCACGACCCAGTCCCCGACTCCGAACCCCTCTCCCAAGGCGCCGCCCTCGCCGTCGAACCAGGCATCCTCTTCCATGCCGCCGGCTTCGGCCTCCGCCTCGAAGAAACCATCGCCCTCACCCCCGACGGCCCCGAAATCCTCACCGCCCCCATGCCCTCCTCCGCCCCCGAAATCGAAGCCCTCCTCCGCTTCTAACCCCACCCCTCCCTTCTCCGTACCAGCTAGCCGAAGGCCTTGGACTGCGGAAGCCTGCTGCCGCTTTCCCGGAGCCAGCCCGCTGGCCCGGCCCAACCCAAGCACCTCTCCCCACACGCCCCGGGTCCGCCGTCGTCCCGCGCTCATACGCCGCGGAGCTCTGTCTCATCATACGCCGAAGAGCTCTGTCTCATTATCCTCTCCGCCCCCTCTTCCTCACCCCATCAACCCGCCGCCACCCCGCCTCCCCCCAAGAGGTCTGTCTACCTATTCTCGGACTCCCCCCCTCAAGAGCCCTGTCCACATATCCTCCCGAACCAGCCATCCGCTTCTTCGCGCCCTCGCGTGAGACCCATTTCTCCCAACGCGCCCATCCCCAATCCCCAATCCCCAATCCCCAATCCCCAATCCCCAATCCCCAATCCCCAATCCCCAATCTCAAATCTCAAATCTCAAATCCCCCCACCTCACCCGGAGCTTGCATTCCACCCCAGCTCCGGGTTCAATACCCGCCATGCCCGCCCTCCTCCGCCTCGTCTCCCTCATGGCCCTCCTCACCGGCTCCCTCTACGCCGGCGGCCGGTCCACCCCGCTCTACATCGGCTTCCACTCCGAAGCCGACGAAACCGACAACCCGAAAATGATGCGCCAGGAGGTCATCGACGGCGAGGTCTACCGATTCCACGTCTCCCCCGACCTCGTCACCAGGCACTTCTCCTCCTTCTACTCCTTCGCCGCCGACGACGGCTCCATCGGCGTCGCCCTCAAACTCACCGAAGCCGGCCTCCAGGCCCACCAGGTCATGGTCTCCATGGTCCGCGGCAAACTCACCCGCGTCATCGTCAACGGCCGCCCCGTCGACGTCCAGCGCATCACCGCCCCGCGCAACTTCGACGGCTACATGGTCATCTGGCAGGGCCTCACCGAAGCCGACCTCAAGCTCATGTCCAAAAAACTCCGCCGCCTCGACCCGCCCGAGCCGCCCATCGAGTAACCCCGACACGGCTCCCCCCAAGCATGCTTCTCCCGCTCCAGCGGCCCCCCCGCGCCCTCACCCTCGCAGCCGCCTCGCTCAGCCTCGCGGCCTGCCACCGCTCCGAGGAACCCCCGCCACCCGCCCCCGAACCAGTCCTCTCCCTCACCCCCGCCCCCACACCGTCCCCCACTCCCGACCCGGCCCCTGCCCCTCCATCCCCTCCGCCGCCCCCTCCCAAACCCGTCCGCACCGGCCCGACCTTCTCATTCCCCACCGACAACAAAGCCCTCATCTCGAACGACCCCGCCGCGTTCTTCATGTTCGTCGACCGCTACAACCCCAAGGACCGCACCACCTCGCAGGTCTGGGAAGGCGGCTCCTACGGCTTCGTTAGAAACGCCCGCACCACCGCCCACGGCGAGGTCTTCACCAAATTCCACGAAGGCATCGACATCGCGCCCGTCGCCCGCGACCCCAAAGGCGAACCCACCGACCCAGTCCGCGCCATCGCTGACGGCACCGTTGTCTACGCCCTCAAACCTCCCCTCACCAGCAACTACGGCAACTACCTCGTCGTCGCCCACCCTTGCGGCCCCAAAGCCGGCACCTTCTACAGCCTCTACGCCCACCTCCACCACATCGATGCCACCGTCGGCACCACCGTCCGCCGCGGCGACCAACTCGGCGTCATGGGCCACACCGGAGCCGGCATCGACCGCCGCCGCTCCCACCTCCACCTCGAAATCGCCCTCCTCCTCAGCGAACACTTCGACGACTACTACGTTAAACATAATCGCAGCCCCAACGGCCACGGCAACTTCCACGGCAGCAACCTCACCGGCATCGACGCCGCCGCCTTCCTCATCGCCGCCCAGCGCGACCCCGGCCTGACACCAGCCGACTTCCTCAAAAACGACCAACCCCTCTGGCGCGCCCTCGTCCCGTGCCGCGACGGCGCAGAACTCGACATCGTCCGCCGCTACCCATGGCTCCGGCAACCCGGCCCACCCGCCGCCTCATGGGAAATCTCCCTCAACGGCGCTGGCGTCCCCCTCTCCATTGCCCCCTCCTCCCAACCCGTCCAGTTCCCCGCCGTCTCATGGGTCCGCCCCTCACCCACCTCCCACTCATGGGCCTCCCGCAACCTCCTCTCAGGCTCCGGCAACACCGCCACCCTAGCCACCGAAGGAGCCCGCTACCTCCAACTCCTCTCCGGCGACTTCTAAGCCTCCAAAAAACCAGAGTGGATGCCGCGCCCAACCGCGTGCATCTGAACCCGCAGCCCCACCCCTCCCCCTCACTTCTTCTGCTGCTTCGCCAGCACCTCCAGATAATCCAGCAGACTCGCAAAATCCTTCACCGTCAGCTGATTCATCAACCCCGGCGGCATCAGACTCGTCGGCAGCTTCTGCCGCTCCTGAATATCCCCCACCGCAATCTTCTGCTCGGCCCCCGTCTGATTGCGAATCGTCACCTCCGTCGCACTCTCCTGCACCACAAACCCCATCACGGGATCACCCTTCTTCAGCACAAAGAAATTCGTCACAAACCCCTGAGCCAGCGTCTTGTTCGGGTTCAGAATCGCTTCCGCTAGCTCAGGCCGCTTGTACGTGTCCGCAATGTTCCCCAGATACGGACCCTTCTGCGCCACATCCTTCCGCACCGTATGACAATTGTTGCACGTCGCCTGCGCAAAAATCTGCGCGCCCACCACCGCGTCACCCTTTGTCTTCACCACCGCCGCAATCACATCCTCCACCTTCATCGTCTCGATCTTCGGCAGATCCGCGTCCGCCGGATCCAGCTTCAGCGCCTTCACCGCCACTAACGCCGCCGCCGCCACCGCCTTGTCCTCATCCTTAAGCGCCGCCAGCACCTTCGACGCAAACGGCCGGTGCTTGATCCGCGCCACCGCTTCCAGAATCTGCGCCCGCCGCCGCGCATCCGCCCACCCAGCCTCCAGCGACTTCATCCCCTGCTCGCGCGCTTCCGGCGCACCCGAATTCCTAGCACTCAGCGCCAGCACCGCCGCTTCCGCCCACAAACTCCCCTCACCATCCACCTTCGCCGCCAGTTCCTCGAAATACGTGTGGAAATTCTCCAGCTTCGGAGCCCCCAGAAACGCCTGCACCGCCCGATCGCCAGCCTCCCGGTCATTCCCGAACCTCCCCAGCGCCACCGGCATCGCCCGCCACGCCTCCGCCCGATCCGTCTTCGTCAGAATCGCCACCGCGTCCGCACGCTCCGAACCCGCCGTCTCCGCCGCCGTCGCCGCCTGCACCACCACCGGCACCGCTTCCTGCGGCACCCCGTCCTTCTTCACCAGCTGCCCTAGCAATGCACTCCGAACCTTCCCATCCGTCGCCGCCAGCACCACCATCTGCCGCGCCGCCGCATCATCCTCAATCCGGTTGCGCGTCATCTCCCCAGCCAGCCAAGCCGCTTCCTCTCCCTTCAAACGCCCTAGCACTTCTTGCAGCACCGCCAGCACCTTGCCCGACTCCGCCCACGTCTCCGGCTGATAGTAAGGCCCGCGCGTGTCCGGACGCGTGCCCCATGAATCCCCCTTCCACTCGCCCTCGTGGAAATGCAGCCGGCACAACGCCGCCAGCAATCCCCGCAACCGCGCCGAATCCCCTTCCTTCGCCACCCGCGCAATCAACCCGTCCACCACCGCCGGCTCGTGCATCCTCATCAGCGCATACAACGCTCCCTTCCTCTGCTCATAACTCGCGTCCGCACGATCCACGACGGAAAAACACGCATCCGCCGCCTTCAATTCCACCAGCGCCCGGAACGCCGTGTGCGCAATCACCGGATCCGCATCCCCTAGCAACGGCAGAATCGCCACCGCTCCCTCCACCTTCCCAGTCCGCGCCAGCGCCACCGCAGACTCCAGCCGCACCCTCACATTCTCCGACTCGCAACCCGCCTTCAAAACCGCCAGCGGCGCACTCGCCGCAGAAACCGGCCGGTCCGCCAGCGCCCGGATCACCCAGGCCTGAATGTCCCCGATCTTCGCCAGCCCCGCAATCGCCTCCGTGCTCTTCCCAGCCATCGATTCATTCAGCGCAAACACCGCCGCCACCCGCGAAGCCAAAGGCGACGCCCCATTCCCGGCCAGCCCCACTAGCGACTTCACCGTCGCCTCCGACGGAACCCCCCGACGCCCCAGCGCCCGCACCGCCTCCAACCGCCGCCGCGCACTCGGACTCTCCAGCAGCTTCACCAACTCCCCGGCACTCGCCTTCTCAAAGTCCGGCAGCGCTTCCGGCGTGTAACCCTTCGGCTTCACACCCACAATGTACCCCACGTCTTCCCCTCCGTAATTGAACGAAGCCCCCCGCCAGCTCGCCGCATACAACCGGCTCATCGCGTCAGGATCCACATCCGTCACCCGCGTCATCCCGATGAATTCCCTCACATCATCCTTGAACGTCGCCCCGTTAGGCGTCACATGATGGCTGTACGTGAAACTCCGGCCCCAGTCGCACGTCAGCGGCACATTCGCATAACGCTCCGGATAACCAGGCTCATTCAACCACGCCCCGCCGCACCCCGACCCACCACCATACTCCGCCAGCGGCTTGATGTGCTCATCCCCGAAATTCATATACAGCCTTGGATACCCATGGTCCTCCATGCCCGTGAAATGGTGAAACCGCATGTCCCAGCCACCACCGTCATTCGTGTTGTCCCGGCAGAACCCGTCCAGCAGCGGACTCATCGCCACATCCAGAATGTTCCGCGTCCCCGTCGTGTACACCTGCAGATCCGTCCCGTCAGGCCGCACCCGCACCACCCCGCCATAACGGAACTGCAGCTTCTTCCCGTCCGTCCCCTCAGCCTCCACAAACCCGAAGTCCCCCGTCGCCACATACAGCCAGCCATCAATCCCTAGCGTCAACCCATTCGTCGTGTGGTCCGCCGGCCGGTCCGCAAATCCGAACGCAATGTTCTTCACCAGAATCTTCTGCTCGTCACTGACACCGTCCCCGTTGTGGTCAATGAACGCACTCAGATGCGGCGGATGCACCAGATACAACCGGTCGTGATCCCACACCGCTCCCCGCGGGCTGTCCACATCCGACACATACAGATTCGACTGATCCGCACGCCCGTCCCCATCCAGATCCTTCAACCGGATGATCGATCCCCGCAGCGGCTTCCGATCCAGCGACCCGTTCTTGTCGCACGACACAAACAACGTCCCGTCCGGAGCCGCCGCCACATACACCGGATAATTCGCCGCCGGAGGCGTCGCAAACACACTCACATCAAACTCCGCTGGCACCTTCACATCCGACAGCACTTTCCCGTCATCCGCTCCAGCCGCCGCCGCCGCACTCACCACCTCCGTCTCCGTCCCGTGCACCACCAGCTCCCAGATGCTCCCCCAGCCGCCCGCATCAGTCCCCAGAAACGTCACCCTCACATGTCTGACACCGTCCCGCTTGAACGCCACCTCGCTCGTCCCCTTCAAAACATTCTTCGACCCGTCATACAGCATCTCCCACGCCTTCCCGTCCGCCGACCCCTCCACCTTGTACCGGTAAATCGCGTGCGATCCCTCCCACGCAATCCTCGCCCCCGTCACCGTCTGCGCCTTACCCAGATCAACCTCCACCCACTCCCCAGCCTGCGCCCCGTTCGCACACCACCGCGTCGCCGCCTTCCCATCCACCGCATTCCCCGCCACATTGTTCTTCCCGCCCTCCTCCGACGACGCCTTCGCCTTCTTCCCTAACGCCACATTCACCGGCACCCGCTTCGGCTCCGCACGCTTCACATAATCCTCCGGACGCTTCCCCGCCGACCACACAATCCCGCGCGCCAGCAGATCCAGAAACTTCCCGTCACTCACCGTCTCGTTATGGTGCCCCAGCGTCGTCCCGAACACCCGCGCCTTCCCCATGTAATTGCTCGTCCACACACACGGCTCCGCCTTCCCGTTCTCCTGATTCTTCG
This sequence comes from Verrucomicrobiaceae bacterium, assembly GCA_027483175.1. GTDB lineage: Bacteria > Verrucomicrobiota > Verrucomicrobiia > Verrucomicrobiales > V1-33 > V1-33. Next base: position 16,520 of record JAIXVE010000124.1, on the reverse strand, counting down.
ACTCCCCTAGCACCGTCGTGTCCGGCCACACTTTCTCAATCCAGTAAAGCTCCCCCGCCGGATTCGCCCACGCCGGCCCCCATCCCTGCATCACCGGATGCCCCGCGTTCACATTCCGCACCTCATGCGGATAATGCGCCCCGTGCCGATGCGACGTCACCCCGCAGAACTTGAACCATTCCTCCGTCCCGTCCCGGTAGCAATGCATCGCACAGTGAATCACCACACCGGGCTTCCCTTCCTTGTGCGGCTTCAGAATCCGCTGCGTCCACTCCGGATCCTTCACATCCGCATAACACTCGTTGTGCACAATCACATCGTACGCCGCCGCCCAGTTCGCATCCTCATACACCTTCATCTTCGACGCCGTCGACACATTCGGATCCAGAAACACCGTGAACTTCACATTCGCCCGCTCCTCCACCCCCGCCGGAATCAGATCCGCCTGCGCCGGATAATCATGACAGCACCCCCCGGTAATATACAGCACCTTCAGCGGCTCGACAGCACCAGCCGTCAGCACCGTTCCAGCCAGCAGAGAAGCGACAATTCGTGAGGTCATAATCAAAATCAAGGTTCCGGAAAATCGACCCTACTGGCCCCCACCACCCCCTCCTTGTCAAGCCCGAGGCTCACCCGCCCCAAACCTGCAAACGCCGCACCTCGCCCCCCTAAGCGCATCACCCCCCACCCGCACCCCCAGTCTTCGCGATTGTGAGGCCCCCCGCCATCACCGACCGGAAGCCCGAACGCCCTTTTCCCTTTTCCCTTTTCCCGTCATGCGCCCAACTGCCCACCTGCTCACACCCAGCTTCCTCCGCCGCTGGCTCCTCCTCCTTCTCCTCCTCCTACCCACCCTCTCCGGAGCCCAGACGCCATGGATCCAATCCCAGCGCGTCGGCAACGAGGTCCGCTTCCTCTACGCCAACTCCATCCAGCGCTACAACCTCGCCACCAGATCATGGCTCACCGCCATCACCCTCCCACGCACCGGAGCCACCGCCTTCTGCTTCGCGTTCACCCGGCCAATAATCTCGGAATGACGATCCTTCGGAATTTCCCGGGATCTCCGGCCCTGCCGACCGGAAACCGCAGACACATCCGATGAAGCGTCGTCAACAATTCCCCATCGCTTCCCTCGCCCTCTAGACCACTTCCCGATCATCCTTTTGCGGCCAGCCTTAATCAAGTCACCGCCGATCCCACCTCCCTCGGCACCATATCCCGCTTCATCCATCCCGGAGAGGAACCCACAGAAATAGTGCCCCGGTCTTTCCACAACCTCCAGTTCAGCCTCAGCGATCCGGCGTCTGCCGACGACCCTTGCATCAAAAAACCCCGGGCAATCTGCCAGCAGCGCCTCCCTTGTTGTTCGGTTGGCCGGAGCCTTCCAGCCCCGTCCTGTCGCCGCCCCCTCACCCCCGGTCAGTACCAGCGGAAGCCCTCCCGCAGCGCCACCTGCACCTCCAAAAGTTCTTGGAGTCACACGTCAGCACTTCCGACGTCTCGTCGATCACTCCCGCCCGCTTCGCCTCGCAGTACCGCACCATCCCCGAGGCAACGCCTCCCGCAATCACTGGCCAGTAGGCACAACTCACTGCCATCCACCGAGGCGTCCGGGCGTGCCGCGACGCTTTTGATCGCGCCACATCCATTCTCCGAGCGGCATGCCGCAGCCTGCGGCAGTCGCTGACCGTGGCCCAGACCACACTCCGCCCATGATACAGCCGTCAGGTTTGAGGTCCCATCGCCACATGTTGCCTCAGGCACGGAAGAGAGCGACGAAAGCGCCACCTTCCCACCAGGAAGCCTAGGAACCTCCCTCGATTATGATGATCACAATTTTTACAGCTTCCACCACCGGATAACCCATTTCAGTGCTAGGTTGCCTGCTCCGAAACCATTCCCTCCGCCCAGATGCCGGCCCGAGCGACCCCGCAATACGGCCCATTTCCTAACGCACGGTACCACTCATGAGGAAAACCATCATGCTGAGCGCGACATCCCCGCAGTTCCCTGATTTGGTTCCGAAACACCACAATCCGCCCCAACCGCAAAGCGAATGATCCATCGCACAACCCGCCACTTTGTCTGAACCGCGATTCATGCCGCCCAGAGCCCATTACCCGGGAGCTTACTCCAGAGGCAGCAACAATACCGTAGATTCAGCAAAGAATGCCATACCAATTGGCAATCTCGTTGTCAAACCAACACCCCCCACAGCCACCCCCCACAAATACCCCTCAAATCGCCGGGCGAATTCGATTGACGCTAGGCCTAATCCGAACATCATGGCCATGTGAACCCGCCTCTCGCTCATGGTCTCTTCGCCTACATGGCCTTAATCCTGATGGCGTCTGGAGATGAAGGGGGAGCTCCCTTGGATAAAAGCGGAAAAAAAGAAGCCGCCTTGCATTCCGTTTCAGATGCGAAGGCCAAGATCAATAAGTCCGGCAAGCTGCCTGATAATCGTCCATATCAGGTCACCGCTCTCTTTACCGCAATTGAGAAAACACCATCCAAGCCTCTCGGGCTTGAGCTCAGTATTGGTGGCAAACAAATCAGCATCCCGAAAACGGCATGGGCAGACCTTTCAGTAACACCTCAGGAGAATAACTTCGAGGCCATTGCCTTTGCCGGTGAAATCAAGCTGCTCATCAACTGCTCCTGCGGCGGAAAGACTGGGGTTGCAACGATTATCGTTAGAGAGGACTGGGTGCAGGCGCGCGAGTTCTCATGGGTGGAAGCAGATAACTCCACCGGGAAAAACACTTCCTCGCATGGCACCAGGCACTCCCAAACCCTGCGTTTCGATCCCCCGCAGGCTCCGCAACAAATCCGCGCCATTCCACCCCCGGCGTCGAAGCTGACCATTCGCGAAGGCAACAATTCCGCCAAACCGCAACCATAACGCCATGCACATCAATCCTATCATTCTGTTGTGCATTGCAATCTCCATGTGGTCTGCATCCCGAGGTTGCGCTCAGAACCTCACTGGACTCAACGGTGGATTCTCATTGAGTTCCGCATCGGTCGCCGCGGGCACTCAGGTGACGGTGACCTTTGGGATTCTCAACGCATCAAACACCCCGGCCGGAGCATCAAGCGTCAGGTTCTATTTGTCTAAGGACGCAAGCATTGATCCTGCGACAGACTTTGCACTCACCGGAAATCTGAGCGGCATTCCAGCATTGGGTCCGATTGCACAACCTTCTTACACCATTCCCGTAAGTCTCCCTCCCCAAAACGTAATCGCCAGTCTCGGCGGACCTGGAGCTTTCCACATCGGAATGGTAGTTGATAGCGCCAACCAGGTGAATGAAACCAATGAAGGAGACAATAGAAATCAAGGATTAGGAAGGGATCTGGCATCTCTCACGGTGACCATTCCACCACCCGACCTCGCGGGTGCTGATTCGCGAGTCTTTGGCGGCAGCGTCTATTTTCGCGTGCTAGAGTCCAGTGCCAATTGGGGGGATATCATCCGTGTCTCTCATGCAGTTGTGAATAACACTGGCGGAAATTCCGGACCATTCAATGTGAAGTTCTATCTTTCTCCGGATTTGACAATTGGCGATTCCGGAGACTACGTTGTGTTCACACGCACTATCTCGGGGATACCCGGCCAGACCTACAGCGCCACTCCAACCCAGTCCGTTGTACTCCCATCAGTAAACCCCTTTGGAACGGGAACGATTTTCTACGTTGGCATGGTCGTGGACGCTGACAATGAAGTGGCAGAGAGCAATGAATCCAACAACAAAAACTTGGGTTCCAACCTTGATCGGAATGCAACGACCATCTCGATAACCCCTCCGACGCCCTCTATGCACGTCACGGACTCGGCATCGCCGAATAACGACAATGCGGTAGCGTTCGATTCTGTCGCGAATGACGGCGCAGGAAATGCACGCGGCGTGCAAAAAGTCACCATCGTCAACAAAGGCAAAGCCAGCCTCAACACGAGCAACTTGGCGCTCACCGGCAGTCCCCACTTCAGCCTCGTGGAAATCGCCAGCAGCACGCAGAACTTCATCGATGTGAGTTCCCTCCCGCGGGTAATCGCGCCCAATGGCACCGAAAGCTGGGTCATCACGCTCCAATACGATCCAGCCGCCACGGGCGCACACGCGGGCACGCTGACCATCACCAGCAACGACCCGACTACCCCTGCGCTTGCCGTCGCCCTCACGGGAACCGGCTCGCCGGTGCCGGATGTTGCTCTGGCCACCGCCGAAGCGGTGGAAACCGATTTCGGCAGCATCGTTCAGGATGGTGCGGGTGGATTTACGGCGAACCGCACGATCACCCTGAAAAACGTTGGCACCGGACCGCTCACGGTGAACCAGAACGGCGTTTCCTTGCTCACGGGGACCCACTACAGCATTGTCTCCATCACCAGTTCTACGCAGGGGGCCGTCAATCTCGCCTCCGGCACACGCAACATGGCAGCAAGCGGAGCGGAAACATGGGATGTCGTCGTTAAGTTCGACCCCACAACTACTGGCTTGCTGAAAGATGGCTTGAAGGTGCTCTCCAACGATCCCGATGAAGCATCCTTCACCGCATCACTCACTGGGACGGGTGTGCAGCCCATGCGCCTCGCCGTATCGGATTCCAATGGGTCGCCGACCGATCGTGCGATTGCTTTCTCAAACGTTCACGCGGACGGAACCGGAAAGGAGTCGAATTCCGCCACCGTGACGCTCACAAACACCGGTGAAGCCGCTCTGTCCATTCCCCAAAACGGCCTCACTTTCGTCATCGGCACCCATTTCAAGCTCGGCACCATCACCAGCAGCACCGCTGGAACCATTGATCTCAGCGCTGCCGCCAAGACCATCACCGGTGGCAGCGCAGAAAGCTGGACCGTCACCTTGCTCTTCGATCCCTCTACAGGCGGAGCGCTGACCGACACTCTCCGCATCGCCAGCAATGACCCTTCGGCTCCCACCACGACCGTCAGTCTCACGGGCACGGGATTGACCCAGCCCGCCCTTTCCATCTCGGATTCGGTTGCGCCATCCGGGGACCTAGCGGTCGCCTTTGGAGCCGCGCTGAATGACGGCGCGGGCAACCGCAGCGCGCAGCAGACGGTGACTATCAGGAACATGGGCACGCAGCCATTGGTCGTCTCGCAAAATGGCATCAGCCTCACCGGAAGTGCCTCATTCCAAATCGCAAGCATCGTCTCCTCCACCGCAGGAACGATCAATGTCGGCGCTTCGTCGGCTTCCGCTCGTACCTTGGCCCCCGCCCAGGCCGAAACATGGACCGTGTCCCTATCATTCGACCCGACCACCAGTGCTTCCCTCACGGGCACACTCGACATCGCCTCGAACGATCCCGTGACGCCAATCGCCCGCATCAGCCTCACTGGACAGGGTTCCCTGCCGACCATCACGCTTCTCCAGCCTGCCAGCGATCTCAATCTCTCCGCGGGATCCGTCTTTAACATCACGTGGCAGGACAGCTATCCCGCCGGAGAGGCCACCATTGCACTCTATCTGGACGCCGATCAAAATCCTGCCACGGGACTCATCCCCATCACGACCGGATTGAGTTCCGGCGGGGCCAACTTCTTCGCCTGGCGACCAGACGCCGCCCTCATCGGAGGCAGCTACTACCTTTATGCCACCATCACGGATGGCTCAGTGGCGGGCTCATCCTACACCTCAGGCCGGGTCACGATTGATGCCACCGGCGCTTTCAAACTCCGTTCCAGCCAGGAGGTGACCAGCGCCGACTACGCCTTCGAATACGAGTATAACGGGCAGGTTTACACCGGGGTGCGGACACTCACAGCAGGATCCAATCTCGTAACCGTCACCACGCCCCTCCAAGGCGGTGGTACGGCCACCAACCAGTTTACGGTCAATCTCGTGCCCAGCCTCACCCATGTGGAGACACAGACGCATGACCAGTTGAACCGCGTGGAGACCACGAAGAATGGCAACGGCATCGTCACCACCATCACTTACAATCAGATGGGGCTTGTCTCCCGCCGCAGTTCCAGCAATGGCGCGGTGGTCGACTTTTCGTATGATGTACTCGGGCGCAACACCAGCATGACGGATTACACTGGCTCCACTTTCTATGAGTGGGACGAACTCAGCCGCCTCACCGCCGTCATCAAATCGAAGAACGCGACCAAGGGCGATGGCGACGACCTCAAGCTGTCCTATGAATTCAATATTGCCGGGCTTCGCACCGCAGTAGTCTATCCCGGTGGCGAGCGGGTGGAGTACTCGTATGACGATGCCGGACGCATGAAGACGGTCAACAACGTCACCCACAGTCTCCTATTTACCTACACCTACAATCCAGCAACAGGCCAGCTCACGAAGCTGACCCGCCCGAATGGCATCGAGACCGTGTATTTTTACAATGGCGCGGGACAGCTCACGACCATTCGCCATCAGAGAACAACGGGATCCGCGCTCATGGCGGAATTCTTCTACACCCTCGATGCCGCGGGCAAGGCCACGGAACTTCGCACGACACTCCCAGGGAACGTCATTCGTCGTGAAGGATTTGGGTATGATCGGTTCGACCGGCTGAACCAGGTCATTTATGCCGACGACGGAGTGATCGATGCCAACGATAAGACCGTCATCTACTCTTATGATCCGAACGGCAACCGCCTGACGCAAACCACCAAGGTCAATAACGTTGTCACGGAAGTTCGGAGCTACGCTTACGGGAATGAAAACCGCCTGCTGAAAGTCACCGACCAAACGGGGGCAACGATCGCAGAATTCCGATATGACAGTGCCGGCAATCGCATCCAGAAGATCACACCTGAAAAGACAACCAACTACTCTTATGATGAGCGGAATTTGATGGTGAGCTACAATGATGGCATCAACTCCGTTACACTTGAGTATGACGGCTCCAATCAGCGCATATCAAGCGACGTGAATGGCACAAAAACCACTTTTATCAACAACCCCTCACTTGCCTTCTATGATGCTGTAGAAGAACGAGACAAAAGCGGGGCCATTGTTGCAACTTCAACTTTCGGCGGCTCCAAACTCGTCAGCAGGGATTCTGAAATCAGAATTCCTTTAGAGGATCGACTTGGCAGCGCTCCGTTTATAACAAATTCTCATGGAGATTCAAGAAGCTCCTTCCGATTCGATTCATTCGGACAAGAGGCTTCCGCTAAAGCCGGAGCCCAGTTTGCTACCGTTAATATACAACATGGCACCGATCTCTATTTCATGCGCGCTAGATTCTACGACCCTGAAACTGGATCATTTATCTCGAAAGATCCTCTTGGAGTTGTTGGCGCATTCAATCAATATCAATATGCGGATTCTAACCCCCTTTCGAAAATCGACCCCAACGGCACTTCACCATCCCTAATAGATCAATGGCTAGATGTTGGGGACTTCAATGCAAAATTGATACTGGGGCTCAAGGTTGCGGAACAGTATGGAACAAAAGGCTCGGTTGGGGTTGGGATTGAGGCGAGCATCGCGGACATATCAATCGGCGCAAATGGTGTAGCGGGTCGTTTCGGCCCGAAGATCGAGTTGGAAACCGGTATATCGAAGGCAGCCGCAAAGTTTTCCGCAGAAGGGGGCGCGGAATTCAAGCTAAATTGGGGCGGCGATTACGCTGTAGCAGGGACCGGCAAAGCATCGGGGGCGTTAACATATGCATCTGGCAAAACAACACTAGGGCCCGAATTTTCTATTGGTGACAGCAAAGTTCTTTCTTCAAGTGGAGGCAATATGTTTTCATCCGATAAAGCTCAAGGGAAACTTGAGCTCAAATATGCCCGGCCTTTTTCACCGATCTCAAGCTGGGAGATAAACGCATCAATTGACTTAAACAAGCTTATCGATGCAACATTAAATACAGCCAGTTATTTTTCTCCGAAAAAGACAGGCAGCATGATTAGCGACTTCGGAAATCCATTGTTCAGCACTGGCTCGATGCTCGCTTCAGCGCCTGTCGGTGGCGTCCTCCTCGACAAAGCCGCCACCCTAGTCGGATCAAACCTCAGCGACCTCCGCGGAGCCGTCTATGACCCCGTCACCGGCCAATTCGTCTTTCTCGGCACCGAAGGCTCGGCGGCGGTGAAGGACATCAATCTCGACTACCTGTACACCGCGCTTCAGGCCGTCTATGGCTCCGCCGTTCCGCCCTTCGTCACACTCGACCCACCCGCTTCCGCCTACACCCAGTGGACCGACTTCGGCAACGGCAACGGTGTGTTCGAGATCGGAGAAAAGGGTGGTTTTTTCATACGCTACAATCCCATTTGGCCCAATGAAGACACAACAGTAGATGTTACCGTAGATGCCACCTGGAACGGCACGGATTTCACTTGGACAGCCCGATTCAATTGTGAGCCGGGCCCTAGATTCGATCACTTAACTGGCATGTGGATGGTGTTTAACTCGTGGGTAAACCCACCGCCCACCGGAGTAACGCTCGATACAGCACCTTGGCAACGAGGCGTTCTCACACGCGGAGGTTCGCGCCGCTGGACCGACTATGGACTCGACTCGTTCACCCAGTTCACCATGAATAACGCATCCTCCAGAAACTACATCGTTAATAGGGTGCAGGTGTATCCCGCCAAGCAACACCGTAAGTTTGGCGGACGCATTGAAGGTACAAGTGTTGGTTGGGTTATGCTCGAAGCGGATAGGGTGATGAAGTGCCTGAGCGTGGGCAAAGACAACCTTACAGGTGCCAGCTACAACAGCGGGACGGTGCCCATTGCAGGCTACCAAAACATGATCGAGCGCCAGAACGCAAGTGGTGGCACAGGCGGCAACATCCGCCTGTGGTTTACCCCTAAGGAAATGACCTTGAAACGTCACGTCGATCCTGTAACTGCCCGGGCGAGCATCGTCTTCGATTCCGCCAGCGTGGCCTGCAACACGGAGTCCTTCCTCGTCGGCCTTCCCCAGCCACCGGAGGCCAAGGCCTTTGCCGATCATCTGACGGCAAACTACGACGCTTTCGCGAACCTGACCTTCCCGTGCGTGGACTACAACGACCCGACCGGCACGGCCATCATCAACGTCAAGATCTTCGACCAGCTGCGCGATGTGATGCGGGCTGTATCACTGGCCCGTTTCTTCCGCGACAACAATGTGCCCGTGGACATGTGGTGGCTCAATTCCTGGCAGCCCCCGTATGCCTACTCGCCCAAGAGCACCCCGACTGCCTACAACACCCAAGCGGGACTGGTCATCTACGGTGGCGTGCAGGTGAACAAACCCAATGCCTATGTGCCCTCGGCCAGCGCGAAAAGTGTGGCCGACGTAGTGCAAAGCAGCCGCCCGGATATGGCCGGCAATGCTGGCGGCGACCTCAAAGAACAGGTCTTTACCGCGAACACCGTCGAGGGAAATCTGAAAGCGGTGGCCACCAGCGTCAACGCCGAACCGCAGGACGGTGCCATGGACCTCGCCGAAGTGGACCTGAGCTTTGCCAGCCCAGGTGCGCTGCCTCTGCAGTTCGTGCGTTTCTACCAAAGCTCATGGCTGGGTAAATCCAACCTCGGCCCAGGCTGGCGCGTGACGCCGTTTGTCCTCGAATTCCAACGTCCATCCTGGTATGACGATAATGGCTTCATGATCCATGCTGGGCAGCCTGTGTATAGGGATCTCAACAGGGACACCCGCCTCCGCAGCGGTGGCGTGCGGGTGGTGGACCTCCGCAGCGGCGGTGCCTTGGATTTCAACTCGTCCCTGCAACTGAGCTATGGAGTGGACAACATTGGCAACACCGTGATCAGTCTCTCAGGTCTGGATTCCAACGGAGTTCCCACCTTCACTTCTGGGCAACGGCAGAGCGGAGCCACCCTCACGCAGTTGACTGACACGACGCGTGACTACAAGCTGACGACCGCTGATGGGGCGGAAATGACCTTTGATTTTCAAGGCCGTCTCCTGACCACCAAGGACAAGAATGCCAAGACTCAAACTTATGCCTACGACACTACAGGAGCGCTGAAGACGATCACCGATTCCGCCTCACAGGTGCTCACGCTCAACTATGATGCCAACGCCAAGTTGGTGAGCGTGGTAGGACCTGCGTCAGAGCAGGTCAACTACACCTACACGCCTGACGGCTGCCTCTACCGCGCCACCCATGTGCGCAGCGGTGCTTATGTCCAATATTCTTACAACGCCAACTGCCAGCTCAACCGGAAGACTCGCTTCAACGGGCTGGACGCTTTCCAGACGCAGCCCGATCTGAAGGGCCGTCAGGGGGTCGCCATGGACGCTCGTGGGAATACAGCAAACAGCAGATTCACTCAGGACGCCACCGGAACGGTCCGGACCACGACGACAAGCGATCCTTTGATCGCCGATCCTGCCTTCCAGCCAACTACCAAACAGATGGACCGTGCGGGCCGTGTCTTGATGGCCAAGGACGCCACTGGAGCCACGACATCTTTCGGCTACGACGCCGATTCGTTGGCACCCAATGCGATCAATCTGCCCATCGCAGGCAGGCCAACGATCAAGATCGAACGCAACGAACTGGGTCAACCCACCAGGATTGTCGATCCCGGCAATGTTGGAGCCCAGGACGTGACCGCCACCTACGACCCTGCGACGAAACAACTTCGCACCTTGACTGATCCTTCCGGTGCCGTCTCCGAGGTGATCTACGACGCAAACAAGCGCGTCCAGCGGGCTCGTTCGAAACTCAACGGTGTCAACGTCGACACGGTTTACGGCTACGCAGCTTCGGGAGCCTTGCGGACCATCACAAATCCGCTCGGCAAGACTGTCTCGACCTTTGGCAGGGACGCCCTGGACCGCGTGACGAGCGTGACCGATGCCACCGGTGTGATGATCGGTTATAAGTATGATTCGCTTGGAAGGCTCTGGAAGATAACGGACCCACGACTGAGCAGCGAAATCGAGTATATTTTCGATGACTTTGACCGCGTCATCGAAGTCAAGACACCCTCAGGCTCGATTTTCTATGGCTACGATCCAGCGAAAGGGTGGCTGAACAGCACCACGGACATTCTGGGCCGCGTGACCAGCTACGAGCGGGACCCCGCGACCGGCGACATCCTGAAAGTCATCGAGAAGGTGCCCGGCGCTGCAGATCGGGTCACGTCCATGACTCGCACCCGTTTCGGTCAACTCGCAAGCCTGACTCCACCTGGAGCAGCCCCGATTACGTTCAATTATGATTCGATCGGTCGCGCCGTTGGCACTGCTGAAACATCCACCGTCGCACCCGGAGCGCCTAAGGCGCTGGATAGCGACCGTGCCACAGATGGCGTGGCGACCTACAATCTGAATCACAGATTCACCTGGGGGGCTCCTGAAAGTGACAGCGGCATCGCCGGATACAGCTACGCCCTTGATGCTGCTCCAGCTGATACCATCAACACCACGTCCGCCTCAGCCACTTGGAATAACGTGACCCCGGGAACGCATACCTTCCAGGTCAAAGCAAAGAGCAATGACAATCTCTGGGGCGGTGTCGCCGTCTTCCGTCTGATCGTGCTGCCGATGACTCCATATGAGATCTGGAGACGGCAGCAGTTTACTGAGTCAGATGTTCAGTTGGATTCAGTCAGTGGCCCGATTGCCGATCCTGACAATGACGGCATCACAAACCTGATGGAGTACGCGCTGAATTCATCGCCAAATAGCGGCTCCATTGCTTCGCTTCCCAAAGCATCACTTTCAGGCAACCGGGTGGCGTTCACCTTCAGGCGCAACGTCAGTGCCGTCGATTTGACACTGCGAGTCGAATCGGCTGTCCGTTTGTTTGGCTTCCCGTGGACCAACGTTGCAACAAAAACGGGCAATGGACCATGGATCGCCGCTCCGGGATTTGCCGTAAGCGAAGAACCTGACGGCTCGGTTTCCGTTTCCGAAACATCCGCAGTTGCTTTGCCCTCAAGGAAGTTCCTGCGGCTGAGCGTTGCCAAGTAGTTTCGAGGCCACGCCCCGAATCATGTCGGCCATAGTGGAAACCTATGGCCGATATGATTGAGTCGGTCGCGGCCATGATGCCTCCGTCACCACTCAGGCCCCCAAATCCTCAACCGCCAGACCGGTCTCCGGGAACAACGCGTCACCATCCGCAACGTCGGCCCACCCCACACCGGCCGCTTCGAAATCCAAGTCGCCGGTCTCCCCGCCAACGCCTCGCTCTACAACTCCAGCGACTGCCTCCCCTGCACCACCGACCACTCGCCGTCTCCTGATCGCTGCCTCCGCAGACCCTGCGACTCACCGGCCCACGCCGCCGGCCGCACCCCTGCGCCCAGCCGTCGCCGCCCCGTCAATCGACTAGCCTTCGCGATTGTAGCGAGCGCTCCCCGCGCGAGGCTCGGCTCAATCGCCTGATCTCATGAGCCAACCTGCCCACCCATCCGCATTCAGCCTCCTCCGACGCTGGCTCATCCTCCTTCTCCTCCTCATACCCACCCTCTCCGGAGCCCAGACCCCATGGATCCAATCCCAGCGCGTCGGCAACGAGGTCCGCTTCCTCTACGGCAACTCCATCCAGCGCTACAACCTCACCACCAGAACATGGCTCACCGCCATCACCCTCCCTCGCTCCGGAGCGACCGCTTTCACCGGTGACGGCCTCGGCAACGTTGTAGCCTACGGCACCTCCATCTACCGCTACAATACCTCATGGGCCAGCGAAGTCGCCTCCGGCTCCGCCAACTCCGCCATCGCTCACCTCTTCATCGACGGCTCCCTCCTCATCGCCGTCCACTCCTCCGGCTCCAGCGGCAGAATCACCACCATCAGCCGCGGCACCGGCACCGTCATCACCACAAGTGAAAGCCCGACCAACTCCTTGTACGGTGCCTCCCACGCCCCAGGCCTCAACCGCCTCTACGGCCGCACCTCTGGCATCAGCCCCTCAGACATCTTCACCGCCAGCTACACCGCCGCCGGTGCCATCACAGGCCCAGCCGGCAGCCCCTACCACGGCAACTACCCAAGCGCCGATCAAACCTTCGTCTTCCCCGACGAACGAAAAGTCGTCGACTCCTCAGGCACCGTCTACACCGCCGACAGTCTAATCTTCGCAGGCTCCTTCGGCGGATCCATCACCGACGTCGACTGGAACGGCGATGTCCCCATCGTCCTCCGCGGCACAGACCTCATCGCCTTCCGCAACACCCTCACCGAAGCCGGCCGCATCACCGTCCCCTCCGGAGCCGCAGAACTCACCGTCACCTCCTCCGACGCCTTCCTCTTCCGCCCCACCACCGGTGCCCCCACCGTCCAGATCGTCCCGCTCACTCAGCTCAACGCCCCTAACCCAGGCGAGACCATCGATCCCAACGGGCTCCCCTTCACCGCCGACGACGCCTTCATCGACAAAAACGGCATCATCCACCTCTACAGCAAGGCCCAGATGGCCCTCTTCCGCTGGTCCCCCGCCGAACGCAAATACCTCCCCACTCTCTCCCTCCCCGGTGCCCCCGCCGTCGTCTCCTACTCCGCTCCTAACCACACCGTCTACTCCCTCTACTCGGGCAACGCCTCCCAGCTGCGCAAGCTCGACCTCAACTCCCCTTCCCCTCAGGAAGCCCTCTTCGTCAATCTCCCGTCCGAAGCCTCTGGCCTCGCCACCGCCGGCGACATGACCTTCACCGAACGCGGCGGCCGCATCATGATCCACTCCGCCACCGGCACCGTCCTAAATGACACCGTCGGAAGCTACACCAGCGCCCACAAACGCTGGGACCCCGTCCGCCGCCGCCTCTACCACTTCCGCGACGGCATCTCCCCCAACGACCTCATCTACGAATCCATCGCCGCCGACGGCAAACTCACCGGCACCACCGAATCCCCCTACCACGGCGATTACAGCTTCTACGCCCCCATCCTCATCAGCCCCGACGGCAACCGCGTCATCATCGGCAGCGGGGTCGTCTTCAATGCCGACAACCTCAACCGCGTCACCACACTTCCTAACACCATCGCCGACGGGGTCTGGAAAGACGCCACCACCCTCGTCACCATCCGCCTCATCAGCGGGCTCACCCAGCTCCAGACATGGACCGGAGCCAACTTCTCCACCGGCCCCATCGTCCGCCAGTTCACCGGCACACCCGTCCGCATCTTCAATTCCCCATCAGGCCTCGCCGTCATCACCTCCATCGACGGCACACCACGAATCTCTCTCCTCGACGATTCCTTAACCACCGTCTTCACCTCCCCCACCAAACCGCTCGCCCCAGGCACACCCGCCGTCTCCAACCGCTCCGTCGACTCGGTCTCCCTCACATGGCCCGACCTCTCCGACAACGAAACCGGCTTCCGCATCGACTTCCGCCCCGCCACCGGTCTTGCCCCATGGTCCCCGGGCGCTACCACCGCCGCCAACACCACCACCGGCTCCATCACCGGTCTGACCGCTAACACCACCTACGAATTCCGCGTCCTCGCCCTCAACGACACCCTCGTCTCCGACCCTTCCCCCGCCGTCACCACCCGCACGCTCTCCTCACCGGACGAACCCGCCGGCGAACCCTACAACCTCGCCGTCACCCGCATCTTCCACAACAGCATCACCCTCTCATGGTCCGATAACGCCACCAACGAAACCGGCTTCCGCGTCCTCCGCTCGCTCTCCGCTGGCGGAGCCACCACCGCCATCAGTCTCGCCCCCAACGCCACTTCCTACACCGACAACAATCTCTCAGCTAACACCTCATACTTCTACCGCGTCCAGGCCTTCAATGGCACCTTCGACGCCGACCTCTCCGCCCAGGTCACCGGCCGCACGCTCACCGCCGCCGCCGCCCCCTCCGCCCCCTCCGCCCTAACTGTCTCGGAAATCACCACCACGTCCGCCCGTCTCACATGGACCGATAACTCCACCAACGAAAACTCCTTCTCCGTCGACCGTTCCTCCGTCCCAGCCGGCACATGGCTCACCGCAGGCAATGTCGGCTTCAATGTCCGCACCTTCGTCCTCAACGGTCTCTCCTCAGGCACCGCCTACTCCCTCCGCGTCCGCGCCACCAACGCCACCGGCTCTTCCACCTCCACCGTCACCACCTTCTCCACCCTCAAACTCGGCGGCGAATTCACAGGCATCGCCCACCAGTTCGGCACCACCTACCTCTTCGCCTTCAGCGGCCCCGACCGCCTCGAACGCTACGACCTCACCACCCGCGCATGGCTCGATCCCATCCCCATGTCCGCCGCCGCCACCAGCCTCTGGATCGACGATTCCGGCATCTACGCCGCTGAAAGCCGTGACCTCATCCGCTGGAATCTCGACGGCTCTAACCGCTCCATCTTCTTCACCGGCCCCTCGCCCATCACCGGTCTCTTCGCCATCGGCAATGTCCTCGTCACCTTCGGCAGCGGCTACTCCACCCTCGACAAATCCTCCGGCACCGTCCTCGCCTCCTTCTCCACCGGCTACTCCCCGTCAGGCATCAGCGTCGACCCGTTCCTCAACCGCGCCTTCTCCCGCAGTCTCGACGTCTCCCCCGCCGACATCCAGTTCCTCGACGTCGGCCCGGACGGCAAACTCATCCGCAGCATCAACAGCCCCTACCACGGCGACTACCCCAACGCCAGCCGCACCTTCGTCTTCCCACGCGGCGGCCGCGTCGCCGACGACTCCGGAGCCGTATACTCGACCGACGGTCTCATCTACCTGAAATCCCTCGGCGCTGCCTTCAAAGATATGGCCTTCCGCGGCTCGGACATCCCCATCGTCCTCCGCGGCAACCGTCTCTCCGCCCTCACCAGCACGCTCACCGAAGCCGGTTCCTTCACGCTCTCCTCCGCCAACGGCACCCGCGTCGCCGTCCACGGCTCCGACGCCATCGTCTTCCACGTCGACGGAGCCAACCCCCGCGGCCTCTCCATCCAATCCGTCCCGCTCGCCTCCCTCAACGCCCCGCTTCCCGACCAGCCCATCAATCCTAACGGTCTCGCCTTCTCCGTCGACGACGCCTTCGCCGACAAAAACGGCGATCTCCTCCTCCTCAACAAGGCCAACCTCTCCGTCTTCCGCTGGTCCACTTCCCTCAAGGCCTACAACACGTCCCTCCCCCTCAACGGAGCCCCTAACACCGCCGCCTACTCCCCGCTCTCCCACCGGCTCTTCACCGCCTACGGCTCCAGCTCCATCCGCCAGCTCGACTTCACCCAGCCCTCCCCGGCCGAAGCCCCCTTCGCCTCCCTCACATGGGCACCCCGCGGCCTCGCCTCCGCCGGCGAATTCCTCTTCGCCTCCGCAGACGGCACCGTCCGCATCCTCTCAGCCTCCGGCGCCACCGTCTCTTCTCCTTCCTCCTTCACCTACACCGGCGCAGAAAATGCATGGGACCCCGTCCGCCGCCGCATGTATCACTTCCGCGACGGCACCTCTCCTAACGATCTCCACTTCGACAACCTCAGCCTCTCCGGCTCCATCACCGGCGGCGGCGAATCCCCCTACCACGGCGACATCAGCACCGTCGCCCCCATCCGCGTCAGCACCGACGGCGAATTCATCGCTCTCGGCAGCGGCGAAATCTTCAACGC
>JAIXVE010000026.1 GCA_027483175.1 Verrucomicrobiaceae bacterium | reverse complement strand
TCGGTCGCCACCACCGGCAACCCCGTCGCCATCGCCTCCAGCATCGAATTCGGAATCCCTTCCTGATCCGAATTCGCCGTCAGTTCGCTAGGATGCAGAAACACATGCCCCCTCCGGTATTCCTCCAGCAGCTGCTCCTGGCTCTGCCATCCCTTCAATTCCACATGCCCGCTCAATCCTAACTCCTCAGCCCGCTCCCTCAGCCGGTCATTCTCCGGCCCCGTCCCGCAAACCACAAACTTCACCCTCGGAAACTCCCGCACCACCGTCACCAGCGCCTCCAGCGTCGTATACAATCCCTTCTTCCCGATCAACCGGCACGCCTGCACCAGTCGCCACGCCCCATCCTCCGGCACCCTCCGCTCCATCACCGGAAACCGCTCCACCGGCACAGGCGTCCGATTCAACCGCAGCTTGCTCTCCGGACAACCCAGCAGTCTCAACTCCGCCAGCAGCGACTCACTCCGCGCCAGCACCAGCGCCGCCTTCGCAAACACTTCCTGCAGCATCCTCACATATTCCGGATCCTCCGTGAACTTCACCACGTCCACCCCGTGAAACGACACCACCCATCGCCCGCCCCACTCCTCCACCATCTCAAGGTACTTCACCGCCTTATGCCCATAGTACACATGCACCAGCGCCGGCTGCCACGCCTTCAGCAGCGCCGGCAGATTGTAAGGATAGTACCGCTCCTCCGGCTCCTTCGTGATCGCCCGCGGCGGCGGCCACTGCTTCACCACATGCTTGTACCAGAACCGCAGCAGAAAATTCCCCCGAGGCCGAGGCCGCCTCAGCTTCGTCATCGTCACCACCGGATCCCACGGAAACTGCCCGCCATGCTGCACCTGCTCCGTAAACACCACACTCTCATGCCGTCTCAACCCAGTCACCTGCCGATAAATACTCTGCATCTCCGGCTTCAGCCACGTCCCGCACACGCTGACCACTCGCGGTCGCTCCATCGTCGGTGCTGGGATCGGTTTCTGCGCCATGGCTTTCTGCTTCTCCCTCCCACCAGCACCCGCGAATGAGCTTTTGCAAGGGTACTCACCATCGCTGAAAAATCCCGCGCCATGACCCCCTCCGCCATCTTCCTCGCCGCCACCCTCATGGCCGCCTCCCCCGCTCTCCTCCGCGCAGACTGGCCCCAGTTCCGCGGCCCCGACGGCGACGGCCACGTCCGCTCCGCGTCCAATCCCCCCCTCAAATGGAGCAAATCCGAGAACGTCGCATGGCACGTCTCCCTCCCCGGCCGCGGCTGGTCCTCCCCCATCCTCTCCAACGGCAAACTCTACCTCACCACCGCCGTCGTCACCAAAGGCGAAGAAGACAGCCCCAAAGCCGATCGCTCCCTCCGCGCCCTCTGCCTCGACGCCTCCACCGGCAAAACCCTCTGGGATAAGGAAATCTTCACCCAGGACGGCGCCTCCGCTCCAGACTCCATCCACGCCAAAAACGGCCACGCCAGCCCCTCACCCATCCTCCACGACAGCCGTCTCTACGTCCACTTCGGCCACCAGGGCACCGCCTGCCTCGACCTCGATGGCAACAAAATCTGGGAAAACCGCTCCATCAAGTACAACCCCCAGCACGGCAACGGCGCCACCCCCATCATCGCCGCCAACAATCTCATCTTCTCCTGCGACGGCCGCGAAAACCCCTTCGTCATCGCTCTCGACATCGCTTCCGGCAAGGTCGCATGGAAATTCGACCGCCCCACCGAAGCCACCCGCAAATTCGCCTTCTGCACCTGCTCCCTCATCACCGTAAACGGCAAACCCCAGCTCATCTCCCCAGGCGCTGACGTCGTCAATGCCCTCGACCCCGCCTCCGGCAAGGAAATCTGGCGGGTCCGCTACGAGGGATACTCGGTCGTCCCCAAACCTGTCTTCGGCGACGGTCTCCTCTTCGTCAGCACCGCCTTCGATACCCCGGAAGTCCTCTGCATCGACCCCTCAGGCTCCGGCGATATCACCGACTCCCACGTCAAGTGGGTCGAACCCAAATACGCCCCCAAAACCCCATCCATGATCCTCGACAAGGGGCTCCTCTTCATGGTCACCGACAGCGGCCTCGTCGCCTGCCGCGACGCCAAATCCGGTGAAAAACTCTGGGAATCCGAACGCATCCTCCGCGACTGCTCCGCCTCCCCCATCCTCTGGGACGGCAAGCTCTTCGTCCTCGACGAATTCGGCACCTGCGCCATCCTCGCCGCCACCCGCGAATACAAGCTCCTCCAGTCTAACAAACTCGAAGGCGAACGCACCCTCGCCAGCATCTGCCCCGCCGACAACGGTCTCTTCCTCCGCACCGAAACCGGTCTCTACCACTTCCGCAATCCCTGATGCCCCCAGTCCGCAAAGCCATCATCCCAGCCGCCGGCTTCGGCACGCGCTTCCTCCCGATCGCTAAAGCGGTCCCCAAGGAAATGCTCCCCATCGTCGACCGACCAGTCATCGACTACGTCGTCGAAGAAGCCGCCGCCAGCGGCATCACCGATATCCTCATCGTCATCAGCCGCGACAAACGCGCCATCGAGGAATTCTTCCACTCCCACCCATCCCTCGAAGCCGCTCTCCGCTCCAAAGGCAAATCCTCAGAACTCGCCATCGTCTCCGCCCCTAACCAGCGCGCCCGCCTCCACTTCACATGGCAGCAGGAAATGCTCGGCCTCGGCGACGCCGTCCTCCTCGGCCGCACCTTCGCAGGCAATGACCCCTGCGCCGTCCTCCTCGGCGACACCATCGTCACAAGCTCGGACCCCGCCAACCCAGTCACCGCTCAACTCTGCGCAGCCTTCAACGCCCACGGCGGCTCCGCCGTCGCCCTCGAAGAGGTCCCCGAAGACAAGGTCTCCCGCTACGGCATCGCCGACGCCACCCCCATCGGTAACCGCACATGGCGGGTCCACCAATGGGTCGAAAAACCCTCGCGCGAATCCGCACCCAGCCGCATGGCCATCGCCAGCCGCTACGTCTTCTCCCCCGCCATCTTCGAATGCCTCGCCGCCACCCCCAAAGGCCTCGGCGGCGAAATCCAGCTCACCGACGCCATGCGGCTCCTCGCCTCCCGCGAACCCATGTTCGGTGTCCAGTTCAACGGCACCCGCCACGACATCGGCAACCCCGCAGGCTTCATCAAAGCCAATCTCGAATTCGCTCTCCAGCGCCCGGAAATGGCCGACTCCATCCGCCACACCATCCAGTCCCTCGCCGGATCCTGACAAACCCACGCGGCCCACCCGCCGCCGCCGTACGTCTCCTATTTGAAGTACCGCTGCAGCACCGCCTTCTCCGCAGGCAGCAGCGCTTCCTGCCACAACGCCGCCCCGCCCTCGCCGCGCCCCGCCGCCCCGCCCGACTGAGGCCCCACCGGCGTCCGGTCCAACTCATGCTTCGCATCCTCCGTCCGGATCACATCCCCGGGCAACGGCGCCCGTGTCTCCTGCCCAGGCAGGTTCTCCAGCGCCCCTTCTCCCAACTTCTCACTCTCCGGCCCACCCCCCAATGGCGAGGTCCCCGGCCCTCGGGTCACTCCTCCTTTCCCATCCCCCTCTCCTTCTCCATCTCCCTGACCTTCTCCCTCGCCCTCACCCTCGCCCTCACCTTCCCCTTCTCCCTCACCTTCACCTTGCCCCTTCCCCTTACCTTTTCCTTTCCCCTCGCCTTCGCCCTCACCCTCACCTTCGCCCTCTCCCTCACCTTCGCCCTCGCCCTCTCCCGCCTTCTCACACTGCCCCGCCGCCGCCTCCAGCTGCTCAGTCAATTCCTTCAACGCCCCCGCATCCATCTTCGGCACCGACGCCGGATCAATCTTCTCCAGCGCCTCCCGCAACCGCTCACTCAACCCTAACTTCGACTCCGCCAGCCCCTTCAGCGTCGACGCAAATTCCTGCGCCTGCCGCGCCTGCTCCTCCGCCCCCGCTGCACTCTCCGCCGCACTCAGCTTCTCCAACTGCTTCGCCGCACTCGCCAGCCGCTCACCCTGACGCCCAGCCTCGCTCCGCACGCCGTCCCGCAACGCATCCGCCGCCTCCAGACTCCCGTGACTGTACTGCTCCCCCGCAGGCTTCTCCTCCAGCGCCTTCAACTGCTCCTCCAATTCCTCAATCGCCTGCTCAGAAACCGTCTCCTTCAACGCCTCAATCGCCGCCCGAATCTCCTCATGACTCACCGGCGGCGGCATCGCCAACCGCTCCCCCGCCTCCACCGACACCGGCACCATGAACGCCAGCACACTCAACCCAGCCGCCACCGCCAGCGGCAGCACCGTCCTCCTCCAGTCAAACCGCAACCCATCCGCCACCTCCCCCGGCACCTCCGGCCATCCCCTCACCCCAGCCATCGCCGCACTCAGCGCATTGTGCATCCCCAACCGACTCTCCAGCCGCACCATCGCCTCCTCCATCGTCAGAAACCTCCCCCGCGCCCTCACCCACGCCACTCCCCCACTCAACACCAGCAACCCCACCACCCCTAACGCCCCCTCCATCGCCGTCACCTCCCACCCCCGACTCCGCGCATACAACACCCCCGCACACCCCACCACCGCCACCCCAGCCGCCAACGGACAAAACCCAGCCAGCCACCACCCCAGATTCACACGCCTCATCGTGCGCCCCGCAAGGCCCCGCCACCTCTCAGCCAATGTCTGCAGCTCGGATTTCATCAGCCCTCCCATCCACCACCCACCCGCCTCTGCCAACCGCAGACGGATCCAATTCGCATCCGCCACAACCATAACCCACCCACCCGGCAAAACTCGCCGCCGTAGCCCACATCAACCCAGATAGGACACGCCAGATTCACCGTCGGCGACCCCACTCAGCATGCATGGACGGGTCAGTTTTCAAGCTCCCTCCGTTCCAGCACGGGCACGCGAGGCTCGGTACTCGCGCCTCTCCGAACACGCCCCCTCCCAACCAACCCGGGCACCCGAGGCTCTGTACTCGCGCCTCTCCGAACACGTCCCCGCCCAACCAGCCCGGGCACGCGAGGCTCTGTACTCGCGCCTCTCCGAACACAACCCCTCCGTACCAGCCCGGGCACGCGAGGCCCCGTACTCGCGCCTCTCCGAACACGACCCCTCCGTACCTGAGCGCCGCAGGCTCTGGACTGCCGTGAGCCTCACAGCTCTCCCTGCGCACAGAGTGCGCTTACCACCCCCTCACAACCAGCATCCCTCCCGCCCAGTGACACAACGCACCATCCGACTCACACACAGGTCGTCGTGACGTCGAACCATCTCCGCGCACCATTGCTTACCTCCTCATCCCGCAGGGATGACGGCCCCTAGCCGGTGGTTGAGCGAGTCCACGAGCGACACCACCGGCAACCACACCCAACAAAATCGCACCCCTCAAGGGGTGCCGGCATCTAACCGGTGGTCGAGCAACGCGACACCACCGGATTGCCGCCCCCAATCCTTAACAAATCCCCGCCCGATCTCCGTCCCATTCGTCCCATTCGTCCCATCCTCCCTATCCGCCCCATCCGCCCCATCCGCCCAATCCGCCCCATCCGCCCCATCCGCCCTATCCGCCCTATCCGTCCCATCCGCCCTATCCTTCCCCTCTCATCCCTCCACGCTTCCCCGCTCATCGCCGCCCGCGACCTCGCGGACAAAGCCCGGCTCCCACTTGTCCCTGCGATGAAAGACCACCTCCGGGCACGTGAACTGGCTGGCCCCGAATCACTCGCAGCCATGGCCACACAGTACGCGAAGCACCTCGGTTCGGTCGTCCGCCTCCTCATCCCGCAGGGATGACGGCCCCCAGCCGGTGGTTAAGCGAGTCCACGAGCGACACCACCGGTAGCCACACCCAACAAAATCGCACCCCGCAAGGGGTGCCGGCTTCTAACCGGTGGTTGAGCAACGCGACACCACCGGATTGCCGCCCCCAATCCTTAACAAATCCCCGCCCGATCTCCGTCCAATCCGTCAATCATCGACACTCCGCCGCCGAGACCGGGTCGCTCCATCCTGCCGCCAGCACCGCGAAATCACCGCAACATTATCGGATTCAGCGCATCACTAAACAGCGGCACCAGCAAGCCGACATCGCCCCCGCGGGAACCGTTGATCCCATTCCCACCGGACCACTCCGTAAACGTTCCGCCCCCAATCCCGCCGGGAAACCACCAACCTCACATCTCGACAAACATCCGCTTCGTTCGGCCCTGCTTCAGAATAACTGCGGACTTGCGAAACGGAGTCAGAAACGCCAGATTCGTAAAAGAATAACAATGAGCACACTGAGTCGCGAGCTTTTCATAAAACGCGTAGCCGAAGCGGCCAGTCACGAGCACCTGGTTGTCTTCATCGGGGCTGGCGTGTCGAAAGCCAGCGGACTTCCCCTTTGGTCGGAACTCATCCAGCCAATAGCAGAAGAATTCTATGATGGACAGACTGTCCCGAAAAATGTGGATTTGGCGGACGTCGCAGATGCATTTGCGGCAAGTGCCTGCGGCGGTCAGCGACGACTCAGAGAGACTGTTGTAAGAGCCTTAAATAAAGTCAATGCAAAGCCCAACAAGATACATTTATCTTTAGCTGGCTTGAAGCTGCGCGCAGTTTTCACCACAAACTACGATGATCTATTGATGGATTCCCTCAAAGATCACCGCGCCCGCAGGGTCGTCGACCATGCAGTTGCCCAGCACACGGACTACCGGGATGATCTGCCAATCTTCCATCTTCACGGGCACATTGACTCGCCAAACTCGCTCGTCCTCACGCGTAGTGAGTATGAGCGATATAGCGACGATAATCCCGGCTTCATGAAGACCCTGGAAGCGTATCTGACGAAGTTCACGGTACTTTATCTGGGTTATAGCGGAGGTGACGAGCATTTCAGACAACTCAGCTCGCTCGTTAAGCAGCGGTTCCCGAAACTCGCGCCGGGCAACTTCTCGGCGGTACTATCGATAGACCCAATGACGGAGCACCACTGGACGCACTTCAATGCCGACGTGTTTTCACTGGAAGTGAAGCCTGAAGATGCGGAGAATGCATTGGCTGCGCTGCTTCAGGACGTGGCGCAAGCAATCACGCCGTCCGACATCCTGAAAATCAATCGCTCAGAATACCAATTGCTGACGAGCTTCGTTTCAGAACAAATTGAGCGTGACCTGCGTGAGATTCCGACCCTCGCCCGTGAGGACCTCCTGGAGGAGGCCGAAACAAGGCTGCGGCAGCTAAAGGCACCGCACACGTGGCCACAGTTAACCCCGGCCCAGAAGGCCAACGTTTATCGAAATCTGATTCATGTAGTCTTGAGGCGACGGGGCAACGCCGATGAGGCTACATCGCTCATTCAGGAGGCCGAAACGGAATGTGCCGATCATAGATTTGTGGCCAATCATGCGGAACTATCACGTGAACTGGGAAGAGGCAGGCAGTTCCTTGACAGCTATCCGGAACCGCAATCATCGCAGGAATGGCGCTGGAAACTCGTGCTGATGCTCGAGTGCGGCAAGTACGCTGAGGTCTTGGCCGAAATCACCAGCCCGCCAACCCAAATTCCTCCCGACGTGAACACTCAAACGCTGGCGGCATTGGCGCATCTGGGAATGCGTGACATTGAAGCAGCCACGGCTTCTAACGCTTCAGTGCTTTCAACAAACCCAAGATGGACAAGTAATCTTGAACTCCGGGCAATCATTCACTATTGGAGGTGCATCGCACCGGATTGGACAGAATGGCTACACACGTCAACTCCACTTCCTGTTCCATCCTGCGCCATACTTCTGGGACCGGAGATTTCGGAGCAGCTGCAGCAGACCGCTGACACCTTTGCAAGGCTATCGGCACTGGCCGACAAGGGCAACAAAGCATGGTGCACAAGGAAGGCATGGCAATTGGCCGCCCTTATACTCAGATGGAAGGCTGAAGGCGGTTGTCCAGACGATCCATTCCTAGCCAGCGCCAATGAGGTATTAGATGAACTACTGGCCGTGACCTCCAGTATTCCTCACGCGTTAGCATGGGCGGCATCGGCTGGACTCGACTATGCTACCGAAGGCGTCATAAACATTCTGCGCACCGAAGCAGAGGCAGGGCACTTGGACCATGCTGATGCGCTATGCAGAACGCTCATTTTGCAAGGAGGTTTTGCGGAAGCATCTGCAGTTTTGGACACTTTCCAGCCCCTGTATGCGAAGGCGGATCGGCTAAGAGGCTGGCGGTTCCATCGCGTGCAAATCGCACACGAACTGCATGATTCGCAGACAGTCGCCAACATACTGTCTGAAGCTGCAGACCAAACCGAACGGCTGCACCTTGAGTACGTCGTAGCCTGGCTCAATGCCACTCGCGCAAAGGACTTGAAGCAGTGTTTGCCGGCCGTTCGTGATCTCGCAGACGCCACAGGAAACATTACAGACCTGTTTGATGCGGCCAATCTGCACCTATTGGCCAATGAACCGCAGTTCGTGCTCGATCATGCGGATGCCCTACTGACTCGGTTACCGAGCTTGGCTACTTTTGATTTAATCGTGTCGTCTGCCAGAAATGCCGAACAGTGGCGTCGCTGCCTGGATCTTGTTGAAGCGAACATGGCCAGATTGCCACAGGGGAATGCCCAAATCGCTGCGCTCGGACTAAAGGTAGAATGCTTGACACGGCTCAATCTACCTCATGAGGCGGCTATTCTGGCCAAGGAAATTGCGCTGCAATCGAACAATCCGGATCATCTGATGCCCTGGTTTGATTTGGCACGTGATGCGGGTGATGTCGATACCATGGTAACCATAGCAACCATGTTGCGGTCGCACGAACAAATAGCGCCGGCAAAAAGACTGCACGTCGCAGAGAATATTCAAGCAACGCACCCGCAGTTGGCCACCGCCCTGCTCGACGACCTGTTAAGGGATCAAGCCAAGCTGAACCCTCACGAGTCGGTTGCTGCTTGGCACCTTGCTTCCAGACTCGGAAGGGAAGGTGGACTGCACGATTTACTGGCCCGCGGTCTAAGCCCCGGTGGTCCGCTGATTGCCATTCCGACGTTGGAGGTACTAATTCAGATGTTGAGAGAGTCCCATAAGGCCTCTGAGGAACGCGAGAAGCTTTACACAAACGGCCACGCCCCGATCCACATCCATTTCGCCGCGGAACGCCAACTGCTGTCCCGAGCGATAGAGCGTGCTCTACCGGAGCGAGAGCCAAAGTATGGATATGCGCCTTTACGCATGCGGAGTCTACGGGTACGCCATGGCTCACGGCAGGCGATACTGAATCTGCCCAACGCCAAACTCCGCTTTTTCCTCGATGTCACTTCACTCTTGATGCTCCACCACCTCGGAGTGCTCCCCAAAGTCGTAGAGCATAGCTTCACGATTTATCTCTCGCCTTCGATCCGGGCGTTTCTTGTGCGAGACATCAAGGGCCTCGGGGACAGGCAGCTTTCCATTATCGAGAAACGTCAACGACTCCTCAACGAAGTTGACGCTGGCCGTCTCAAGGTCATCCCGATGGCGGCCGCCGGCTATGCTTCCGCCCAGCGACCACAAGCCGGGGCTGATCATGCCCGATTGTTCGCCGGCGATACGCATGTGCTCGTGGACTTCTGGCCCTCAATTGATCGCGCCGGGATTGAATCACGCGCCGCCACTCATCAGACAGGGCCATCCGGCCTCCTTCGAGCGATGGCTGAAGCTGGCTGGCTTGCGGAAGCAGATGTGACTAAGGCCACAACGACCCTTGAGTCGTTTGGTGTGCCGAGTCCATCCATTACCTTGGAACCCGGCTCCAGAGTCGTGCTCGCTCCCTCAATGGTTGACAGCCTGATCGACGCGGGATGCCTGGATGAATTGCTATCGAGATGTGACGTATGGATCAGTCAGTCTGAGCTGACTGATGTTCGCGACATATTGCACCAAGACCAGAATGACCGGTCGCTGATCGAACAGCTCAAGCATCTCAATCAGTGGCTGGCTGATAACGTGGAACGAGTGAAATTCGTTTACAAAGGGCAGCAGCGGAATTTGGGAATAGATCATCCGTTGTCTCTCTGCTTGAGTGATGTCGTGGATGAGAATCGTGAAGCATCCGTGTGGACGATTTGTGATGACCGATGGCTGACCATTTGGAAGAAAACAGGAATGTCCACCGTCGCAGGGACTCTGGAAGTCCTTCAGTGGCTCAGAATACGGGATGCCATCAGTGAAGGAGATCATCATCATTGTCTACTCCGGCTACGGCTTGGGAACTGCCGCTACATTCCCCTCACTGTGCAGGAATTGATGTATCATCTGCAACGAGGAATCAATCAAAGGACCGGTGAATTCCTAGAAACCCCGGAGCTGTCAATTCTCCGCAAATACACTGCTTCGATATTGCTCGATCAGGAGTTTCTCCAGATGACGGATGATCCTGAGCTGTTTGAAACTTCCGAATTCATGTTGGCCCTTTCGGTCTATCAGACAGTGGCAAAAGTGATTGGGAGAGTGTGGTCCTCTCAAGCACGGATTGAAACGAAGCAAGCCCAGGCCGAATGGCTAGTCGCCGCATTCACCTGCGATGCCCTGAGCTTGCGAGCATCTTTCTTCCCTGCAGTGATTGAGGCTGAACACCCGGGCAAGTGGGAGTGCCACTTCTTTGTGGGCGCCTGCATGGAAGTAATCGAATCCGTGCGTGGGTCTAGGCTGCTTGCCACGCTCAAAGAGATGACACCGTGGCTGGTCGAGAGACTCGCCAGACATTCCACACGCCGTACGATTTTCATGCAGGAGATTGGAAGTCTCGCTGAGCTGATATCGACACGGACGGAAGAAGTCCTGCCTTCCCATCAGGTACTGCCTTGGTTCAGGGCTATGGCAGCGAGTCTGCCGAGGGGCTATGACTCCACAGCCACTCTGAGTCCAATTTCCAAAGACGCCTTGGGCATTCGTTCCATAACCACAATAGGAACAACTGAGTTTTGGGTCGACGCTCTCTGGCCGGCAATCGCAGATGTAATCGGTGGAAAACCCCGCACGACGCTGGACTCGTGCAACGATCCCCCGGTGTCACATGAGCTACACTGCCGAGATGGCAAATCCGATGCCCCGACGATACAATTTAGAGCCTCTAATGGGTACGCCTTCGTCCTATATGATAGACACCTCGCTCTCGCCCATCCGGAGATGGAAAAGCGGCTGGATTTTCTTTCCAGCATGTCGCTGGCGCTTGAAGTCAGACCAGAGGATGCCGAAGCCACCTTCACCGCCATCGCCGCAGTTCCTTCCCCAGAAGATAGGGTACAGAAGTATTTGGATGCCAGAACATCCTCTGTTAGCGCGCAGTTCGACGATTTGGAGGAAACATTTTCGAAGAGTAAAACAATACCAATAGATTGCCTCATGGCTGCCGTCAGGCCATCAAGCGTTGATTCTCTATTGCGTCACGCTCGTCTTCCCTCGGCGCTCGGCCAGGCTCCTGTGGATGGAGTCTTTGAAGATGCGGCTCGAGTGCTCATTAGTGAACGCGGTCTTCGGATCGCATTCTACACCTTTGCATCGCTACCACGGAGACTTCCGGAGTGTGTGGTTGAGGAGTTTTGTAAGTTGTCAAGAGATGAGCAGGATCGTTTCGTCGAGGAGGTCGAAGGGGCAAGGGGGTCAGTCCTGCATCGCCTTCATGTCTCCGCTATTTTGATTAGAGGAGGCGATAAAGCGCAGGCAAAGGCGCTGGAGATTCTCACACACCTCTCCTCATCTGAATCTTCACCGCAGTGGCGCTTTCATGGTGCTCTGCTGCGGTGGGTGTATCACGAAGTCACGTCCGATTCGACCGCTTCCGAAGGAAAGGCAGAGGTACTTGCTGCTTGCTGGCTATTTGCTGGGGTGTTTCACTCACGTGTAGGCCTTCCTGCAGATGTCGACTCTGTGACTTCTGCCCTGCAGAAACTGGCCCTGAACGTCCGTCAACTCTTTGCAATTGATCACCATGTTGCGCATGACGTCGCATCGCCACTAAACTTCAGCGGGCGTCTGGCTCTCGTCTTTGGGCTTCCTAATCTCATTGAAATCGACCTTCTTGAGGACGGCATTCAAAATAGCCTGCGCTTGTTGGCGCGGGGACTCTCCTTCGCTCCAAGTGAACCGGCATCTCCGCAAGGCACCATTCTCCATCTCAAATCTCTTTCTGCGAATCGTCTCGGATCATTCCTCGTTCCTTTCAGTGAAGATCGTCTACCACTATGGTTTTCCTCAGAAGAGGGCGAGTGGTTGAGACCTGATGCTGGAATTAGATTGGTCCACGACTGGTGCAGCGAATCATTTTCCGAGAGCCGACCCGGGGAAGCCATAACCGGGGTTTGCGCCCTCACTACTGAGATCGTCGTACCCGCCCCAGTACGCGATGCAGTCGGCATGCTTCTAGACAGATTCACCTTCACGAATCTTGAGCACTGGGAGCCTGAGCGACTCCACGTTCTCGCAAGATTCCTGTTTCTTCAATCGGTCTGGCATAGAAGCGATGATGAAGAGTTCTGGCTATCTCGTTTCGTGGAGTTCATTCACAGCCTTCTCCGACCAGAGAGCGCCGACTCCTTCTCATTGATTGATTCATTACTCGACGTCTCTCACCACATGAGTCTGGCCAAGGATGACCAGTCAGCAAGAGCTGCGAGGTTTTCCGATTTGATCCGCGTCATTGTTAAGGAGAAACCCGAGCTCGCATCCCGTTTGTGGATGCCTATCTCACGAATGATCGTGAGTCTCGAAGGTCGGGTGCAGGCACAATTGTGGCGGATCCTGACCGAGTTGCGGGCCTCTGCATAGGTTGATTTTCCAGACGATTTGTCGCTAGATCGCTGGCAGTATCTACATTACCTCGTTCGATGGCACGACATTGTTGGGCGACGACAGTCTCACCGTGATTTACATTCCTCTAGCCGCCGGCGACGGAACGGTGGTGAATCGGACTTTTGCATTGTTGGAGCGGAATCACTGTGCCGCAGTTGACGGATCTTCATCGCCCTCCGCCTCCTCCGCTACATGGTCCTCATCTGGGAAGAATGGATCCGCCTCTTCGGCAGCTCCAAACCCCTCCCAGTCATCGTCCCCGTCGTCCTCGCCCAGGACCGCAAAGTCTGGAATCTCAGCACCCAGTTCTCCGCCCTCTTCGGAAACGCCGCCTCACTCAATTCCCTCCGGCCCTTCATCCCAGACTTCGCCTTCGGCCTCATCCAGCTCGCCGCCATCCCCTTCCACGCCATCCGCGGCACGCCCGACGGCATCTTCGTCCTCCGCGCCCTCAAAGCCGAAC
>JAIXVE010000143.1 GCA_027483175.1 Verrucomicrobiaceae bacterium | reverse complement strand
GGTCTTTTTCCCGATTCCTGTGTTGCTCGTCGGTTGCGAATCCTGATTCGCGCCCTCCTCGCGCCGTGGACTCGGAAAAAATCCCTCGTCCATAAGACACCATCTGTAAGGCGGACTACGCTAGGGTGCTGCGGGCTGGGGCGCTGAGGTTTCTGGTCCTTTCCCGGGGCGCGAGACCCACCAGTACTCGAGTTTTTCTTCGGAGGAGTAATAGGTCGTGACTTCACGAGTGCCTTTGGGCAGGAAGCGGGTCGCGACGACGGGTACGCAAATCAACTCGCTCAGGCCGAGAGTCATCGCTGAGAGTGCGGCCGGGCCAAAGATTTTCATTGGCGACTCGGGGATCAGCTTCTTTGTGTAGTGGATGTCGGCGGAGTCGTACGTGAAAGATCTGACCTGCATTTGAGAGGCTTTGACGGTCTTCGCTGGAGGCCCGAGCGCGGCGATGACCTTTGCGCGCGGCGTGCCGGGTTTAAACACGTCACGATGTGCGCCCATGCCCATGAGGCGGTAGGAGCATGCGGATAGCGAGAGCGCGGCGAATACCAGCAGAGCGCGGAGAAAGGGCATTCGCGCCATTCGGCCTGGCGAGCCCTGATGTCGCGTCCGTGGATGCGTCAGAACCGCCCGCTGCCGGGAATCGAAGCACGAGGGCGGACGCTCAGGTGCTGAGCTCCCGGGGAGGCGGATGTGGGGAACCAGTGCAGCCCGCCTTACAGATGGCATCTTCTGATTTTGTGGGAGGGAAGGAGGATTCAGTCACTCTGCCGAGGGGGGGACGGGTCTTTTTCCCGATTCCTGTGTTGCTCGTCGGTTGCGAATCATGATTCGCGCCCTCCTTGCGCCGTGGACTCGGAAAAAATCCCTCGTCCATAAGACACCAGCTGTAAGACGGACTACACTAGAGGCGGTCGCGGACGGCGGTGGCCATGGTGATGGTGTCGGCGAGTTGGATGCCGGGGCCGTCGGTCCAGATGTCGCGGGTGCGGAAGCCGTCGTCGATGGCTTTGCGGACGGCGGATTCGATGGATTGGGCGGCGGCTTCGAGGCCGAAGGAGAAGCGGAGGAGGAGTGCGGCGGAGAGGATCTGGGCGATGGGGTTGGCGATGCCTTTGCCTGCGATGTCCGGGGCGCTGCCGCCGGAGGGTTCGTAGAGGCCGAAGTAGAGGCCGTTGGGGTCGCGGCGGCCGAGGGAGGCGCTGGCGAGCATGCCGAGGCTGCCTGCGATCATGGCCATTTCGTCGCTGAGGATGTCGCCGAAGAGGTTTTCTGCGAGGACGACGTCGAAGTCCTTGGGTCTACGGATGAGCTGCATGGCGGCGTTGTCGACGTAGAGGTGTGCGAGCTGGACGTCGGGGTAGGATTTGGCGACGGATTCGACGGTGGCGCGCCAGAGGAGGCCGTTTTCGAGAACGTTGGCTTTATCGATGCTGGTGACGTGGCGGCGGCGGGATTGGGCGGCTTTGAAGGCGACGTGGGCGATGCGTTCGATTTCGGACTGTTTGTAGACCATGGTATCGATGGCGGTCATTTCGCCATTGATGAGGGAGCGGCTTTTGGGTTGTCCGAAGTAGATGCCGCCGGTGAGTTCGCGGACGCAGAGGACGTCGAAGCCGCCGGCGATGAGTTCGTTTTTGACTGGGCTGGCGTGGGTGAGGGAAGGGTAGCAGATGCTGGGTCTGAGGTTGGCGAAGAGACCGAAGTGCTTGCGGAGAGGGAGGAGGGCGCCGCGTTCCGGTTGCTCTGCTGGGGGCAGGGATTCCCATTTGGGGCCGCCGACGGAGCCGAACAGGATGGCGGAGGCGGCTTCGCAGGCGGCGACGGTTTCGTCTGGGAGGGCTTTGCCGGTGGCGTCGATGGCTGCGCCGCCGACGAGCTGGTGATTGAAGGAGAAGGAGAGCCCGTGTTTGCGGCCGGCGGCTTCGAGGACGGAGACGGAAGCGTCCATGACTTCGGGGCCGATGCCGTCGCCGGCGAGGACTGCGATGGAGAGAGGAGAAGACGTGCTCATTCGGAAAAGGGGAAAAGGGAGGCGACTAAGCACGCCGGGGAGGTGCACGCAAGGACTGCGGGCTGGGAAATGTGTGGGATGGGGAGGTGGTCGGGGGTGCGGTCAGGGGCGGCGGAGGCGGTAGAAGCTGCGCTGGCCGGAGAGCGGAGCGGACCATGAGTTGGTGTCGGGCTGTGGATCGACGGGGGACCATGTGATCATGTCCGGGCTGGATTCGAGGATGACCGGGCCTGAGTTGTCTGGCCATGTGAGGGTGAGGGTGCCGTTGGAGGCGGCGAGGTCGAGCCGGACGGAGTTGAGGGGCGGGTTGGGGATGAGGTGGCCGTTGTCGAGCGGGTCGGTGCCGACGTTCTGTTCATCGAGATTGGAGAAGCCGTCGTTGTCCGGGTCGGCGTTGGGGTCGGACTGGTTGAAGGAGAGTTCCCATGCGTCGGCGAGTCCGTTCAGATTGGCGTCGGTGGAGTCCGGGATGGTGAGGGTGTCGGGATTGGCGATGCGGTAGGTGGCGCGGGTGATGGGGGAGGAGCTGCCGGCGGAGAGGAGGAAGGCTTCGACGGTGGTGGTGGTGTTGATAGGGAGGGCGGCGAGAGGGATGGGGTTGAGGGGGTCGGAGAGATCGACGGGTGGCCATGAGGACCATGGGGCGGAGGGGCTGGTGCGGAAGCGGATGGTGCCGGGGGAGGAGGAGGACAGGGAGAGTGAGACGGCGGCGACTGAGCCGTCGCGGGTGCCGTCGGCGGGAGGGAGCGGGAGGTAGGTGCCGGGGGCGGGGGCGAAGGAAACGGAGGGACGTCCGGCGGCGGAGGCGAGGGGTGAGAAGCTGATGATGCCCGCGTCGGGGAGGAACTGGGCGGGGAGGGCGAAGCGGTTAGGGATGGGGTCCGAGATGGAGGTTTCGGGGAGCGGGATGAGGCCGGCGGATTCCGAGGAGAAGCGGAAGGGGAGGATGGAGACGGGATCTTCGAGGGATCTGGGGATGGCGTTGGGGGAGGAGGCCCATGAGCCGAGACGGCGGCCGGAGACGGCGGTGGCGGCGGGGTTGGCGAACGGTTCGCCGGCGAAGATCCAGACGGTTTCGGCTGGGGTGAGAGGGGAGAGCGTGGGGAGTTGGCTGGAGGAGATGGGGGTGGCGTCCGGGTTGGGTGCGGCGGCATTGAAGACCGAGGCGGAGAGCGGATTTCCGAGCTGGCCGGAGAAGAGGACGAGGAGGCCTGCGGGGTTGGGTGCGGCGAAGAGGAAAGGGCCGTCGGGAGAGGTTCCGTAATCCGTTAGGAGAACGGGCGGGTTGGTGCCGTCGAATGAGAAGAGACTGGCGGTGCCGTTGGAGAAGAGGACGGCGAGGCGTGTGCCGAGGGGAGAGGGGACGGCGATGAGCTGGGCGATGCCGGAGGTTAGGGGGTGGGAGATTTCCGGGGCGAAGGAGAACGAGCCGGGAGCGGGTTCCGAGGCGTGGCGGACGAGGAGGTCGGGGGAGCCAGGGGCGGCGTAGATGAGCTGGGCGAGCGGGTTGCCCTGTTGGAACGCGCCGAACGTCCACGTGGTGTTAGGGTCGGGGATTGGGAAGCTGGCGGCTGGGGCGAGACCGGCGGCGGAGGCGGAGAAGGCCTGCCATTTGCCGTCGAAGGTGAAAGCGGCGAGGGGCGGGCTGGCAGGGTTGAGGGAGACGGCGTTGGCGCGGCCGGGGAGGGAGTTGGGGATGAGGGCGTTGCCGATGATGCCGGAGTGGTGGCTGAGACTGCCGAGGGCGAAGGCGGGGTCGCCGTTCGCGGCGGTGGCGGCGACGAAGTGGGGGGAGGCGGCGGAGGCTGGGTGGAGTCCGACGAGGGCGGCGGGGCCGGTCATGGGGGTGACCGGGTGGCTGACGGCGGTGGCGGAAGGGGAGGCCGGGGATTCGATGCGGTTGTGGTCCGGGGAGGTGAGGGCGAGCCGGTCTTCCGGGGCGCCGGGGGCGCGCCAGAGTGCGGCGGCGGAGACGGAGGAGACGCCTGAGGGGTAGGGGTCTGACCATGTGAGGGCGCCGTCGGCATTGAGAGCGGCGTGGCGGACGATGCCGGAGGCGCGGTCGATGGCGAAGAGACTGGTGGTGCCGTCGGCGGCGCGGCCGTGGGCGAGGAAGCCTCCGGGGGATTCCCTGACAAAAGAGGACTGGGCGGCGAGCGGAGAGGCGAGGGAGACTGCGGCGAGAGCGCAGGCGATGGTGAGGCGGGACATGGCGTTAGCGGATGGGGATGGTGATGTCGCCGGCGCGGACGACGTCGATGATTTCGCCGCTGACGGCGTCGAATCGTGCGAGGAGGTAGCGGTAGGTGGCGCCTGCGAGGGAGGGCTGGGTGTCGAGGATGCAGAGGTCGATCGGTTGAGGGAAGTCCGAGACGATGGTGGTGTGGTCGACGACGAGGAGATAGGGGTCGAGGAGGCGTGAGAAGTTCTGGCCGCGGGATTGGGCGACGGACTGGATGAGTGGGGAGACCTGGATGACATCGCCGAGGGAGCCGTCGGGGAAGAGCTGGCGGCGGTAGAGGACGACGGGGAGCGGGCCGGTGCTGGTGGGGGCCTGGGCGTCGCGGGGGATGAAGTTTTCGAAGCTGGCTTTGCCGCTGCCCGGGGAGGAGGCGATGGGTTGATAGCGCCAGTAGCCGTGGTCCGGCTGGAGGTCACCGGGTTTGCCTAACTGACTACCGATGCGGACGGCGGCGACGACATCGTCGGGGGATTCCGGGGATTGATAGCCGCCGCGTCTGACGACGGGGATGCCTGGGCCGGTGGTGGTGGGGAGGAGGACGGCGGCGATGGCTGGGTGCCATGGGTTGCGGACGGGAGGGAGCGGGCGTGCGGGCCATGGGATGGGTTCGTCGATGATGGTGACGGGGAGGGACCATGTGAAGGATTCCTCGGTGCTAGGGTCGCCGGCGCTGGTGCCGCAGGAGACGGCGCGGAGACTGACGGTGTAGGAGGTGCCTGGTTTGACGGGCCATTCCATGCGGAAGCGTCCGTTTTCGGACTGGATGATGTCGTTGAAGTCCGGGCCGCCGACGGTTGGGGTGCGGAAGGTTTCGGTGAAGCGGAGTTTGGGGCCGCCGGTGCCGGTGCCTTTGGGTTTGACGACCGCGGGTTTGACGAGAGCGGAGGTCATGATTTGTGAGGGGATGCTGAGGGGGACGGCGGAGTTGATGAGGAGTTCGAAGCGTTCGATGCCTGCGGGTGGGCAGAACCATTCGATGAGCATGGCTGGGCTGGTGTCGTCGCCGGCGGGTTTGAGCTGGCTGAGGCGCGGGCGGGGTGCTTTGACGGCGGGGGAGACATCGTTTCCGGCCTGGACGAGAGCGCTAGGGTTGCCGTTTTTGTCGAGGGCCTGGACGAAATAGGAGCGGCGGGCGCAGGTGCCGGAGGCGACGCCGTCGTGGAAGGCGAAGTGGGTGCACTCGTCGCCAGTGCCCTGGGAGACCATGGAGAGGGCGCCGTTTTCGAGCTGGCGGTAGATGCGGAATTCGCGGCCTTTGAGGGGGAGTTTGCCTTTGATGACGATGGGGGCGATGGCACCGCCGCCGTCGGTGGCGGTCATGAGGGGGACGCAGATTTCGTCAGGGAGCTGGGGAGGGCGGAGGACGAAGGCGCGGCGTGTGGCGTTAGGGGATCCGCCGGCGGAGAGACCGTCGGTGAAGTAGATGGGGCCGTTGTCGCCTTTGACGATATCGGTGAAGCGCCATGCGCCCGGGGAGACCTCGCGCTGGATGAGAACTTCGATGCCTGCGGGCAGGTTGAGGTTCCAGAGGAGGAGCCCGTCTTCCTTGCGTTCCCATGAGACGGGGACGGAAGTGACAGGATTGCCGACGGTCATCTGAGAGGCGAGCGGGTGTTCCGGCTGGAAGGAGACTGGGGAGAGTTCGGCGGTGCGGAAGCGGTGGACGAGGAGGGAGTCGCTGGCGAAGTCGGCGTCGGTGAAGCCCTGGGACCAGCGACTGCGGGAGCCGCTGTAGCCGCCGACCTGGACGGACCAGCGGACGCGCGGCTGGGCGGGGTGTTCGAAGACGAAGTCCTGTTCGACTTCCTGGTCGTCGGAAGAGAACCAGTGTTCGTCGAGATCGTGGGTGGCGGCGACGGCGCCGTCGGGGTTGAGGACATCGAGTTTGAAGCGGGCCCATGCGATGGCGGCGTCCATGCGGCGGACGATGCAGCGGACGGAGAAGTGGCGAGCGGGGACGGGAGTGTTTTGCGGGAGGACTCCGCGGGATTCGTAGCCGACGAGTGCGCGTGCGCAGTTGATCGCGAGATCGACGGTGGGTGCGTCGGGGCCTTCGAGTTCGTGGAGTGTGGCGAAGACTGGAGCGCTGAAGGCGGAGGCGATGCGGCACTTGAGCGGGTCGGCGGGGTCGAGGCGGACCGCGCGGATGACGTAGAAGAAGGAATCGCGCGGGGCGGTGGTGCCTGGGGCGGGCGGGGCTTCACCGAGTTGGGGGGCGAGGGCGGGGAGCGACGTGTCGATGATGGAGTGGTCGGTGGTTCCCGCGGGGAGAGGGGTGTCGTGAGCGAACTGAGCGATGAGGGTGAGGTTAGAGTGGCGAGCGGAGTCGTGGAGGTCTTCGAGGTCGGCGCCGCGGAAGATTTCGTAATGGGAAGTGATGTCGCGGGGGAGGAGATTGCCGGTGGCGGGGTCCGGGGCGGGCTCGGCGCGATTGGTGTTAGGAGACCATGAGATTTCGAAGCGCTGTTCGCGGGTGGAGGCGGCAGTGAATTCGTAGAGATTGCGGACCTTGAGGTCTTTGGGGACATCCGGGGGGATGCGGCGGCAGGCTTCGGCGGTGCCTGCTGGGGAGGGAGTGCCGGGGCGGCCTAGGAGGTCGAGTGGGGTGATGAAGTAGACGAAGCGCTGTCCGTCGTCGAATGGGGTGCCGCCCTGGAAGCGGCGATTGTCGTCGGCGAAGAAGTAGGTGGAGGCGTCGGCGGCGGTGTTGGCGGCGTCGGTGAGGGCGGCGGGATTGCCGGTGGTGAAGCTTTTGGGTGGGGCGATGGGGAGATTGTTGACCTTGGTGGCGTTGGCGGCGGCGAGGTCGGCCAGGGAAGGATTGGGAGGGATGGAAGCGGCGTCGGAGGCGGGGAGACGCCAGACATCGAAGCCTGAGGTGAGGAGGATGCGGCGAGCGAGTTCGGTGGTGGTGCCCCAGCGGAGTTTGATATTGAGGTCGCCTTTGGCGTTGAGTTCCGGGATCTGGATAGGAGGGCCGGGGGCGGGGAGGGGAGGAGGGAGGGCGGCGGTTAGGGAGACGCGGCCGACGACGGAGAGACTGCGGTTGGCGGCGACGTCCCAGTCGCGGATTTCGATGGTGGTTTCGTTGTTGCCCGGGGCGACGGGGAGAGGGCCGGCCCATGCCTGGCCGAGGGCCTGTTTGATGGTGGGGCGGCCGCGGCCCATGAGGAGGAGAGACTGGGCCATGTCGGCGTCGGAGGACGCGCGCTTGAGGAGAGCGCCGAGACGATCGGCTAGAGCGGGGACGGGGCTGGCGGGGCCGTGGAGGTGGGCGTTGGCTGGGGAGTAGGGAGGTTTACCGGCGTCTTCCCAGCGTTTGAGGCGGAAGAGTTCGGCGGTGACGCCATCGAGGAGCGGGCGGTCTTCGCCGAGACAGGCGGAGCGCTGTAGGAACGTGCGGAGGACGGTGGGGTCCGCCTGGGGAGTGAGGATACCGGCGTTGACGAAGAGCGCGGGGCTTTCCGGCGGGCCTGGTTTGATGAAGACGGCGAGGGCGCGGCCGGTTAGGGTGGCTGGGTTGCGGGCGTTGAGGACGACGTAGCCCCATGGGCGGCCTGCGGGGTCGAGGGCGGAGGTTCCGGCGCAGGTGACGGCGTCCGGGATGGGGTCCTGGGCGCGGAGAGCGGCGAGGCCGAGGAGGAGGAAGGCGAGCGGGCGGATCATGGGAATTGAGGGGATCAGTGGCCGAAGCCGAAGGAAGTGTTATTGCCGCCGACCTGGGCGTAGAAGTCGAAGTCCTTGGTGAACTCGACGCAGACGAGGAGGCAGATTTCGATGGTGAAGCTGGCTTCGCCGAGGAGGCGGAGGGCGAGGCCCTCGGCGCTGGTTCCGTAGGATTCGCCGGCGGGTTTGTTTTCGAGGACGTCCGGGCTGGAGTTGACGGGGTCGTTGAAGGGGATGGTGACGGCACCGGTGAGGCGGACTTCTGCGGTGGCGGAGGCGATGCAGAGGAGGTCGACGTCGAAGCCGAGGAATTGTTTGGAGCCGACCATGAGCTGGGACTGAGGGCCGGGGACATCGACGGCGAAGACGAAGGGACCTGCGCCGACGCCAGCGCGGACGGAGAAGAGACAGGTGGTGGGGATGCCGAAGATCTCGTTGAGGGGGATCCATGCTTCTGCGTAGACGTAGAAGCCGGTGATGCGGGTGGAGTCGATTTCGGCTGCGGATTTGAGGACCCCGACCTTGGGGTGAGTGAGGAGCGTGGCGATGGAGGGATCGACGAAGCGGAGCGGTTCAGCGCCGCAGGTGGAGCCGACGAAGAGAGCGGCGGCGAATTCGTAGCCTTTGAAGGAGGCGCGGGCTTTCGCGCCGAAGTAGTTAGAGGCTTTGCCGAAGGAGAAGATGAAGCCGATTTCGCGGATGGTGACGCCGGCGACGTTGATTTCGCCGGTCATTTCGAGCTGACCGCCAAGACCGAGGAGGGAGATGGGAGTGCCTGGGGGGCCGCAGGCACCGAAGGCGAACATGCCCTGGACGCGGATGCGGGCGTTGTCCTCGTCTTTGCCGGTGCCCTCGCTCATGAAAGTGATAGGGGCTTCGCCGCCGATGATAATTTCTGCGCCGTCGCGCATTTCGGAGGGGTTATCGCAGTAGCATTTGGCGCGCGGGGATTTGGCGTTGAGGGCATTGACCTCGAGCCAGCCTTTGAATTCGAAGTCGTCGGCGGCGCGGAGACGGAGACGTGCGTCGATGCGGAGCTTGTCGATGCTGTCGCCGGCGATGCGGGCGTAGCCTTCGACGGCGGCGGCTCCGAGGGATTCGCTGGCCTGGCCGAGGCCTGCGGAGAACTGGGAGAGGCCGAGTTCGTCGTCGAGGGATTTGAGGGCGGAGGAGACCCCGTCGCGGATGGTGCGATTGACCTCGCCGAGGAGCCCGTCGATGGCTCCGCGGAAGGCCTGGCGGACGGAGGTGAAGTGATAGCGGAGTGCGCCCTGGAGTTTAGCGGCGGCGGAGTCGGCGTAGAAGCGGCGGAGGATGAGACGGCGGATTTCCGTGCGGATCCATGCGGGGCCGCGTTCTGTGAGGGTGCCTGGAGTGGAGACGGCCCATGATTTGAGGTCGTCGCGGACTGAGTTGGCGAAGGAAGTGCCCATGGAGAGGGCGGATTGGATTTCGCGGAGGAGGCCGCTGCCGGACTGGAGGGAGTCGCGGGCTTTCTGGATGGCGGCGCGGACCTTGAGGACGGAAGAGCGGACCTCGGCGAGGGCTGGGCCGGCGCGTTTGAGTTCCGGTTCGATGCCCTCGGCGATGATGGTGGAGAGGTTAGCGGAGATGGCGTCGCCGATGGGGTTGCCGCCGATGGCCTGATTGAGGAGACTAACGGAGAGATTGCGGATGGGGCCCTGACCGGAGGCGATCTGTGCTTCGGAGGGGAGGAAGGCGAGGATGGAGGCGAGACCGCGGTCGATGTCGGCGAGACGCGAGTCGATTTCCTGGACGAAGAGTCCGGCGGAGTCGATGGCTCCGGTGGGAGCGCTAGCAAGCCTGGCGATGGCGTCGGAGAATGGGGAGATGTCGATGGCAGCGGCTGGGGACGCGCGCCATGATTCGACGTCGGGGATGGGGATGGAAGCGGTGACGTTGTCGATGGCTGCGCCGAGCTGGGCCTCGATGAGATCGCTGATGCCAGTGGCGAGGAGCTTATCGATGGAGTTGACGGCGTTGGTCAGGCCGGTGGCGTCCATGCCGGCGGAGGCGAGCTGATTGAAGGCACCGGCGGCTGCGCCGGAGATGGCGTCGTTGAGGACCTTGGTGACATTGAGGACGGGGAGGCCCTCGTAGGAAGCGCCGAAGGTGATTTCTGCGATGGAGGAAGTGAGGTTGAGGAGCCGGTGTTTGGCTTTGAGGACGAGGAGGTCGCCGGCGGGTTCGCCTTCGCCGGTGAAGGCGAGGGTGGAGCTGTTGAAGCGGACGGCGTAGTCCATGCGGAAGACCTCTAGCCATTCCTGCTGAGCGCGGGGGAGGAAGTGGGTGAGGTTAGGATCGGCGGCTGGGGTGGGGTTGCGGTAGGCGGCGAGCTGGCCTGTGAAGCCTGCCTGAGTGGCGTCGAAGGCGTCGTGGTTGAAGGGAGTGCGGCCGGATTCGGTCCATGCGTACGGGCTGGCGAGAGCGTCGTGGGACGACCAGCCGCCCATGATATGTGAGGAGGCGTCGGGATTGGCGGTGGCGGGGTTATCGGGGGAGGAGGGATTGGCGACGTGGAGCTGGACCTTGAGGTCGCGGAAGAAGGGGACGTCGAGAGCGCCGAAGAGATTGATCCAGCCGTCGCCTGGGCCGGTGGGTGCATTGGGTGCGGCGGGGTTGTTGAGATAGGCTTTGCCGCGGGTGGCGAGACGGTAGGCGACGTTGCCGGGGCCGTTGACGGGGATTTCGGGCGGGATGGTCAGGGAGGCGTCTTCGGTGCCGTAGGAAGCGGCTTCGGCGCGGGTGACGAGATTGCCGTTAGGTTTGAAAGTGAAGACGGCCTGAGGGCGGACGGAGGAGATGGAAGGGATGAAGACTGAGGAACCGAGGGAGAGACCGCCGGTGCCGGGGATGGGGCAGGGGATGCCGCCTGGGCCTGGGGTTGTTTTGGAGGAGAAGGCGAAGGTGAGGGGTTGGAACCAGACGTTCCAGTATTCGAGGCGATGGGGAGCGGTGCCGTCGAGTTCGGCCTTATCGGGACGGCCGTCGCAGTGGAAGGTGAGGGAGGCGAAGCGCTGGTCGAAGGCGGCGGGGCCGCGGTTCATGCCTGGCGGGAGGGCTTCGATGACGACGCCGGGAGGAGGTGCGGGATTTCCGTTAGAGCCGGGGAGATCGCCGGGGACGTGGAGTCCGCCGCCGACTGCGGAGAAGACATTGAGGTTATCGAGGTAGCCGAGGGCGATGCCGGAGAGGTTGCAGCGGAAGCCGTAGAGGAAGACGGTGCTGAAGGCGGAGGGGGCGTTGGGGGCGGCGCGTGGGGACTGGTGGCGGCCGGAGACCCCGCCGAAGCGGGCGTAGTATTTGGCGGCCGGGTGGAGCGGATAGGGGTTGGCGGGGTTGCCGATTTCGCCGCCGCCGAGGAAGCTCCATGCGTTTTGTGAGGAACGGCGGAAGTTGAGGCCTGCGTAGTCGGCGTTGCCGCGATTGTAGAGGTCGGGCTGGCCCTGAGGCGGAGTGCCGGGGCGTTCGGCTAGGGATTCGTCGTCTGGAGAGCCCATGCCGGTGAAGAGGAGGGCGGCTGGTTCCTGGCCGGGGAGGAGGGCGCGGTCATTTTCCGAGGCGCGGAGGATGTTACCGGGCATGTGGAAGCGGGTTTCGCCGAAGCCCTGGGTGCGGTGGGCGTAGGTAGCGGGGCCGTTTTTGCCCCAGCGGAGTTCTTCCGGGGTGTCGAGGGTGCCGTTGAGTTTGAGGCCGCCGTCGGCGGTGAAGCGGAGGGAATTTTCGGAGGGTGAGACCGTGACGAAAGTGGGTTCGTTGAGGCCGCAGGGGTCTTTGGGGCAGCCGCGCTGGTAGAGGGCGGAGAGCTGTCGCGGGGCTTCGAGGAGACTGTCGCGGAGACTGATGCGGCCTTCGTTGATGACGAGTTGGCCGCGGCCGTCCCATGAGATTTCGGCCTGCTGGGGGAAGTGGGCGCGGAAGGAGCCGTCGGAGAAGCCGATGGCGGCGGATTGGATGATGGCGCGGCCTTCGGGACTGGTGGTGATGACCATGTCGGCGAGGAGTTCGCGGGCGGCGCGGCAGTAGGCGTCGTTGGAGAGTGGCGGGGTGGCGAAGGTGGCGTCTTCGGCGGCGCGGACGTAGGTGGCGGGGGCTCCGGAGCGGATGGTGAAGGTGCCGGCGGTGAGGTCCCATGAGATTTCCGGTGCGGAGAAGCGGAGCGGGAGGGAATCGTGGACGGCGTGGATGGTGCCGGGTCCGGAGATTGTCAGGACGGAGCTGGCGGGGAGGAGGTCCGGGCCGCAGGGGAGGTTAGTGAATTCGTGGATGCTGCGGAGACGGCGGCCGGTGGCGGAGCGGGAGTAGCCGAAGCCGTCGGGGAGGAAGACGCCGAAGGCGTCGGCGGAGAGACCGTTCTGGGTGAGCCGCATGGTGGTGCGGATGACGCGGAGCCCGCCGAGAGTGGTTAGGTCGGTGTCCGTGGTATTGAAGGCGACCTGGCCGAGGCCACGGAAGAAGACGAGCTGGCCGGTCGGACCGGGTTCGATCCAGACCTCCATGGGGGAACCGCCGAAGCGGCGGGAGGTGGCGTCGTTGCCAGCGAGCGTGCCGTTGCCTGCGGGGATGGTCAGGGAGGATTCGAGGACGTTGCCGGGGAGATTGATGCCGCCGGTGGAGGGATCGCCGGAGACGGCGGAGAAGCGGGCGCGGGTGCTGCCGAAGAAGATGTCGCCGGTGAAGGCGAAGAGGCGGGAGGAGGGGGCTGTGACGGGTTGGTTAGAGAAGTCGTCGACGGTGGTGCCGTCGGGGTCTGCGTGGGCGACGGAGACTTTGAGTTGGTAGCCCTGGGTGGGGAGGAGCTCGTTCCAGTCGGCTGGGGCGAAGCGGAGGGTGAAGGGGACGGTGGTGACGGCGGGGAGACCGCCGACGTGGCTTGGGGCGTCGACGTCGAGGGTGGTGGTGGCGGCGGCGAGGGGGATGGAGGTGCCGGCGGAGTTTTCGAGGGAGAGCGTGAACGTCAGGGGGATGGTGGCGCTGGCGGGATCGGCGTCGGTTTCGTCAAGGCGGATGAGGTCGAGCGAGCCGGAGACGGAGAATTCTTCGTCGCCTGGGTTGGAGCGGACGATGACGGAGCGGTTGAGGTTGATGGATTCGGAGGTGGCGAAGGTGTTGAGTGAGGGGTCGCCGGGGGAATTGCTGAAGGTGATGAAGTGCTGGAGCGGGCCGTTGCTGGAACCGACGTTGGTCCATGTGGTGGCGCTGGTCTGGCGCTGGACGGTGGCGGCGACGCGGTAGAGGGCGTTGCGGTCGAGCGGGTCGGCTGTGGCGAAGCCGAGGCGGAGGGTGACGGTGCCTGCGGCGTTGATGAGGGGAGCGGTTGGGGAGATGAGGGAGGAGACTGGGTTTCCGTCGTCGTCGAGGAGAGGGATGGCGGCGCCGGAGGCGGATTTGAGGCTGAAGATGGCGCGGTAGTTGCCGGCGGTGCCGGGTTTGCCGGAGGCCTCGCCCTGGATGAGGTGGAAGTTGGTGTCGGGGTCGTCGTCGGAGGCGTGGGCGGCGATGAGGGCGCCTGCGGGGTTGCGGGCGCAGACTCCGGAGATGCCGTCGGCGGCGTGGAGGGAAGCGGCGAGCGCGAGGAGCGGGAGGGCGGAGCGGAGGATCATGGCAGGCGGCGGGAGGAAGGTTCCTCCCTGCTGATTGGATTAAGCAAAGCCTGGGAAGGATCACGCGAACCGTGCGAAAAGGGAGGGGCCCGGGGGCTTGTGAAAAATTTCACAAATTCAGTTGCCGGGGCAGGGTAGAAATCGAATCTCTTCTGGTGGCGAGTCGGCTGACCGCTGGCCGCTGCTGCAACGTTCGATTTTCTTCCGCACCATGGCCATCACGTACAAATCCGGCAAGCAACCGCACCCGAAGGAACACCGGCTGATTTTCCGCAACGTGGACCGGGAGGGGTGGAACACGTCGATTGAGCGGAGTCTTCAGGAGGGTGGGTACGAGCAGTTGAAGAAGGCGCTGAAGATGGAGCCGAAGGCGATTACGGAGGAGGTGAAGCTGAGCGGGTTGCGTGGGCGAGGGGGCGCGGGGTTTCCGACTGGGGTGAAGTGGACGTTCATTCCGCCGAACAACACGAAGCCGGTGTATCTGATCTGCAATGCGGACGAGAGCGAGCCGGGGACGTTCAAGGACCGGTATATCATTCACCAGGATCCGCACCAGTTGATCGAGGGAATGACGATCTCGTGTTTTGCGGTGGGTGCGCACCTTGCGTACATTTACATCCGGGAGGAATTTCCGGAGGGGGCGCAGATACTGGAGCGGGCGATTGAGGAGGCGAAGGCGAAGGGATTTCTGGGGAAGAACATCTGCGGGTCTGGATTTGATCTGGAGATTTATGTGCACCGCGGGGCGGGGGCGTACATCTGCGGGGAGGAGACTGGGTTGATTGAGAGTCTGGAGGGCAAGCGGCCATACCCGCGGATCAAGCCGCCGTATTTCCCAGCGGCGCTGGGGTTGTACATGTGTCCGACGATTGTGAACAACGTGGAGAGCCTGTGCCATGTGAAGCACATCATTGAGATGGGCGGGGCGGAGTACGCGAAGCTGGGGACGCCGCGGAACACGGGGACGAGGATTCTTTGTGTCAGCGGGGACGTGGTGAAGCCCGGGTATTACGAGATTCAGGTCGGGAAGGTGACGATGCGGGAGGTGATCGAGGACATGTGCGGCGGGCTGAAGCCTGGGCGGACGCTGAAGGCGATCATTCCTGGCGGGTCGTCGGCGAAGGTGCTGCGGGCGGATGAAGTCTTCAAGGTGAAGCAGCCGGACGGGAGCATCAAGGAGCTGACGGTTTGGGATATTCCGATGGATTTCGACACGATTGCGGCGTGCGGGTCGATGGCTGGGTCCGGCGGGGTGATCATCATGGACGACTCGCGGAGCATGGCGTGGGTGCTGAACAATCTGAACACGTTTTACGCGCACGAGAGCTGCGGGCAGTGCACGCCGTGCCGCGAGGGGAGCCTGTGGATGCGGAAGATCAGCGACCGAATTGCGGGTGGGACGGCGTCGCCGGATGACGTGGGGCTGCTGGAGAGTGTGGCCTATCAGATTGACGGGAAGACGATCTGTGCGTTCGGGGAGGCGTGTTCGTGGCCGACGGAGAGTTTCATTGCGAAGTTCCGCGGGGAGCTGACGGCGGCGACGCGGCCTGAGAACAAGGGACGGATCACGAATCCGGAGACGCAGGTGGCGGCGGCGGCGCTGTGAATGCGTGCGGGTGATGAAACAGACACGATGGGT
Source organism: Verrucomicrobiaceae bacterium (assembly GCA_027483175.1). Classification (GTDB taxonomy): domain Bacteria; phylum Verrucomicrobiota; class Verrucomicrobiia; order Verrucomicrobiales; family V1-33; genus V1-33. The sequence goes on along the minus strand of JAIXVE010000143.1, from coordinate 4,794 downwards.
CGGGCGTAACGCTTATTGAACAGAGCCATCCGGCGCGGAACCGCCGGGGAAGTTTCCTTTTGCAAGGCCCTGAACGTCCCGTACCCTTTCCCCAACATGAATACGCTTCCCTCCCTTTTCGCCTTCGCCGGCATCGGCGGCCAGGAGATGTTTCTCATCTTTCTTGCGATCCTACTCCTGTTTGGGGCGAAGAAGCTGCCGGAGTTTGCGCGCGGGCTTGGGCGGAGCATGGGGGAATTCAAGAAGGCGCGGCAGGAATTCGAGCATGAGATCACGAAGGCTGTGGAGGAGAAGGACACGAAGATCTGAGGAGGGAGCGCATGAGGCGCCTGAAGGCTGAATTTTTTGCGAGAGGCACCCTGATGGGTGCCTCTTTTGCGTTGATGGCTGCGGTTTCGCCGAATTGGGCGGAGGGTGATGCCGGGGGAGGGGCGGCGGAGATTGAGGCTGTGGCGAAGGTTGAGGAGGCTGGAGGGCGAGGGGATGATGGGCGAGGGGAGGTGCGGTTTGTGTCGTGGAATCTGCGGAATTTTGTGCGGGTGGGCGGGCCGTTGCCGGCGGATGGGATGCGAGGGAAGCCGCGGGAGGAGGTGAGTGCGGTGGTGGAGGTGCTGGCGGCGATGCGGCCGGATGTGCTGGGGGTTTGCGAGGTGGGGAGCGAGGAGGATTTGGGGCGACTGCAGGAGTTGCTGGCGGAGGAGGGGGTGGAGCTGCCGCATCGCGAATGGGTTGGCGGTGCGGATCCGAAGCGGCATCTGGCGCTACTGAGCCGCTATCCGGTGGTAGCGCGGGCGTCGCAGACGGGGATGTTCTATCAACTTGATGGGACGCGGTTTCCGGTGCAGCGGGGAATGCTGGATGTGACGGTGGAGGTGCGGCCGGGTTGGCAACTGCGGTGCTGCGGGGTTCATCTGAAGAGTCGGCGGGACACGCCGGAGGCGGACGAGGGATTGATGAGACGCAACGAGGCGCATTTGGTTAGGAAGGCGGTGGATGCGATCCTGAAGGAGACGCCTGAGGTGAATCTGCTGGTGTACGGGGATTTCAACGACACGAGGGACGCGCCGGCGATGCGGGCGATCCGCGGGATCCGGCAGGGAGGCGGGTATCTGACGGAAATTCCCTGTGCGGATGACCGGGGCGAGCGCTGGACGTTTCATTATCCCGAGGACGATGCCTACACGCGGATTGATTTTCTGCTAGCTTCTGCGGGACTGGCTCCGGAGGTGGTGGAACGGGAGTGTGCGGTTGAGGCCCATCCGGCGTGGCGGCTGGCGAGCGATCACCGGCCGCTGCTGGCGGTGATTCGCGGGGAGGAGCGAGTGAAGGGGAAGGGCAAGCGCGGCGATGGCGGTCGCTGAGTGGGGCGGATGGGGGCAGCAAAAAGGCCGGAACGCCTGAGCGTTCCGGCCGTGATGATGTTAGAGGCGGCGGTGACTATCAGGACTGCTTCGCCTTGTCGAACTGGGCGTCGAAGACGATGTTCGAGGGTGGGAAGTCGACGCGTTTGACGTAGGCAGCGGACTCGGTGGCTCCGAATTCGCGGTCCATGCCGCCGTCTTCCCATTCGACGCTGAGAGGGCCGGCGTAGCCGACGTCATTGAGGGCGCGGATGATTTTTTCGAAGTTGATGTTGCCGCGGCCGACGGACTTGAAGTCCCAGAAGCGCTGAGGTTTGTGGAAGTCGACGTGACCGCCGAAGACACCGGCTTCCGAGCCGAGGTTCCACGCGACGTCCTTCATGTGGACGTGGAAGATGCGGTCGTGGAATTTGCGGATGAAGCCGACGTAGTCGACGCCCTGATAGCCGAAGTGTGAGGGGTCGTAGTTGAAGCCGAAGGCTGGGTGGAAGTCGAGGGCTTCGAGGGCGCGCTGGGCGCTGCTGATGTCGAAGGCGATTTCGGTGGGATGGACTTCGAGGGCGTAGCGGATGCCGCACTTCTGGAACTCATCGAGGATGGGAATGAAGCGCTTGGCGAAGTCCTTGTAGCCTGCGTCGATCTGGCCGGGAAGGACGGGGGGGAAGCTGTAGCAGAGATGCCAGATGCTGGAGCCGGTGAAGCCATTGACGACTTTGACGCCGAAGCGCTGGGCGGCGTGGGCGGTCTTTTTGAGTTCTTCGGCGGCGCGCTGGCGAACCCCTTCCGGGTCGCCGTCGCCGTAGATGTAGTCGGGGAGGATGGTCTGGTGACGGGCGTCGATGTTGTCGCAGACAGCCTGACCGACGAGGTGGGTGGAGATGGCGAAGCACTTAAGGCCGGCGGCATCGAGTTGGGCGCGGCGGGCATCGCAGTAGGCCTGGTCGGCTTTGGCGACTTCAAAGTGGTCGCCCCAGCAGGCGAGTTCCACACCGTCGTAGCCGAAGGATTTGGCCTTTTGGAGCATGGTGTCGATCGGGAGATCGGCCCACTGACCGGTGAAGAGGGTGACGGGTCTTGGCATGAGAGTGAACGGTTGAATATGAGGAGGGAGGACAGAGCCGGGCGCGAGCCGACGGCGATTTGACATGCCACGGCGCGGGGTGTGCTGGCAATGGAAAATCGGCGCATCGGACGCGGGTGGGCTGACGGGCGGGGCGGTGGTCGCGATCCTGTTTAACGGGGAGGATTTGAGGGGGTTGCGGGGCAGTTGGCTGGGCTCGGGGATCGATTCTGCGGGTGAGAGCGGGTGGGATTCCGCGGAGCCGACTTCGTGAGGCCTGGGCAGTCGACGGGCGCACGTGCGGCATTCCGGGTGGTTGGTGATCCACAGGTGGATGGTGCCTTGGGCAGTTGCTGGAACGCCGGGTCACTCCCGCAGTTGCCGGAGTTGGTAGAGATCCCACCGATCCGCTGCGCTCCAGCACAGTTTCCCAAGGCAGATCAAACCCCTCCGGCCGCGGCGCTTGCCGGCTTTCGTCAGGGGGATCACTCAGGGGGGCGGTGCCTGCTGTTTTGGATTGTCTGGAGGGACCGGCCGGAAACTGACTGCTCGCGGGGTTTGATGGGTGAAGGGGACAGGTGGGATTGACATTGGGGATGGAAAATGATAGTTTCCTGGAATTCAAATGTTCGGCATGATCGCGAAGCTCAATCACGATGGCGCATTCCGCAGCCGGGGGTGTGGTGTGAATCCGCCGGTCGAGGATTCGCCGCCTGGATTGAAAATGGGTGGTCCGAGGGCGGGTCTTCTGGTGTTCCGCGGAGGCTCGAAGCTGGGTTGGGAAGAGAGGCCTCATTAACTCCTGGAGTGTCAGGGAGAATGAAATATGAAGAAGGACGTCACGGATTTGTTTCGGAAACTGCGGGGTTTTCAGGTGCAGAGTTCACAGCGCTTTGCGGAATTCCATGTTGAGATGGGACTTCCTTTGGGGCTGGAAGCTACTGAATCGAGTGAGATGTTCGAAGCGGCTATCAGCAACGTGGCCAGCATAAAAATGCGATACATGGCTGATGGACGGTCCAAGGTTCGATTCGTCGAATGCGAAATCCTTGAGACTGCTGAAGATACGCTATGGCTTTACGAGGACATGGGGGAGGTGGGCGGTCTGCAAGGTTTCTCCTGGAGTATGAAGCGGGCGCTTGGTAATTCAATCTATCGGTTTCACGGATTGTACGATCTAGATAAACTGATCCCGAGGCAATTTTGCTATGCTCAAATCGAACTGCGCCAAACGGCTGATGTGGGGACGGATGTTTTTATCTATGTGCCATTCGAGCATGTGAAGTTTTTTTCTAAATGAAGGTGAATGATGGGCGTATGCCTCAGACGACGCATGCCCAGCAGCTTCATTTCCAACTCAGCCAATACCAAAATGAATACTCAAACGAAGCCGCATCGGCAAATTGCTCTTGTTAAATCGATCTCAGGTAAAAGCGGGAATGAAGTGCACATCTACGGGACGCCTGACGGATTGCGGATGCTGGCGGAAAAGCTTTTAGAGCTGGCTGATTTAGATCAGGAATCGATGGTGAAACTGCCCGAAGGGATTGGGCATCACCTTGATCTGAGGGCTGGGATTGAATTGGCCGACGAGTCAGATCTAGCCGTGGTTGGTCGGATTGATGGCAAAGGCAACGGTGATTACTCCTGGCTGCTTCTCCCGATGGGAGATGGATCACGGGCAACTGTGAAGCCATAGAATCTGGAAGTCTGCTAATTGATATGACTAAGAAGCTGATTTGTGTTTTTGTGCTGGTGCTTCAGTCCTGCGGTGAACCCAAGACGGTGAAACCGGCACCGGTTGCGCAGTCGGCCTTCGGGCTGACTTTCTCGGGTCAGGAGGAGTTCGAGTCGAAGATCAATGAAGGGCGATGGGGGGAATTGGTTGTGGGTTGGGGGTGGCGATCCGGTGGTGTCGCGTTGCTCAACCGCCGGTTACAGGCCGGCATCCCTTGCGGGGTGCGATTCCATTTGGTGGGTTTCCGGTGGTGGCGCTTCGCTAACCACCGGCTACGGGCCGTCATCCCTACGGGATGAGGGGGCGGAGTCCTGGGATCAGCGCGATTTTACGGCAAGTCTGAGGCTGGAAGGCCGAGCCACTTTGGACTAGCGAATGATGAGGATGGGAGAGATCGGGCGGATCCGGCTGGTTGGGCTAGGGTGTTTTTGAGGGAAGACGTGGCATCGACACGGCCGGGACGGCCTTGCTGCCGGGGGCTGTGACTGCGGGGATTTCTCAAGCGCTCAGAAGCGAGGAAGAATAGGGCTGATAGGGCTGATAGGGCCGATGGGCCGATGGGCCGATGGGCCGATGGGCCGATGGGCCGATGGGCCGATGGGCCGATGGGCCGATGGGCCGATGGGCCGATGGGC
>JAIXVE010000117.1 GCA_027483175.1 Verrucomicrobiaceae bacterium | reverse complement strand
TTCATCGCCGATACCGACGGCCTCATCTACTGCTTCCACGCCGTCACCGGCCGCGAATTCTGGCGTCTCCAGACCAAAGGCGATTACTGGGCCTCCCCGCTCGTCGCCGACGGCCGCGTCTACATCGGAAACCGCAAAGGCGGCTTCCTCATCCTCGCCGCCGACCGCGCCGCACCCCGCATCCTCAGCGAATCCCACGCCGGTGCCCCCATCAGCGCCACCGTCTGCGCCGCTCAGCACCGTCTCTACATCGCCACCATGAACACGCTCTTCTGCGCCGGTTCACCCTGACAAATCCTCAGGACTCAACCGGAACGGCCCGCCCTAACACCCCCTCAGAGCAATTCCGCAATCTGCACCGCGTTCAGCGCCGCTCCCTTCAGCAGCTGGTCACCCACCACCCAGAACGCCAACCCGTTCTCCAGCGCACAATCCTTCCGCAAACGCCCCACCGCACAGTTGTCCCGACCCGCAATGTCCAACGCCAGCGGATACTCACGCTTCGCCGGATCATCAATCACATCCAGCCCCGGCGCTCCCGCTAGCACTTCCCGCGCCGCCGCCACACTCACAGGCCGCTCAAACTCCGCACTGATCGCAATACTGTGCGCCCGGAACACCGGCACCCGCACACACGTCACCGACGCACGGAACCCAGGATGATGCATGATCTTCCTCCCCTCGTTCTCCATCTTAATCTCCTCCTTCGTATACCCATCCTCCTGAAAACTATCCACGTGCGGGATCGCATTGAACGCAATCTGATGCGGATACACATGCGGTGCCGTCCCCAGCTTCGCCGCATCCCACGCCCGATTCTCCCCAGCCCACTCCCGCGTCTGCGCCGCCAGCTCCTCAATCGCCTGCGCCCCAGTCCCAGATACCGCCTGATAACTGCTCGCAAAAATCCGCGAAACCCCAAACGCCCGATGCAGCGGATACAACGCCATCAGCGAAATCGCCGTCGTGCAGTTCGGATTCGCAATGATCCCACGGTGCCCGGCCACATCCCCTGGATTGATCTCCGGCACCACCAGCGGCACCCCGGCATCCATCCGAAACGCCGAAGAATTGTCCACCACCACCGCCCCAGCACGCACCGCATGCGGCGCATACTCCCGCGAAATCCCCCCGCCCGCACTGAACAACGCAATCTCCACCCCCGCAAAACTCTCCGGCGTCAGCTCCTGAATCGTCAATTCCTCCCCCCGAAACATCATCTTCTTCCCCGCACTCCGCGCACTCGCCAGCAATGTCAGTCGGCTCACCGGAAAATTCCGGCGCTCCAGACAACGCAGCATTTCAACGCCCACCGCTCCGGTGGCACCCACAATGGCTAGATGACGTGGCTCAGACATGTCTTTACTCGGTTTCTCAAGGTTGCTCGCCCGCAGGCTCCTCCCGCAGGCAAAAAACAACCTCCTGCTCCCTTCGCCGGGAGTCAGGAGGCTGGCGAAGGTATCGGCGGAAAGATTACTTGGGATCCTTGCGCTTGAGCATAGGCAGCCCAGTGCGCTCGTTCTCAATCACCTTGTAACCGTCCGGAAGTTTGTCGAGAACCCCTTCCTTCTCCTCACCGGCGAAGAAATAAAGGTTCGTCGTGCCACCGTCCGCACGCTTCTGGGCACGGAGGTGAAGAAAATAGGTCTTGCCGGATTTTTTGCTGACAACTGAATAAGCCATGATGTTTTCCTGTGTTTGGGGGTTTCTTTCAGAAAGCAAGTCAGATCAGACCAGCCTGCTTGAGCACGGAAAAAGCACCATTCTTCGTCACCGTCTTCAATGCACGCGCACTGAGCTTCACCCGCACAAATTGCTTCAACTCCGGAACCCAGATGCGCTTGTCACGCAGGTTCGGCGAAAAGGTGCGGTTCACCTTCTTCACATGGTTCAGACCAATCCCACCGGACTTCTTGGACTTACCACTGTGGTGAATGCGACGGCCGCGAAACTTGCGGACTCCTGTAATCTGGCAGACTTTGGCCATAAAATGAAATTCTGGTGAATGGGTTCGAACGGTGAAGGGCCTGCTGGTTTAACACGGAAACCCGCCCGGTCAAGAGATTCATTCATTCTCCGGGTTTTTCCCTCCCCCACCCACCAATCGACCCAGCAACCCGCTCCACCGCCGTTGCCCCCCACCTCGCCCCACCGCCAGCGCCGCCGCCTTCGCATCCCCCACCAGCACCACCAGCTTCCTCCCCCGCGTGATCGCCGTGTACAGCAGGTTCCTCTGCAGCATCACAAAATGCTGCATCGACACCGGCACCACCACCGCCGGAAACTCGCTCCCCTGGCTCTTGTGAATCGTAATCGCCCACGCCAGCCGCAATTCATCCAGATCCCCCGCCTCGTACGCCACCAGCCGCCCGTCCTCATACCTAACCTCCATCCGCAGCGGCTCCGCACTCATCCCCACCACCCGCCCGATGTCCCCATTGAACACTTCCTTCTCATAATTGTTCCGCGTCTGTATCACTTTGTCCCCCACCCGGAACCGCAACCCGAACCGGTCCAGTTCCGCCTTCATCTCATGCGGCGGATTCAACGCATCCTGCAGCTCCATGTTCAATGCCGCCGTCCCCAGTGACCCCCGATTCATCGGCGTCAGCACCTGAATCCCCTCCACCGCCTCCAGCCCGAATGCCGCAGGTATCCGCTCGCGCAGCAGATGCACCAGCGTCCCCTTGATCTCCTCAGGCGTCCCGCGCTCGATGAAATGAAAGTCACACCCGGGCGGCGCCGGCCTCACCGTCTCCGGCATCCTCCCCGCATTCACCGCATGCGCCGCCGTAATGATCCGGCTCTCCGCCGCCTGACGGAATATCTCCGTCAATCGCACCACCCTCACCACCCCGCTCCCTATCAAATCCGCCAGCACCTGACCAGGCCCCACCGACGGCAATTGATCCACGTCGCCCACCAGGATCAGCCGCGCCTGCTCCGGCAGCGCCCGCAGCCAGTGCATCATCAGGCTCACATCCACCATCGAACACTCGTCCAGCACAAACACATCCCCCTTCAGCGGATGCTCCCGGTTCTTCTGAAACCCACTCCCCGGCTGGTACTCCAGCAATCGATGCATCGTCATCGCCTCATGCCCGGTACTCTCACTCAACCGCCGCGCCGCCCGCCCCGTCGGAGCCGCCGCCACAATCCGCTTCTCCCGCGACGCAAATATCCGCAGCACCGCATCCAGTATCGTCGTCTTCCCCGTCCCCGGCCCGCCCGTAATCACCAGCACGCGCTCCGCCAACGCCGCCCTCACCGCCGCCGCCTGCCCCTCCGCAAGGGTCCGCCCGGTCTCCTCCCTAACCTTCGCCAGCGCCGCCTCCGGCTCGATCACCGCCCCTCCCACCCTCGCCACCGCCATCCGCCGGAACCACTCCGCCACTTCCCGCTCCGCTCTCGCCAGATGCCCCGGAAAAACCAGCAGGGTCCCGTCCACCACTTCCCTCACCACTTCCGCCTCCCCTGCCATCCGCTCCAGCGCCGCATTCAACCCCTCCGGCCCGCAGCCTAGCAATTCCACCGCCCGAGTCACCAGCTCCACCTCCGGCAGCGCACAATGCCCCTCATCGCCCGCCGCCAGCAGCAGATGAAACAACCCCGCCCTCATCCGCTCCGGCGCATCCGCAGGCATCCCCATCCGCACCGCGATCGCATCCGCCGTCCGAAACCCGATCCCCGCAATGTCATCCGCCAGCTGCCACGGATTCGCCTCCACCCGCTCAATCGCCTGCTCCCCATACGCCCGGAAAATCTTCACCGCCTTCGCCGTGCTGATCCCGTTCGCATGCAGAAACACCATGATCCTCCGAATCGACTTCTGCTTCTCCCACGACGCCTTGATCTCCCTCCGCCGCTTGCTCCCCACCCCTGGCACTTCCTCCAATCGCGCACTCTGACTCTCAATCACCTCGAAGATCTCCTCACCGAACTTCGCCACTAACTTCTTCGCATACACCGGCCCGATCCCCTCAATCAACCCGCTCCCCAGATACCGCTCAATCCCCTCACGCGACGACGGCGCCTTCGTCTCAAGCTGCTCCGCCTTGAACTGCCGCCCGTATTCCGCCACGCTCACCCACTCGCCCCGCGCCACAATCTCCTCACCAGCCGTCACCGCAGGCACCCGCCCAGTCACCGTCACCGGCTCGGCACGACCCCGGATCTTCACCTTCAGCACCGAATAACCAGTGTCCTCCGTGTGAAACGTGACGCGCTCAACCGTGCCGCTCAGCGATTCCATCCCCCTACCAAAGCCCCGCCACGCCTCCGCGAAAGCGGGAACGTTTCCCCATCTTCGAACGTTGACATCCCCCGCGTGGTCAGATGAACTCGAAGTCATGGCCGCTCCCATCTCCACAAAATCCCGTCTCGTCGCCCTCCTCCTCTGCTGGTTCCTCGGCATCTTCGGTGCCCACCGCTTCTACGTCGGCAAAAACGGCACCGCCGCCCTCATGCTCGTCACCCTCGGCGGCCTCGGCATCTGGGCCCTCGTCGACCTCATCATCATCGTCTGCGGCGCTTTCACCGACAAAAACGGCCTCAAGGTCTTCCAATGGATGGAACCGGGGTCCTGATCCCCGTCCCATCCCCACCCTGACACATCTCGTGAATCCATCCCGCAAGGCGGTCTTCTTCGGCGAATTCGCCCGCCTCTCCGGGGCCGGTATTCCCGTCGACAAAGGCCTCAAACTCCTCCTCCGCCACGCCCCCAACGCCCCCCTCCGCGACGCCCTCAAAGGCATGGACGCAGCCCTCAGAAACGGCTCCACCATCGCCGAAGCCATGGCCCCGGCCCTCTCCCCACTCGAAACCGGTGTCATCCGCGCCGCAGAAAACGGCGGCCAGATCGCCGCCGGATTCGCCCACCTCGAAAAGTGGTACTCCAGTCAGGCCAAAGCACGCGACGCCGCCCTCCACGCCCTCGCCTACCCGCTCCTCATCGCCCACGCCGCCGCCATCATCCCCGCCGTCGTCGGCGGCATCACCTCCGGCTCCGGCGTCCTCCAACCCCTCTTCCTCAACCTCGGCGGTCTCTGGTTCATCCTCGTCTCCCTCTACGCCCTCTCACGTTTCATCCTCGGAGCCGCACGCAGAATCCCCGCTCTCGACACCATCATCAGCGCCGTCCCATGGCTCGGCCCCGCATGGCGCAATAGCGGCCTCGCCCGCTGGGCCGCCGTCATGCACTTCCACATCATGTCAGGCCAGCTCCTCTCCGGCGCCTTCGCCGAAGCAGGCACCGCCTCCCAGCGCCCCAGGCTCAACGCCGCCAGTCAGCGGCTCTCCGCCCTCACCGAATCAGGCCAGCCAGCCGGCCCAGCCATGATCAACGAACCCGTCTTCCCCGAAGCCGTCGCCCTCCACTTCGCCTCCGCCGAAGAAGCCGGCATGCTCGACACCGAATGCGCCGGCCTAGCCGACCGCGCCCTCCACGACGCCACCGTCTCCATGCAGCGCGCCGGGGAATGGCTCCCGCGCATCATCTACATCGCCGCCATGATCTTCGCCGCATGGCAGGTCCTCAACATGGGCCGCGGGGTCTTCCAGCAACAGCAGGACTTCCTCCGCGACATCGGGTTCTAGCAAGCCCTTCCTCAGCGCAGCTGCCCGCGATTCCACGCCACGCAGTCCGCATACGCCACTCCCGTCCCGCCAAACAGATCGAGCGCACTCCCGATCGTCACATCCACGCGCCCGCCACTCAGCACCTCCGCCGTCCCGAGATCCGCCAGACTCCGCGCCCCGCCCGCATACGTCACCGGACACCCTTCCCACCCACCCAGAAACGCCAGCAGCTCTTCGTCCATCCCCGCACACTTTCCCTCCACATCCGCCGCATGAATCAGAAATTCCGCGCAATCCGCCGCCAGCATTCCTAGCACTTCCTTCGTCACCGGCAGGCTCGTCCGCGTCTGCCACCGGTTCATGTAAACCGCCCACCCTCCCTCAGGTTCCCGGCGGCACGACAGATCAATCACCAGCCGCTCCGCTCCCACCTCCCGCCTCAACGCCGCCAACCGCTCCGGCAGAAACTCCCCATCCGCAGAAAACAGCCGCGACGTCACAATCACATGCGACGCCCCAGCCTCAATCCACGCCGCCGCATTCCCCTCCGTAATCCCCCCACCCACCTGCATCCCCCCGGGCCACTCACCCAGCGCCTCCCGCGCCGCCATCTCGTTCCCCGGCCCCAGCATGATCACATGCCCGCCCGTCAGCCCGTCCCGACGATAAATCGCCGCAAACTCCCCAGCCGGCCGATCACTCTCAAAATTCGTCTGCGGCCCCTCCCCGCCATCACGCAGCGTCCCCCCCACAATCTGCTTCACTCGGCCTTCGTGAAGGTCAATGCAGGGGCGAAATCGGGTCATCCCTCAGCAAACACACCCATCCCACTCCCCGCAACCACCTTCTCCCCCCCTCACGGCTTCTCCTCCGGACCAGCCGCCGCCTTCGCACGCTCCTTCGCACGCTCCTGACTCGCCGCACCCAACCGGCTCATCGGCACCTTGAACACCCGACCCTCCGCCGTCCGAATCACCACCGCATCCCCACTCATCCGCACAAACCTCGCCTTCACCGCCTTCCCATCCGCACTCACCCAGTCCTCCACCGGCGCCTCCACCACCGCCGGCCGCGCCGCCAACCCGGACTTCGCCGCTCCGCCCCCACCAGCCTTCCCGGCCTCCAGCAACGCCCCCTCCTCAATCCACTCCCGCAACAGCTTGATCTCCTTCGGCGAGACCCGCGGCCCGTTCGGCGGCATCTGATTGTCCCCCGTCATCGTCATTACCTCAAACAATCGGCTCCGCGAAACATCCCCAGGCACCACCACCCCCCTCGGATCAATGTCATTCCCAAACCGCTTCAGATTGTCAAAAACATACCCAGCCTTCTCCTTCTTCGCCTTCTCACTGTGACACTCGTAACAGTGCTTCTCCAGAATCGGCCGAATGTCCCGCCGGAAATCGGCACCTCGCACCATCGCCACAGGTACCAACATCAGAAAAATCATGCGCTGCATCATGCCCTCCCCTACACCCGCTCCACACGCCGCGCCACTCGCTTTCCACACCCCTTCCCATACCCCCACCCATCACGGAACCACCCCCGCTTCAGCCGCCGTTTTTAACGTTATAGCAAGAACTATGCCAGACATTACTGCTTGCAGATACCTGGTTTCCCGTATATAACAAGTAACTCACTGAAATGGAACAGGTTGCCTATCAAAACATCGTCGCTGCAATCGAAGTTTTGCTCATGGCAATCCTCGCTTGGGCCGGCACCAGGGCCTTTTTCATGGGCCTCCGCACCACCGGTGTCCTCATCGCCTGCGGCGCCACTCTCGCCCTCGCCGGCGCCGCCGGCATCTTCCTGATGCCACCCAAGCCAGCCTCAGATACCGGCAACCTCACACTCATCACCTTCTCCGCCGCAGGTCACTTCCTCCTCGCCGCAGGCATCCTCCGCCTCGTCCTCGTCATGAGCAGACGCGACGACCCGGCAGACCCCAAATCCTGACGACCCCAACCGTCACCCCCGGAGCCCCAGCAGCTCCTCCACCAGCGCGGGCACCACCTCCGTCGCCAATCCCGTCCGGCGCTCCCCGAAACTCCCGCTCGCCGACGTCTCCGCCACGTTGCACTCCACCGTGCGCGCCCCGACCCGCCCCGCCATGTCCACAAACCCAGCCGCCGGATACACACTCCCGGACGTCCCCACACTCACAAAAATCCCGCACCGGCCCAGCGCCGCAAGAATCCCGTCCATCCCATACGGCATCTCCCCGAACCACACAATATCCGGCCTCACCACCCCAACCCTCCCGCAGTAGATACACGCGTCGCCCGTCCCAAGATCCCCCACCCATTCCCACGTCTTCCCGCACTCCTCGCACAACGCCTTCTTCAACTCCCCGTGCATGTGCACCAGCCGCTCGCTCCCCGCCCGCTCGTGCAGATCATCCACATTCTGCGTCACCAGCAGAAACCGCCCGCGCCACTCCCGCTCCAATCGCACTAGCGCCTCATGCGCCGCATTCGGCACCACCTCCCCCAACCCGGCACGCCGCAGATTGTAAAACCGATGCACTAGCTCCGGATCCCGCCGAAACCCCTCCGGACTCGCCACATCCTCAAACCGGTGCCCCTCCCACAACCCGTCCGCACCCCGAAACGTCGCAATCCCGGACTCCGCCGAAATCCCCGCCCCAGTCAGAATCACAATTTCCTGCTCGCTCTCGCTCATCCTCTCACCTTCACACACCCAGCCACCTCACGCCACCGCCTTCTCCCTCAGATGTTCGACCCCAGAAACGTGTGAATCCCACACTCGGTCTTGTCAAAACCCTCCCAACGCCCAGCACGCTCCCCCTCACCACCACTCAACTTCGTGCACGGCCAGCACCCAATGCTCCGATACCCACGGTCATGCAGCGCATTGTACGGAATCCCCCGCTCCCGGATATACTCCCACACCGCTTCCCGACTCCACGCCGCCATCGGATTCAACTTCAGAATATGCTGCTCCCTCAGCTTGTCGAACAAGTACAACTCCAGAATCCCCGTCCGCTCCCGCGTGTCACTCTGATTCCGCCTCAACCCCGTGATCCACACGTCAATCCCCGCCAGATGCCTCTGCAGCGGCAGCACCTTCCGCAACGTGCAGCAAGTGTCAGGATTCGTCTCCCACAAATCCCCCCCATACTCCACCCGCTGCTCCGCCGCCGTCTGCTCAGGCCTCAATTGCTGAATCTCTATCCCGAAAAAATCCTGCAGCCGATCCCTCAACTCATACGTCTCCGGAAACAACAACCCGGTATCCACCGTGAACACCGGAAAATCCAACCCCATGCGCCTCGCATGGTCAATGATCACCAGCCCACTCCCCTGGTAACTCGTCCCAATCTGCGCCCGCTTCCCAAACCGCTCCCACGTCCACCCCAGCACTTCCTCCAATCCCTTCCCCTCAAACCCCTCCGCCACCTCCCTCACATCCAAATCAGCGTGGTCCTGCAGTTGAAATGCCATACGTTCAAAATTTAATTCTCCCTATTTCCGATCCGATTAGTCGAGAATTCAACGCTGTCAAGCGTCTCGCCCCCTCCAAACCCACCCATTTCCCCAGAAAAACCACTTGCAGCACCGCCAGACCCGATTTTAATCACCCTCCCGGATCTTTCCGGAACCTCCTGCCTCGCTAGCTCAATGGTAGAGCAGTTGACTCTTAATCAATTTGTTTCAGGTTCAAGTCCTGAGCGAGGTACCAATTTCCCGAGCGCGCCTTGCGCTCATCCGTCCGCCCTCCTCGTGCGGATCCTGTAACCGCCCGCCGGAAAAACTGCCCCCAAAAGGCCCCCTCCGATCCACCCGCGATCACGCCTTGCCGTCTTCCTCCTCCACGGCATCGTCCCCTTTCCCTCCTGCCGCCCGCCCAGCCATGTTCTCCGAACACCTCGCACGCTCCGCCGCCACCATCGCCGCACTCCATTCCATGGAAGCAGACGTCGAACGCGCCGCCTCCATCATCGCCACCTCCCTCCAGTCAGGCGGCAAAATCCTCTCCTGCGGCAACGGCGGCAGCGCCGCTGAAAGCGCCCACTTCGCCACCGAACTCCTCTGCCGCCTCGACGGCGACCGACCCTCCCTCGCCGCCCTCAACCTCTCCGCCGACGGCAGCTTCCTCACCGCCACCGCCAACGACTACCAGTTCAACGAAATCTTCGCCCGCCAGATCGACGGCCTCGGCCGCCCCGGCGATACCCTCGTCGCCATCACCACCAGCGGCCACTCCCCCAACGTCCTCGCCGCCCTCTCCAGAGCCAGATCCCGCGGGCTCCAAACCATCGCCCTCCTCGGCCGCGACGGAGGCCTCGCCGCCCCGCTCTCCGACGTCCCCCTCATCGTCCCCTCCCACTCCACCGCTCACATCCAGGAAGCTCACCTCGTCCTCATCCACATCCTCTGCGCCAGAATCGAACAGCTCATCTTCGGCACCTCCCCTCAAAAATCCCCCCCCTCCGCCTGACGGTCTCTGCAATCCGGCCCTTGCCTTCACCCCATTTCACTCCTCTTATCCGCCTCCATGAGCGTTCTCGTCGATAAAAACACCCGTCTCCTTGTTCAGGGCATCACCGGCAACTCCGGCGCCTTCCACGCCCGCGGCTGCCGCGACTACGGCACCAACGTCGTCGCCGGCGTCACCCCAGGCAAAGGCGGCCAGTTCTTCGACGACTCCATCCCCATCTTCGACACCGTCCACGAGGCCCGCGAAGCCACCGGCTGCAACGCCACCATGATCTTCGTCCCACCTCCCTTCGCCGCCGACGGCATCCTCGAAGCCGCCGACGCAGGCATCGAACTCATCGTCTGCATCACCGAAGGCATCCCCGTCAACGACATGATGCGCGTCAAACACGCCATGGCTAACTCCAAAAGCGTCCTCATCGGCCCCAACTGCCCAGGCATCATCACCCCAGGCGCTGCCAAAATCGGCATCATGCCAGGCTACATCCACAAAGAAGGCCGCATCGGCGTCGTCAGCCGCTCCGGCACCCTAACCTACGAAGCCGTCTGGCAGCTCAGCAGCCGCGGCCTCGGCCAGTCCACCTGCATCGGCATCGGCGGCGACCCCATCAACGGGCTCTCCCACACCGATTGCGCCAAACTCTTCAACGACGACCCCAACACCGACGCCTTCATCCTCATCGGTGAAATCGGCGGCACCGGCGAAGAAGAAGCCGCCGAATGGATCAAGGCCAACTGCAAAAAACCCGTCGCCGCCTTCATCGCAGGAGCCACCGCTCCTCCCGGACGCCGCATGGGCCACGCCGGAGCCATCATCTCCGGCGGCAAAGGCACCGCCGAAGCCAAACAAGCCGCCCTCCGCGACGCCGGCATCCTCGTCGCCGACTCCCCAGCCGACATGGGAGCCATGCTCGTCAAAGCCATCGAAGCCAAACGCTGACCCTCCCCACTCAGCCCATCCCGCTCTCCCCAAAGTGCCCGGTGACCCCTCACCGGGCACTTTTTTTGCCCCACCACCCCCACCTCCCCCCACTCCCTCAAGAGGTCTGTCTAATTGCAGTACTCCCCCAAGAGGTCTGTCCAACTGCGCTCGCCCCTCTCCCACCCAACGCCCCCCTCAAGAGGTCTGTCTAATTGCAGAGCAGACGCGGCGTCCCGCGCTTACCTCCGCCCCCCTCTCCCACTCCCCTCTCCCACCCCGAACGTAGAAGCGGCGTCCCGCCGCTTCCTCCACACCCGCCCCCCGCCCGAATCTTACCCGCCGACTCGTCTCATCTTTGCGCCATTCACCTCCGACCTGTGTCCCAACGGGACACCGTATCCCAGCCCAGAGCAACGCTCTGGGTACCACCCAGCCCGTGCCCGGCGTTCTGTAGGAACGCCGCATACCCTAGCATCCCTTGCACGAAGAGGCCTGTCCAACTGCGCTCGCACCTTTCTCCCCCCGTGGGCAGATCAGGCGACACTCGCGTGTTTTTTGCGCACACGCTCCCCTGGAGCCTCCGTCCACATGAAAAGGGCTTTCACACCATCCAGCAGGCCCATCTCTTGATGCTGCTCCTCCTCGATCTCGATGGCAGCCTCGTCGAGCTCCCGCTTGTGTTGCACCTCGTCGATGTCTCCCACGATTGGCGGTGCTGCTGCCGCACCCTCAGTGATCGCCATGTCATCTGTGAGTACATTCTGCGGAGTGTGTGAAGCCCAGGACTGCAAACGAATGTGCAGCCCCTGAATGCCGGCTTGAACCGCCTTCCGATGGGATTCGATGGTGCGCACGAGCTTCTTCCAATCGCCCGCTGCTGCTTCATTGAGCTCCTGCACCTGTGCACTCAGACCACTCAGCTCGATGGCCAGCTTCACCTCCTCGCGTTGGAGTTCATCCCACGCCGCCTGCGCCGCCTGGGGTTGGCTCGTCTCCACCGCCTCATGCATTTCCGCCACCAGTCGTTGAATGCGCCCCAAAACGGCCGTCACATGGTCCCAACTGTCCTGGCAGCCCGTGTCCCCGTCCGCAGGTGATCCACGCACATTCGCCAGTTCATGGGATTCATCCAAAGCAGTGCTCAGTTCCGCTTCAAACTCGATCAATCGGGCGCAATCGGCACGCAGACCGGCTTCGAGACTGGAAACGATGGGAAAGGCAACAGTAAGCGGAGTCGTCATGGCACCACGAACATCACAATCAGCCCGCATTCTGACCATGGGGTGAAGTGCCACTCATTCATGCCCCAAGAGGTCTGTCTAATTGCATAGAGTGGAAGCAGCGTCCCGCCGCTTCCCTCTCCCAACACGCCCCTCCGAACCAGCGCGCCGCAGGCTCTGGACTGCTGGGAGCATCACAGCTCTCTCTGCGTGCGGAGCACGCCTACCAGCCACCCTCCGCAGCCCGAAGAGCTCTGGCCATTCGTTCCCAACTCCTAGAGTGCCCGGAAGAGGTCTGTCCAATTGTTCCATGCGGCGCGGGGCGCGGAACCCTAGTCCCGGCAGCCTCATCGCCGATGCCGCCATGCGCGATCCGCTTTTCCCTAGATTGCCGCGGAATCCGTGCCAGAGGAAGCGGCCACATGGTTCCCTCCCGCTTGGATTTCCGGCTTGAAGCAGTGGCGGACGGCTCCCGGGCGCGGGCGGCCGTCTTCCGGACGCTGCACAACGAGGTGCGCACGCCCCTCTTCATGCCCGTGGGCACGCAGGCGACGGTGAAGGCACAGCTGCCGGAAGCGCTCGAAGAATCGGGCTCCCAGATCCTCCTTGCCAATACCTATCACCTTCTCCTGCGCCCGGGCCCGGAAGTCTTCGAGCGCATGGGCGGCATCCACCGTTTCATGAAATGGAACCGTTCCGTCCTCACCGATTCCGGCGGCTTCCAGATCTTCTCCCTGCCTCACTCCCGCTCCATGAGCGAGGAAGGCGCCATCTTTCAGAGCTACGTCGATGGCAGAACGATCCTGCTCAGCCCGGAGCGTTCCATCCTAACCCAGCGCAGCATCGGCAGCGACATCATGATGGTGCTCGATCAGTGCATCTCGTCCACAGCCGACCGCCGCAGCGCGCGCGCCGCCCTCGGCATCACTCAGCGCTGGGCGGAGCGCAGTCTGGCTGCGCGCGGCGACTCGCCCCAATCCCTGTTCGCCATCGTGCAGGGCGCACTCCATCAGGATCTCCGCAAGGAAAGCGCCGAGGGCCTGACTCCCCTTCCCTTTGACGGTTTTGCAATTGGCGGCCTCGCTGTCGGCGAGGCTAAAGCGGAGCGCGAGGATACCTGCGAATTCACCGCCGCACTCCTTCCCTCGGAAAAACCCCGCTATCTCATGGGCGTCGGCACCCCGCTGGATGTGCTGGAAGCAGTGCACCGAGGCGTGGACATGTTCGACTGCATCATTCCCACTCAGGTCGCCAAACGCGGCACGCTGTTCACATCCCGCGGCATCGTCCAGCTGCGCCGCGGTGTCTATAAATTCCAGGACTCTCCCGCCGACCCGGCCTGCGCCTGCCCGGTCTGCTCAAAGTACAGCCGCGCCTACCTGCACCATCTCACCAAGACTCAGGAGACTCTCGGCTGGCAGCTGATGGGCCAGCACAATATCTGGTTTTATCATCGGATGATGGCCGAAATCCGGGCCGCCATTCTGTCTGGCACCTTTCTCACATACTACCATGCAAGGCGCAGGATCCTCGCTGTGGAAGACATGGATTTCCCCACCTCCGACGCCGCACGCCCGGCTCCGCCCCGCCCGCTGGTGCTGGGGGAATACGAAGTCCACACCGCTTCAGAAGGGTTTTCCAGCATCCGGAACACCACTTCCGGCGAGATCATGCACTCGTGCACTTCTCCCATCGTCGAGGCCCAATCGCTTTATGTGGATCAGTCACGGCTGGCCGAACGCGCCCGCCTCGTCCCCGGCGAATCGCCAGAAACGGCTGCCCCGCTCATCATTTGGGACGTTGGCCTCGGGGCCGCCGCTAACGCCATGGCCGCCATTCTAGCCTACGAGGCCGCCGCAGGTACCGGCCCCGTGCGCGGCCTGCAGATCATCAGTTTCGAGAACGATCTCGATCCCCTCCGCCTCGCCCTCCGCCACAAGAAACGGTTCCCCTACCTCGAGCACGGCGCTGCCGACGCTCTCGCGATCAGGGGCGCATGGCATTCCCGCCGTTTCCCCCGCCTTTCATGGCGCCTGGTCCATGGGGATTTCAAGGAAACGCTGACGCAGGTCGATGCCCTCCCGGACTTCATCTTCTACGACATGTGGTCCGGCCGCACCCAGAGCGACGCATGGAACATCGCCGCTTTCCAGCAACTCTTCGACGCCTGCCACACCAAACCCTGCGCCCTGTTCACCTACACCACTTCCACCGCCGCTCGCGTCGCCATGCTGGCCAGCGGATGGCACCTCGCCAGGGGCGTCGGCACCGGACCGAAAAGCGAAACCACCATCGCGCTCACCCCCTCCGCCGCCAACGCATCATGGGACCTCCTCGATAAGTCATGGCTGGCTCGATGGGAGCGTTCCCACGTCCAGTTCCCCGACGATCTGCCTCCCGCCTCGCAGGAAGCCTTCGCCCGCCGCATCAGGGAACACCCGCAGTTCGCCCCCGATCCGGTCGCCAATCCACC
>JAIXVE010000353.1 GCA_027483175.1 Verrucomicrobiaceae bacterium | reverse complement strand
TCGGGGCGGAGACAGGCAGGGTCTGTGGGTCAGGGGTAGGGGTCTATTCTATCACTCAGATGGAGATTTGGGCTTCATCGGCGGACCTCGTGGTGGCGGAGCTGGTGGAACGCGAGCGGTGGATGGACTTCGGTGTGGAAGAGGACAGGGCTCTTTTGGTGGAACGCTAGATATTCTCGTTGACACAATTGTGCGCCGCATGTTTGGTGCGGCCGCATTATTTATGGCCAAGCCACGCGTCTACAATGAGCCGGAGACTGAAGCCGGGGTTTACCACGTCTGCTCGCGCGTGGTGGACGGCCGATACATCTTCGGGGAGCCCGAGAAGGAAGAGTTTGTCCGCATGATGAGGTCATTGACCGCCTTTCATGGTGTCGAGATCCTCACGTATTGTGTGATGAGCAATCACTTCCACATACTGCTGAGGGTGCCGCGGCGGCCGGAGGGGTTTGATCTGCCGCTGGAAACGGTGCTGGAGCGATGGAAGGCGTCGGTGGGTGACGCTTGGCGGAAGGGGATGACGCGGCAGTTTGCGTTGTATGAGGAAACGGGCAACGGGGCGGCCATGGAGGAATGGCGGCAGCGGATGCTGGGCCGGATGTTCCGGCTGACGGAGTTTGCGAAGTCGCTCAAGCAGCGGTTTTCGCAGTGGTACAACCGGCGGGTGGGCCGGAAGGGCACGCTGTGGGAGGGACGATACAAAAGTGTTATTGTGGAGGATGACCACACCGCGCTGCGGACGATGAGTGCCTATATTGACCTGAATCCGGTGCGTGCCGGGATCGTGAGCGATCCTGGGGATTACCGGTGGTGCGGGTACGCTGAAGCGATGGCTGGGGATGTGCTATCATTGGAGGGATTGGTGGCCGTGACCGGATGGACTGCCGAACGTGTTCACGGTCGGGCACTGGGTGCGCCGGTCCCGGTGGAAACGGATCGGCAGCGCCGAAGGAGGCAGCTGCAGGCGTTGGTACGGTACCGCCGGTTGCTGGGGATTGCCGGCCGACCACGAGTTGATGGGGACGGACAGGTGGTGCGGAAGGGACTGAGCGAAAGGACGAGGGCGCGTCTGGAGGGAGAATCTGGGATCCGGACGGAACTGCTGCTGCGGCGAGTGCGTCACCTGACCGATGGGGTGATTTTCGGGAGCCGAGGGTTCATCGACGGGTGGTTTGAACGGAACCGGAGTTGGTTTGGCGGAAGGAGTCGGGAGGAGCGGAAGACGGGGGCGCGGCGGATCGGAAAGGAGTGGCGGGATCTTTACAACCTGAGGCAGCTGGGCGGGTGAGGGGCGACTCTCTGTATCGGATCGCAGGTTCGTGCAGTGGCCATTGATTTCCTCGGAATGGCTGATTTTCCGGTGAGCGTTTAGGACCGACGGCGGAATTCAGACGGGTTCGGTGTCGGAATCTGGTGCCGCGGACGGTGATTGTTGTGCAAGGCCGAAAACCTTGGCGTGTCAATGATTGTACAAGAGCGCCGAGCGGAGGGATGTGCAACGGTTGGTGCTGAATGGGCCGGGATATGGTGAATAGAAGGTCAAAACAGCAAGAATGTCAGGACCCATCTCGCGGCATGGGAGGGCCTGCAGGGGCTTGGCGCGGCTGTTAGATTGGGGCCGAGTTGCAAGAACGCTGCAAGAAGGAGCGCTGCAAGAAGTCGGGTCCCTTGCGTTCACCCCCAAGAGCGCTGCAATGAAGAAGACAGGCCTCTTGCGCTTCGCCCAACGACTGGCTAGCGTGAGGCGGCGGAGCGAAGGAGGGGGCGCCATGTGGATTCGGCGTTGCGGTGTTCGCGGGAGGTTGGGGGGACGATGGATTTGGTCGATTGGGGGCGGACGTAGAAGTCGAGGCGGGAGGCGGAGGGGCCTTGCGGGGTGAGGTGGAAGACGGCGACTGGAGCGGAGGCGTGATTGACTTTAGTGGGTGGACCGAGGAGGAAGGTGCCCATGGAGCCGTCGGGGCCTTCGCCGGCGAAGCGTGTGCCGAAGTGTGGTGGTGAGGCTGGTGAAGCGAGGTAGACGCGGAGATTGGCGGTGGCCCGGGCTGCGGAGACGGGGAGGTGGTCGCCGCTGGAAGAGCAGGAGATGAGAGAAGCGGCGGTGGAGGCTGTCAGGGTGAGGGTGAGGAGGGAGTGGAGCGTGGGCATGAGGGATGGTTGGGGGCATGAACGGTTTCGGACTTCCTTTGGCTGATGGCGTCGGGATGGATCAGCGCGAATGGGTTCGGTGGCGGCGTAGCAGCAGAGCACTACCGAGGAGGCAGACGATTGGGAGGGTCGAGGCAGGTTCCGGGACGGAGGAGACGGGATCGAGGACTGAGTTGCTGGAGACGGAGACGGTCATGGTTCCTGACAAGGGAGCGGAGTAGGCGATGAGTTGGATCGCCAAGCCGGTACTGGTGACGAGGCGTTCATCGTAGCCAAAATCAGGATCACTATAGTAGTCGAACCGGAGGGAGGAACTGTTGCCGCCGTCTTGAGGTCTGCCGTCCTTGGTGGTGTTGGAGATTGACGAGCCGGGGATGAGAGAGCCGATGTCGCTGGAGCTGGTGAAGACGGAGGGGACCATGGCTGCCGCGGAGACTAGGAAGGAAGCGTAGCCGCCGGAGTCGGGCCGGACTTCGATGGCTCCGCGGTTGGTGTTGAAGTCGGCGACGTTCCAAAGTGCGACGCGGCCGGTGGAGGAAGATCCCGAGAGCGTGTAGGTGATGGAACCGAGGCGGAGAGAGCCGCTGACAATGGCGGCGTCGAAGAAGCCGACGTTGGGATCGGCGGTGTAGGTGTCGGGTGCGGCGGTATCGAGACCGAATTCCAGGGTCCAGTCTTCGTTGGAGAAGGGGGTGGCGTCAATGGAGCCGCTGGCTGTGCCGATGCCTGAGTACTGGACGTAGACGACCGAGGCGTGGAGATCGGGTGCTGCGAGAGCGAGGAGGAGGGTGGCTGCGAGGATTTTCATGGGTGTGGTATCGGCATGGTCCGGGAGTTGGCCGGGCGGTGCCACACCGCCAAATAAGAATAAAAGAGCTTGTGAATCCTGGATAGCGGATCCGCTAGCGATTGAGGTTCATTGGGTTGCGTGAGTGAAGAAGGAGACAGGCCGTTGAGGGGTTTGAGGGGCGCAGCGAAAGAAGAGACAGACCTCTTGAGGTGGGCGCTGCTGTCAGTTGGGACCGAGTTGCAATGCTCAAAGAGGGAGGGCTTCAAGAAGACAGGCCTCTTACGCTGCACTTGTGAGGGTAGGGGCCGGAAATTTCGGGGAAAGAGAAGACAGGCCTCTTGAGGGGAGGCTTGGGGGGGGGAGGGGTGGAGCTGGCGGTGAGGGATTGTCAGTCGTCGATGGCCATGACGTCGACGGCGACGGAGAGGGTTTGGCGGCCTGCGCCGATGCTGACGCCGGTGAGTGGGCTGACGTCTGAGAAGTCGCGGCCCCATGCGACGGTGATGTGCTGGTCTGAGGGGAGGAGATTGTTAGTGGGGTCGGCGTCGATCCAGCCGGCGGATTCGCCGCACCAGATGGAGACCCATGCGTGGGAGGCGTCGGCTCCCTGGAGTTTGGGTTTACCGGGAGGGGGGATGGTTTCGAGGTAACCGCTGACGTAGCGTGCGGGGATGCCGACGGCGCGGAGGCAGGCGATCATGACGTGGGCGAAGTCCTGGCAGACCCCGCGGCGGCGTTTGAAGGATTCGAGGACTGGGGTGGCGGCGTCGGTGGCGTCGGGGTCGAATTTGAAGGATTTGAAGAGACGGGCGTTGAGGTCCTGGACGGCGAGGAGGATGGGTTGTGAGGGGGGGAAGGAAGGGGTGGCGAAGTCGGCGAATTCCTTGAGGATGGGGATGAGTGGTGAGGGCCAGACGAATTCGGCGGCGGCGGAATCGGCGTTCCATGAATCGCTGCGGCAGGCGTCGCGGACGGATTCCCATGGGGGAGTGGAGGCTGGGTCCGGGAGGGGGTTCGGGGTGATGCGGACGTAGCTGCGGGCGACGACTTCGAGTTGTTCGTGGGTGCCTTCGATTTCGAAGTAGACGGAGAGATTGCCGAAGGCGTCGGTGCGGCCTGGGGCGCGGCAGGCTGGTTCCGGGCGGATGTGGATTTCGTGCCATGGGCACGATTGTGAGGCGAGGGATCTGGGTTCGAGTCTGGCGATGTAGTGGGCGACGGTGACCGGGGCGTCGTAGGAGTAGAGGGTGCGGTGGCTGATCTGGTAGGTCATGGGGAGGGGAGGTCAGACGTCGCGACGGTGGGCGTGGCTGAAGAAGTGTTCGGTGAGGGCGGCGGAGATGGCTTCGCAGCCGTCGGTGATTCTTGAGCAGAAGGAGGGGAGGAGGGTGGTGGCGACGTCTGTGGAGTGGCGGAGGGCGTCGAGGTTGAGGGAGGCGAGTTCTGAGCGGAGGGCGTCGAGGAGTTCGCGTTCGCGGCCGGCGGAGCCGGAGGTACCTGCGGGGAATTCTGCGAAGACGCGGGAGAGGCGCTGGAACTGGGCGGCGGCGGCGCGGGGGTTTTCCTCGTTGAGGAGGAGGAGGTCGGCGGTGGGGAGGAGGGCGGGGGAGGCGAAGTGGAGACGGCGGTAGGTCATGGTGCTGTCGCAGACTTCGAGGAGCGGGGAGAGGGCGGCGTTATCGGAGGCGCAGAGTTGTGAGGCGAAGCGGACGAGGGAGAGGACATTGATGGCGCGTTCGAGACGGCGGCCGGATTCGAGGAAGCGCCAGCCGTGGCCGCGGGTCATGTTTTCCTGCTGCATGCCAGCGAAGGCGGCGAGGTCGAGGATGAGAGTATCGAGGAGGCCTGCGGCGGCGGTGGCGTCGGAGGCGGCGGCGCGGGATTGAGCGGCGTCGCGTTCGAGGCGATTGAAGAGACGCCATGAGTCATCGGAGAGCCGGTCGCGGGCGGCGGCGGCGTTGTAGCGGAGACGGCTGGCGAGGTCTGGGATGCTGCCGGTGCGTTCAGGTTTGGAGAGGAGGGCGTGGAGTTCCGAGCGGAGGGAGGCTGCGGAGGTGGAGGGAGGGGCGAGTTCGAGGCCGGAGAGGAGGCGGAGACAGGCGAGGCGTTCGCGTTCTTTGGAGGGGGAGGATTCGCCGGAGAAGCGCTGGAGGGTGGTGCGGACGAGGCGGACGTGCCATTCCATGCGTTCGGCGTAGCGGCCGAGCCAGAAGAGGTGTTCGGCGGCGCGGGAGGGGACTCCGACTGGGGAGCGGAGCGGGCGGAGGACGATGGGTGAGGGTGGTGGGTCCGGGGGAGGGGAGGAGGAGTTGGAGTCGAGGACCCATGTGTCTTTGCTGATGCTGCCGCGCTGCATGGTGACGACGAAGCGGCCGGGGACTGGGCTGACTCGGCTGAGGCCGCCTGGCATGACGGTGCAGAGGCCGGCGGCGGAGACGGAGAAGGCGCGCCAGACAAGAGGTCTGGGCTCTAGTTGGCGGCCGTTCCAGACTGGGGCTGTGGAGAGGTTGAGGGCTTCCTGGGCGATCCATGCGTGGGGTTCGGCGCGGACGCGGGCGAGGAGGTCGTTGAGGTCTTTGGAGGAGAGTTCGTCGAGGAAGACTGGGTCGCGGGAGCCGGAGGCGAAGGCTGGTTTGAGGACCCAGCGGGTGGGGTTTTCGAGGACGAGGGAGAGTTCGCGGGGTTGGCCGCACCACCATGCGGGGACGGAGCCGAGCATGAGTTCTTCGCCGAGGAGGTGGCGGCAGATGCCTGGGAGGAACGGGTGGAGGGCAGGGGATTCGACGACCCCGCTGCCGATGCCGTTGACGAGGGAGACATTGCCGGAGCGCCATGCTTCGCTGAGGCCGGAGACCCCGAGGAAAGTGTCGGCGCGGAGTTCGAGCGGGTCAGCGAAGACATCGTC
This sequence comes from Verrucomicrobiaceae bacterium, assembly GCA_027483175.1. GTDB lineage: Bacteria > Verrucomicrobiota > Verrucomicrobiia > Verrucomicrobiales > V1-33 > V1-33. The sequence continues at coordinate 35,115 of JAIXVE010000353.1, read as the reverse complement.
GACGCGGCGGAGGAGGACATCGACGCGGCGGAGCCCTTCGAGGGTTTTGAGGAAGAGCTTGCGGTCGCGGACGGTGAGGTCGGCTCCTTCGACGAGTGGGTAGCCCATGAGGCGCGCTTCGTAGGCGTGTTCGAAGTAGGTTTCGTTGTAGGGGCCTGGGGTCATGAGGACGACGCCAGGGGAGCCGCGGCGGGTGGGGGCGAGGAGGCGGAGGGCGTCGCGTTCTGCGTGGAAGAAGGAGCCGAGGCGCTGGACGCGGCAGGATTCGAGGGTTTCGCCGAAGACGTCGGCGATGATGGATCGGTTTTCGAAGGCGTAGCCGCGGCCGCTGGGGGCCTGGGTGCGGTCGGCGAGGACGAGCCATGAGCCGTCGGGGCCGCGGACGAGGTCGGTGCCTGAGGAGACGAGGATGGCGTCGCCGGGAGGGTTGACGCCCCATGCGGCGCGGAGGAAGCCTGGGTTGGCGTGGACGATGACAGGGGGGAGCCAGCCTTCGCGGAGGAGGTGTTGAGGGCCGTAGAGGTCGGCGAGAATGGCGTTGAGGAGCCGGGAGCGCTGGCTGAGACCGGCGGCGACGGATTGCCATTCTTCAGCGGAGAGGATGAAGGGGATGGGGTCGAGGGCCCACGGGCGGCTGGCTCCTTTGGAGTCGTCGTAAATGTTGTAGGTGACCCCGTGGTCGAGGAGGAGCCGCTGGATGGCGGCGGTGCGGGAGTTCCAGTGGGCTGGCTGGAGGGAGGCGAGGTGGGAGGCGAGCGTGTGCCAGTGCGGGCGGAGTGAGCCGTCGGGGGCCAGCATTTCGTCCTGCGAGCCGGCGAGGGACCGGTAGCTGGCGATGAGGTTGGCGAGAGGGTCGGTGGGGGAAGGCGGCACGGGGGAGTCGGGATCGGGGCGCGTGGGCGCGGGGGAGCGGTGGAGTTGCACCATGGGAGTGGGCAATGCCAGCGGGAAGCGGGTCAGAGGGAGAGACGCAGATCGAGCGTGAACGGGAGCGTGCGCTGAGGTGCGGGCGTGGTGGGAGAGAACGTGCCTGGGGAGTGGTCGTGGGGGACGAAGCGGCTGAGGCGACGGCTTTCGGCTTCGAAGGCGTTGACTGGGAAGGAATCGAAGCTGCGGCCTCCGGGGTGGGCGACGTGATAGGACGCGCCGCCGAGACTGCGGCTGTTCCATGAGTCGTAGAGGTCGAAGACGAGGGGGACGTGAGGGGCGATGGTAGGCTGGAGACAGCTAGGGGGTTGCCATGCGCGGTAGCGGATGCCGGCGACGGCTTCGCCGGGGACGCCGGTGGGGTGGAGGGGGACGGTGCGGCCGTTGCAGAGGAGCGAGTGGCGTGAGGAAGTTAGGCCGCGGACGGTGACCTGGAGACGTTCGAGGGAGCTATCGACGTAACGGGCGGTGCCGGAGCCGTTGTTTTCCTCGCCGAGGACGTGCCATGGTTCGAGGGCGGTGCGGAGTTCGGTGGTGATGCCGCTGTGGGTGAACGAGCCGATGAGCGGGAAGCGGAATTCGAAGTGCGGGGCGAACCATGCGGGATCGAAGTGGAAGCCGGCGTGGCTGAAGAAGGAGAGGACATCGGCGAGGTCTTCGCGGATGAAGTGAGGGAGCATCCAGCGGTCGTGGAGGGCGGTGCCCCAGCGGACGGGTTCGATGGGTGTCAGGGGGTGATTCCAGAAGTGGGCGACGGCGGTGCGGACGAGGAGCTGCTGGACGAGACTCATGCGCGGGTGGGGCGGCATTTCGAACGAGCGGAGTTCGAGGAGCCCGAGGCGACCGCTGGAGGAATCAGGGGAGAAGAGCTTGTCGATGCTGAATTCGGCGCGGTGGGTATTTCCGGTGAGGTCTGTTAGGAGGTGCCGGAAGATGCGGTCGACGAGCCATGGGGGGACCTCGGTGTGGTCGGGGATCTGACGGAAGGCGATTTCGAGTTCGTGGAGGATGTCGTCGCGGGCTTCGTCGACGCGGGGGTGCTGACTGGTGGGGCCGATGAAGAGACCGCTGAAGAGATAGGACAGGGAGGGATGGCGGAGCCAGAAGCCGAGGAGAGAGCGGAGGAGGTGGGGGCGGCGGAGGAGTGGGGAGTCGGGAGGGGAGGCGGCACCCATGACGATGTGATTGCCGCCGCCGGTGCCGGTGTGGCGGCCGTCGAGCATGAATTTTTCGGTGCCGAGACGGAGCTGGCGTGCGTCGTCGTAGAGCCCTTCGGTGGCGGCGACGAGTTCGTCCCATGAGGACGTGGGGTGGAGATTGACCTCGATGACGCCGGGGTCCGGGGTGACCTTGATGACGCGGAGACGCGGGTCCTGGGGCGGCGGTTCGCCTTCGATGATGACGGGGAGGGAGCAGGCGGCGGCGGCGGCTTCGACGATGCTGATGAGTTCGAGGTAATCCGACGCGTTAGGGAGCGGCGGCATGAAGACGTGGAGACGGCCTTCGCGGGGTTCGACGCAGAGGGCGGTGCGGACGATGTCCGGGGCGGACTGCTGCGGGAGCGGGGCGGAATCGGAGAGGAGAGAGGCGAAGGGAGGGGGTGGCGGGCGGCGGGGCGGGGCGTGACTGGAGGGGAGATGCGGCCATTGGGCGATGGGCATCATGGGGTCCGGGTTGTGGATGTATGGATAGGATTCCGGGCGGACCCATGGGAGGGAATCGAGGGGGAGGCGGAGACCCATGGGGGAATCGCCGGGCGTCAGGTAGAGTGTTTCGTCGCGAAGGAACCAGTGGCCGCTGCGCCATGAGGCGCCGTGGCGGGCGATGGGGAGCGTGCAGCCGACGGCTTTGGAGAGCCCCTGGGCGAAGAGACGGCGGAGACGGTCGCGTTCGAGAGGGTCTTCGAGACGGGACTGGAGAGGGTCGACGTTAGAGGGGAGACGGCGTTCGCGCCAGAGGTAGTACCAGACGTCCTCGTAGGCGGTCATGATGCAGTCGGTGGGGACGCCGGCGTGTTCTGCGATGGATTTGGTGAGGAGACGAGCTTCGGCGAGGCCGTGGCCGAGATTGGCGGAGGCGTCGGCGAGGAGGGAGTCATCGCGCCAGAGAGGTGAGCCGTCGGTGCGCCACCAGCAGCCGAGGGACCAGCGCGGGAGCGGTTCACCGGGGTACCATTTGCCGATGCCGTGGTGGAGAAGCCCGCCTGGGCCGAAGCGGGTGCGGAGTTTGCGGATGAGTTGTGAGGCGAGGAGGAGCTTGCGTGGGCCGAGGGCGGCGGTGTTCCATTCTTCGCCGTCGGGGTCGTCGATGCTGATGAACGTGGGTTCGCCGCCCATGGTGAGGCGGACATCGCTGGAGAGGAGGGCGGCGTCGACCTTGTGGCCGAGGGCGTTGATGGCGTGCCACTGGGCGTCGGAGTAGGGGAGAGTGACGCGCGGGGATTCGTGGATGCGCTGGACAGACATCTGGAAGTCGAAGGAGACTTCAGCGGGTTCGACGGCACCGGAGATGGGGGCAGCGCTTTGGGGGTCCGGGGTGGCGGCGAGAGGGAGGTGGCCTTCGCCGGCGAGGAGACCGGAGGTGGGGTCGAGACCGATCCAGCCAGCGCCGGGGAGGTAGACCTCGCACCACGCGTGGAGATCGGTGAAATCGCTAGTGGGGCCTTCTGGTCCGTCGAGTGGGGTGACGTCGGGGCGGAGCTGGATGAGGTAGCCGGAGACGAAGCGTGAGGCGAGGCCGGTCTGGCGGAGGAGTTCGCAGAGGAGCCATGCGGAGTCGCGGCAGGAGCCTGAGCCGAGGGAGAGGGTTTCTTCCGGGGATTGGACCCCGGGTTCCATGCGGACGACGTAGCGGATGGCTGAGTTGAGGCGCTGATTGAGACCGACGAGGAAGTCGATGGTGCGGAGAGAGCCGGAGGAATTGAAGAAAGAATTGCGGACCTCGGTGACGAGCGTGGCGAGATTAGGTGTTAGAGGCGAAGTGCGGCGATAGGGTTCGAGTTCGTGGGAGAGCGAAGGGTCGTAGGAGAAGGGGACGGCTTCGGCGTCGGCTTCGAGGAAGAAGTCGAAGGGATTGTGGACGGCCATTTCCGCGACGAGGTCGACCTCGACCTTGAAGGTGCGGGTTTTTTCGGGGAAGACGAGACGGGCGAGGTAATTGGCCTGAGGGTCCTGCTGCCAGTTGAGGAAGTGTTCTGCGGGGGTGACGCGGAGCGAGTAGCTGAGGATTCTGGTGCGGCAGTGGGGGGCGGGGCGGAGGCGGATGACTTGAGGGCCGAGCGCGACTGGGCGGTCGTACTGGTAGGTGGTGACGTGGTGGAGGGCGACGTGAATGGACATGGGGGGTCGGCGCCCTGAGATGGGCAGTTAAGGGACAAAGCATGGGCCGTGCCAGACGGGTGGGGCTGGCCGGGAGGGTCAGAGAGGCAAGTCGGCCTTGAGCTGGTCGAGACGGCCGGCGGCGTAGGCTTCGAACACCCTGCGGATTTCGTCGCGGACGCGTTGGAACACGAGGAATTGTTCGGCTTCGGAGCCGGTGGCGTGGGCTGGGTCGTCGAAGCCCCAGTGGTGGCGGTTGAGCTGGCCTGGGAAGATGGGGCAGGCCTGGTCGGCGTTGCCGCAGACGGTGATGACGGTTTCGACGTTGTCGTTGAGGAAGTCGTTGAGGTGTTTGGAGTGATGGGAGGAGATGTCGATGTTGATCTCTGCGAGGGCGCGGATGGCGAGTGGGTGGACGAAGCCTGCGGGTTTGGAGCCTGCGCTGGCGACGTTGAAGTCGGGGCCGAGGGCGTTGCGGAGGATGCCTTCGGCGATGTGGGAGCGGCAGGAATTGCCGGTGCAGAGGATGAGGATGAGGGGTTTTTTCATGGGGTGGTGGAGTCTGCGGGGGAGCGGGTGGCGAGGGAGAGGGGGATGGCGGCGAGCGTGCCGAGGGTTGGGGCGAGGAGGTAGAGCCAGAGGTGCTGGGTGTTTCCGGAGATGAGGGCTGGGGCGAGGGATCGGGCGGGGTTCATGGAAGCGCCGGAGATGGGGCCTGCGAACATGGCTTCGAGGCCGATGATGCTGCCGATGGCGATGGCGGCGGTGATGCCTTTTTCGCGTGCTCCGGTGGAGACCCGGAGGATGGTGAGCATGAGGATGGCGGAGAGGAGGAATTCGAAGATGAAGCTTTGTGAGGGTGAGCCTGAAGGGAGGGTGGAACCGAGCGTGGGGTGTGAGGGGAATTGGGAGTGGAGGAGGGCGGAGGCGGCGATGGCACCGAGGGATTGGGCGGCGGCGTAGGCGGGGACGGTTTTCCAAGGCAGGCGGCGGGAGGCGGCGAAGGCGATGGTGACGGCGGGGTTGAGGTGGGCGCCGGAGACATCGCCGAACGTTTAGATCATGGACATGACGACGAGCCCGAAGGTGAGGGCGATGCCCGGGTGGGTGACGGCTCCGCCGCTGACGTCGTTGGAGATGATGGCACCGGTGCCTGCGAAGACGAGGATGAAGGTGCCGAGGAATTCAGCGAGGAGCTTGCGCATGGGAGGGAGCGGGGATTTGTCAGGCCGGGGGTGGGGAGGCGGCGAGAGCGGCGAGGGCATCGGGGCCGACGGGTTCATGGGGTTGCCATGGGAGCCATGCGGTGCGGGCGGCGAGTTTTGAGGTGACCTCGTCGATGTAGCGGTGTTCGTTGAGTTCGCGGCGGCGGAGGAGCGGGTCGCAGGAGCCGCAGCCTAACAGGCTTTGATTGATGACCCATGCGAAGGGTTCGATGCCGGCGCGGTGGAGATCGTCTTTGAGGGCGGCGGCTTCGTGGACTGGGGTGGCTTCGGGGAGGGCGACGAGGAGGATGCGGGTGAAAGCGGGGTCTCGGAGACGATCGAGGAGGTGGAGGACCTCATCTGGCTGGGAGGAACCGGCTTGGCGTTCGAGTTCGCGCTGATAGGCTTTGCTGGCGTCGAGGAGGAGGAGCGTGTGGCCGGTGGGTGCGGTGTCGAGGACGACGAAGCGGTCGGTGCCGCGGCCGACCTCGCGAGCGAAGGCGCGGAAGACGGCGATTTCCTCGGTGCATGGGGAGCGGAGGTCTTCCTCGAGGAGGGCGCGGCCGGCGTCGTCCATCTGGGGGCCCTGGCGGGCGATGACTTCGGCGGAATAGGCGGCGGTTTCTGCGGCTGGGTCGATGCGGCTGAGGGAGAGACCGTTGACTTTGCCGTCGAGCGTCTGGGCGAGATGGGCGGCGGGGTCGGTGGTGGAGAGGTGGACCGAGTGGCCGAGATTGGCTAGGTGGACGGCGATGGCGGCGGCGACGGTGGTTTTGCCGACCCCGCCTTTGCCCATGGTCATGATGACCCCGTGGCCGGCTGGGGCGATGGCGGCGACGATCCGGGCGAGGGAATCCATGGGCGGGGGCGACCATGGGGCGGGAGCGGTGGCGGGGAGTGAGGAAGTGTCAGGATCGGGGTCGCCTTCGAGGAGGATGCGGAGCCCGGATATGCCGAGGATGTTGACGGGGCGGAGCGGGACGATGGAGGTGGGGAGCGAGGCGATGAAGGTGGCGGCGCGATCGATGGCGGCGGCGCTGCGGTTGGCCATGGCGGTGGCGGTGGGGTCGTCCGGGCAGTGGGTGGAGAAGGTGCCGTTGATGACGAGGATCTGGTGGGAGACCCCGAGGGCGCGGAGTTCGAGGGAAGTGCGTTCGGCTTCGCGGAGGGCGGAGGTCTGGGGGCGGCTGACGAGGACGAGAGTGGTGAGGGAAGCGTCGGCGAGGTGCTGGACGGTGGTTTCGTAGATGGCGCGTTGTTTTTCGAGGCCTGCGAGCGGGCCGAGGCAGGAAGTGCCGGAGGTGCTGGCGTCGAGGAACTGGTCCCATGCTTTGGCGAGGGACATGAGACGGAGCGTGTGGCCGGTGGGAGCGGTATCGAAGACGATGTGGTCGTAGGCGGCCGCGACGTTAGGGTCGCCGATGAGGCCGGAGAATTCGTCGAAGGCGGCGATTTCGACGGTGCAGGAACCGGAGAGTTGTTCCTCCATGCTGCGGAGGGCGGATTCCGGGAGGATGCCGCGCATGGGGCCGATGAGGCGTTCGCGGTAGGCGGCGGCGGCGGCGGCGGGGTTGATATTGAGGGCGTCGAGGCCAGGGGCGGCGGGGATGGGGGACGGGAGATTGGACAGGGAGGTTTCGAGGACCTCGTCGAGATTGGAGGCTGGGTCTGTGCTGACGAGGAGGACCTTGCGGCCTGCGGCGGCGAGGCGGACGGCGGTGGCGCAGGAGAGGGAGGTTTTGCCGACCCCGCCTTTGCCGGTGAAGAAGAGGAAGCGGGTGGCGGAGGCAGGGTCGGGGCGGAATTCGGGGAGATTCATGGTGATGGCTCGGCGATGCCGAGAGCGGTGCGGAAGAAGACGGGGCGTTCGTCGCGGGAGGGGTAGCGGCCCTTGAGGTAGATGGTGCCGTCGAGGAAGATGAGTGGGAGGGCTTCGGTGCCGTCGGATTCGAGGGCGGCTTTGACGGCTGGGTTCTGGGCGAAGGCGAGGGGCTGCTGGCCGAGATTGTAGCGTTCGATGCTGACGCCGAGGCCTTTGAGCTGGGAGAGAGTGGAGGCGAAGTTGACGAGGTCCGGGTCGATGTTAGGGCCGCAGATGCCTGTGGAGCAGCACATTGGGGGGTCGTAGACCTGAATGGTTCTGATCATGCGGCAAGATGCTTGGCGATTTTGCCAAGTAAAGAGCGGAAGGGTGGGAAGCGGGCGTGAGGTTGGGGGAGCGGGAGGGGAGAATCGGGCGGACCGCTTCGGGGGAGCGGGAGGGAGCGGGAAAACAAGTGGACAGAGCTCTTCGCGGGGGCGTGCTGCACGCCGTAGCCGAGATCGGACACCGTTGGGGAGAGGGTAGGTGGACAGAGCTCTTTGAGGGGTGCGACGTAGACCTCCACGTAGTCATGCATGGTCACGCGGTCGGGAGGATAGGAGGACAGACCTCTTCGCGGAAGGGAGCGTGGGGTTGGGGGAGCGGGAGGGGAGAATCGGGCGGACCGCTTCGGGGGAGTGGGAGGGAGCGGGAAAACAAGTGGACAGAGCTCTTCGCGGGGGCGTGCTGCACGCCGTAGCCGAGATCGGACACCGTTGTGGGGAGAGGGTAAATGGACAGAGCTCTTCGCGAGAGGGGGCGCGAGGTTGGGGGGGCGGGAGGATAAGTGGACAGAGCTCTTTGAGGGGGGGGGCTGACCTCTGCGAGGGGGGGCGTTGGTCAGGCTTGGGGGGGGCAGGAGGGAGGGGAGGACATCCGGTCGACGCAGTTGAGGAAGTCGAGGAAGCAGGGGCAGGAGAGGCGGTAGAAGACCTTGAGGCCGCGTTTTTGCATGGAGAGGAGGCCGGCGGAGCGGAGGATGGCGAGGTGTTTGGAGACGGTGGAGAGGTCTGTGCCGACGAGGTTGCGGAGGTCGCAGACGCATTGTTCGCCGTGCTGGAGGGCTTCGACGATGGTGAGGCGGGAGGGGTGGGCGAGGGCCTTGATGACGTTGATCCTGCTGGTGGTACGCGGGAGCTGGGGAGTGGTCATGGGGCGGAAGCGGGCCTTGCGAGGGTGTGTAAAGGAGCGTGGAGGGGGGTGTGGTGCAAACGGGATCGTGGAGGGGTGGGGAGAGTGGGGAGTGAAAAACCGCTTTACACCTGGGGTAACCGCCCACAATGCTCGTCAACGTGAGCAGCGACACACAACTACTCGACTCGGGTGCAGCCCCAACCGGCTTCACGAATGACGCTCCGTTCAAGAAGAAGGGCCGCAAGAAGGACCCTGCTGGATCGGCGCTGATGGCCCTTGGTATTTTTGGATCATTGCTGTGCCTTGGGGCAGCGGCGCTGGCGTTTGTTTCTCTCTGATTGCGGTGGTCCTGCGGGATCTTCCTTGTGGATAGCGGGGAGATTGTGTGAGCTGGGCCGTTGGATTCTCCCCTATTTTATTAATGCTGGACCGGTGAGTGAACCGGAGCGGCGTGTATTTTTTGAAGCATCATGGCTAATGTGATTGTTACCGGCGCCCAGTGGGGCGATGAAGGCAAAGGCAAGATTGTGGATTTCCTTACGGAGACTGCGGATGTGGTGGCGCGCGGGGCGGGCGGCAACAATGCCGGGCACACGGTGATTCAGGGGGGTACGAAGTATGTGCTGCACCTGATTCCGAGTGGGATTCTGTGGAAGGACAAGGCGTGTGTGATTGGGAACGGGGTGGTGATGGATCCTGTGGGGTTGAATGGGGAGATCGACAAGCTGCGCGGGCAGGGTGTGTCGATTGGGGAGAGCAATCTGTTCATTAGTGACCGGGCGCACATTGTGATGCCGTATCACCGTGGGTTGGACCAGCGGCGGGAGATTCTGCTGGCGGCGAAGAAGATTGGGACGACGGGTCGCGGGATTGGACCGGCGTATGCGGACAAAGTGGAGCGGCGCGGGTTCCGGTTTGTGGATGTGGGGGACACGGCGGTGTTTCGGGAGCGGCTGGCGGAGCGGGTGGCGGAGTGCAACGAGTTGTTTGCGGCGGTGGGTGTGGCGCGATTGGAGGAAGCGCAGGTGCTGGATGAAGTGCTGGGAGCAATTGCGCGATTGGCTCCGTTCCGGACGAACACGTCGATGATCATTCACGAGGCGGTGAAGGCCGGGAAGAGCGTGTTGTTTGAGGGGGCGCAGGGGACGTATCTGGACATTGATCACGGGACTTATCCGTTTGTGACGAGCAGCAATACGACGGCAGGGGGAGCGATTACGGGGACTGGTGCGGCATTGCGGAAGATCGATCGGGTGGTGGGCGTGTGCAAAGCGTACACGACGCGGGTGGGGAGCGGGCCGTTTGTGACGGAGAATGATGCGCTAGGTGACCGGTTGCACAACATGGGCCGGGAGTTTGGGGCGACGACGGGTCGGCCGCGGCGTTGCGGGTGGCTGGACACGGTGATGGTGCGGTATGCGGGGATCATCAATGGATTGGACGATCTGGCGGTGACGAATCTGGATGGGTTGGACGGGGTTTCGGAGATTCATGTGTGCACGGCGTACACGCTGGATGGGGAGCGCCTGGAAGTGCCGCCGGCGACGGTGGAGGACATGGCGCGTTGTGAGCCGGTGTATGAGACCCTGCCGGGCTGGAATTGTGATATTACGGCGGCGCGAACGGTGGGTGAACTGCCGCGGAATGCGCGGGCGTATCTTGACCGGATGAGTGAGCTGACCGGGTTGCCGGTGTCGCTGGTGGGGGTTGGGCCGGACCGTGAGCAGACGCTGGTGGTCTGAGGGGGGATTCCGGGCTGGCAACGGTGTGGCGATTACTCCGTGAAGGAGGGTCAGTTAGGGGCTTTTTTGAGGTCGAATTTGCGGCCGGAGTCGTCGATGGCGCGGAGGATTTCTGTGGAGGATTTGGAGAGACGGCAGAGGGTGCAGGCGACGTTGGGTTGGACGATGTAGAAGTGGCCGCCTGCGGAGCCGGCCCATTGCCATGAGCCGGCGGGTTGATTGTCGAGGGAGAAAGTGCCGTCGGGTTGGAAGGTGGCGGTTTTGGAGGAGGGCCATGACCATGAGCCTGCGAGGCGGTTGGCGCCGGGGAGGTGGCCGGCGGGGAGGGAGAGCCGCTGGATTTCTGCGTTGAGGGCTTTAGTGGCTTTGGGGTCGAGGGAGGGGGCGAGTTTCTGGAGATTGGGGATGGCGGCGGAGCGGAGGATGCGGACGGAGGTGGCGAGGCGGTTGCGGGCCTCGGATTCGATGGCGCGGTGGGCTTCGATTTCGCTGAGGACGGGGGAGGGGATGGGAGGTGGCTGGCCGTCTGGCTGGGAGGGGTTCTGATTGTCGGTGAAGCGCTTCATTTTGTTATGGCCCCACCAGTGGGTGGTGGACATGAAGGTTTGGGAGGGGGAATTGCCGACATTGAGCAGTTGGCCGCCGTTGGCCCAGTTGATGGCGAGGATGCCGCGGGAGAAGTCCAGCCATTCCCAGCGCCAGTCGGGGTTGGTTTTGCCGGCGTAGCGGAAGCGGCCATTGGGGAGGAAGATCATGAAGCGGTTGTATTCCCAGTCGAGACGGCCGCCGATGCGTGGGGTGTCGTAGCGGGTGTCGCCGCGTGGGAGGATGCCAGAGGTGATGTCATCGGCCATGGAGTCGAGGACGGAGCCCTGGGAGGAGGCGGCGAGTTTCCGCCATGAGGCGGCGAGGGAATCGCGCTGGGGTTGGATGGCGGAGAAGACCTCGTCGTGGAGGGAGAGTTCGCGTGATCTGAGGGAGTTGAGGATTTCGAGGGCAGGTTTTGGGAGAGGGTTGGCGGGAGGTTTTGGAGGAGCGGCGTCTGGGCTGGAGTCGTCGACGTCGAAGATTCTGAGGGCGTCGTTGAGGGCGCCGTCGACGGTGACTGGGGCGCTGGTGACGTGGAGAGAGGAGGCGATGAGGGCGAGGGCGATGGGGAGGCGCATGGGACTGGATGGTAAGGGAAATTGGAGTGGGGAGGAAGGCAATTCTGGGAGTGGGGAGGGAGTGGTGGAGCACATTTCCTCTTTCGTTTTTGCGGCCCCCTCATGAGATGGAGGGAGCATGAAATCCCTTCCGTCCGGCATTCAACCAGACAACATCCCGCGGCACATTGCGGTGATCATGGATGGGAATGGGCGGTGGGCGAAGCGGTTCGGGTGGCAGCGGACGAGGGGGCACCGGGCGGGGGCGGATGCGGTGACGCGGTGTGTGGAGGCGTGTCAGGATCTTGGGGTGGAGTATCTGACGGTGTATGCGTTCAGTACGGAGAACTGGCGGCGTCCGAAGGCGGAGGTGGCGGCGCTGATGGCGTTGCTGGACGGGTTTCTGGTGGATCGGACGCCTGAGATGATGGAGCGGAATGTGAAGCTGGAGGCGATCGGGCGGCTGGGTGATTTACCTGAGAACGTGCAGGAGCGGTTGAGGGAATCGATCGCGAAGACGAGTGGGAATACGGGGGTGACGCTGGTGCTGGCGTTGAGTTATGGGGGGCGGGAGGAGATTGTGGATGGGATTCGGAGCCTGCTGCGGGGGATTGAGGGAGGGGAGGTGGATGCTGGGGCGATTACGCCGGAGGTATTCAGCGGGCATTTGTACACGCGGGCGTATCCTGATCCTGATCTGCTGGTGCGGACGAGTGGGGAGATGCGGCTGAGTAATTTTTTGTTATGGCAGTGCAGTTATGCGGAGATTGTGGTGATGGCGAAGCTGTGGCCTGATTTTCAGAAGGCGGATTTATTTGAGGCGGTGGTGCAGTATCAGCAGCGGCACCGGCGGTTTGGGGGGGTGTGAGAGGGGGTGAGGATTTGAGATTTGAGATTTGAGATTGGGGGGCAAAAGAAAGCGCCCGGACCTCCGAGGGGGAGATCCGGGCGCGTGAGAGGTTAGAGAGAGAAGCGGTTTGGCCGATTACTCTGGGTTGAGGATATTTGGATTGACGCCGGTGCCGAAGAACTGGGAGCTGAAGACGTTGACGGGTTGGCCGTTGTTGCGTTCAGCGACGAAGAGGTTAGCGCCGAGGTCGTGAGCGGCTGCGGAGCCGTTGACGCGGCAGATGACGGCTTTTTTGCCTTCGAAGACGCCACCGCGTTCATTTTTGTTACGGGACCACTGACCGGCAGCGCCGTTGGCGAAGCCGTTGGCGATGAGCGGGAGGCGACCGTCGGAGGTATTGTCGAGACCGCCGACGTAGGCGAAGGCGTTTTCACCTGGCTGGAGGGCCTGGGTGAAGGCTGGGGCCTGGCCCTTGTCGTTGTCCGGGCGCATGCCTGGGGCGTTTCTGTGGTAGGCGTCGTTGGGGATGTAGAACTGCATTTCGTCAGCGCCGTAGCCGCCCATGAAGAGCTGGCGGAAGGCCTGATTGGCGGTGCTGCCCTGAGGGAACTGGCCGTTGTTGGAGCCTTCGAGGGCGAAGGCGCTGATCCACTTGTAGATGTTGCCGGTCTGGGTGGCGGCCTGTTTGGCGCGGATGCCGGGCATGATGGCACCGAAGCCTGCGTAGGCGCCGGCTGCGAGCATGGCGATGATGGAGATGACGACGAGGAGTTCGATCAGGGTGAAGCCCCTGGTCATGGGTTTCTTTTTCATGGATGATGTGAGGTTGTGCCGGGTTGTCCTGGCGGTTGGATTATTATGTTATGGTGGCGCTGGGGAGGCAGGGATTGAGTCTGCATTTTCTCTCCAGATCCGGGGTCAGTTTAGGGATTGGGGAGGGAGGAGGCAAGCATTTTCCTAGGGAATTCCCTGAGTCGGGTGGAAAGGAACGGGCCGTCCCTGAGGAGGGACGGCCCGGGAGAGCGGAACTGGTTGGGGGTGTTCCTGGGCGGGGTGTGGATCAGGGATTACTGGGGATGAGGCGGATGACGGCCTGTTTGAGTTCGCCGGAGAATTTGAAGGGCATTTTCTGGGCGTAGTCTTCGGAGACGGGGGTACCGGTGTCTTCGCCGCAGTCGAGGGTTTCGTCGAGGGAGAGGCGGAAGGGGAGGGTGCGGTCGATGCGGCCTGAGGCGATGGGATTGCCGTCTGAGGAGATGGTGGCTGCGCCGCCTTTGCCGAGACCGCCGTCGTATTTGAAGTCGAAGACGAGGGAGTGTTTGCCTGGGGCGAGTTTGTCTTTGGCGGTGATGGAGTAGCGTGCGACGCCTGCGAGGTTGTAGGTGAAGACGGGTTTGGAGTCGAGGAGGTAGAGGGCGTAGCCTGAGAAGCGGCCGCCGTGGGTGAGGATGATGCCTTCGGCGCCGGAGTCTGGGATGACGACATCGGCTTCGATGCGCCATGATTTGTTTTTGGTGTCCGGGGCGGCGCCTTCGGGGATGCGGACGAGGCCAGGGAAGAAGGTGAAGGCGTTGCGGCCGGCGGTGAGGCTGGGGCGGTTGGAGACGTCGAGGCGTTCGACCTTGCTGTTGTCGATGGGGAGGACGTTGTATTTTTCGGCTTCGGACCAGAAGAGGTCCTGGAGTTCCTTGAGTTTGGCGGGTTCGGAGGCGGCGAGGTTATGGGATTGGGAGAAGTCGTCGGAGACGCGGTAGAGTTCCCACTGGTAGTCGAGGACGGCGACGTTGCCGCCGGCGCTGGACCATGGTGGGGTGGGTGGGGTGGTGGCGGCGACCCAGCCGTCGTGGTAGATGGCGCGGTTGCCGAGCATTTCGAAGTACTGGGTCTGGCGTTTGGAGGGAGCGTCTGGCTGGTCGAAGGTGTAGGTCATGCTGACGCCTTCGATGGGTTTCTGGGTGACACCGTTGATGCTGGAGGGAGCGGTGACGCCTGCGGCCTCGAGGATGGTGGGCATGATGTCGATGACGTGGTGGAACTGGGAGCGGATGCCGCCCTTGTCCTTGATGCGATCGGGCCATGAGATGACGAGGCCGTTGCGGGTGCCACCGAAGTGAGAAGCGACTTGTTTGGCCCATTGGAAGGGAGTGTCCATGGCGTGGGCCCAGCCGACCGGGTAGTGGTTGAAGGTGGAGGGGCTGCCGAGTTCGTCCATGCGGCGGACGAGTTCGGAGAAGTCTTCGGGGATGGCGTTGAAGAACGTCATTTCGTTGAGGAGGCCCTGGAGCCCGCCTTCGCCGCTGGCGCCGTTATCGCCCTGGATGTAGATGACGAGGGTGTTGTCGAGTTCGCCCTGGGATTCGATGGTGTCGAGGATGCGGCCCATTTGGGAGTCGCAGTGGGAGAGGGCGGCGGCGTAGACTTCCATCATGTGTGCGAAGACCTTTTTCTGGTCGGCGTTGAGGGAGTCCCATGCGGGGATGCCTGCGGAGCGGGTGGTGAGGGTGGCGTTAGGGGGGACGAGGCCTGCGGCTTTCTGGCGGGCGAAGGTTTCTTCGCGGACCTTGTCCCAGCCCTGATCGAATTTGCCTTTGAATCTGGCGATCCAGTCTTTGGGGGCGTGGTGGGGTGCGTGGGCGGTGCCTGGGGCGTAGTAGGCGAGGAAAGGTTTGTCAGGAGCGGTGGCGTGCTGCATGCGGAGCCACTGGATGGTGTGGTCGGCCATGTCCTTGTCGAAGAAGTAGTCCTTCTGGTCGTGGGGCGGTTCGACGGGTTTGGTGCCTTCGGTGATGGCTGGGTTCCACTGGCTGGTGTCGCCGCCGATGAAGCCGTAGAAGTATTCGAAGCCGAGGCCTGTTGGCCAGAGGTCGAAGGGACCAGCGGCGCTGGATTGCCAGTCGGGGACGTTGTGGTTTTTGCCGTACCACGACGTGTTGTAGCCGTTTTGTTTGAGGATTTCGGCGAAGGTGCCGGCGCTTTTGGGCATGAGGGTGTTGTAGCCCGGGAAGCCGGTGCCGGCTTCCATGATGACGCCGGTGGCGGCGGAGTGGTGGTTGCGACCGCTGAGGAGAGCGGCGCGGGTGGGGGAGCAGAGGGCGGTGGTGTGGAAGCGGTTGTAGCGGAGACCGTTTCTGGCGAGACGGTCCATGGTGGCGGTGGGGATGGGTCCGCCGAAGGTGGAGGAAGCGCCGAAGCCGACGTCGTCGGTGAGGATGAGGAGGACGTTAGGAGCGCCTTTGGGAGCGGCGACGGCTTTGGGGAAGTCTTTGGTGGAGTCCTTGGTGATGCGGCCGATTTTGCCGGCGAAGGCTGGATCGGGGTGAGGGAGGACGGATTGTGCCGAGGCTGGGCTGATGAGGAGCGCCATGCCGAGGAGGCAGAGGGAAGGGCGTGGGTATTTCATGGAATGGGAGCGGCCGTGCGGGGTGCGCGGGCCGTGGTGGCGGGTAGCATGGATTTGGGGGAAATACAGGGGGAAGGCGCGGGAGGAGGCGGAAGGCGGGGAGGGCAAGATCCGGGGAGCCTCCGCCAGGATATGACAAGAAATGCGGAGTCGGTGGGTGGTATAGGGAGGCATATGATCAATCTGACACGACTCTGGACAGGGCAGGAGCAGCCTGCGGACCATTTGAGGTACGGGCACGGGAAGGGGGCTCCGGCGACGTCGGCGGGGCGGAAGCCGATTGTGGTGTGGAACATCACGCGGACGTGCAATCTGCGGTGTGTGCATTGTTATTCGGATTCCGACCGGAAGGCGTACAGTGGGGAGTTAGGGCTGGAGGAATGCATTGGGGTGATTGACGATCTGGCGGATTACGGGATACCCGGGCTGCTGCTGAGTGGAGGGGAGCCGATGGTGCACCCGCATTTCTGGAAGCTGGCGGAGCACGCGCGCGGGCGAGGGTTGCGGCTGACCCTGTCGACGAACGGGACATTGATTGATGCGGAGAAGGCGGCGCGGCTGAAGGAGCTGGATTTTGCGTACATTGGGATTTCGCTGGATGGGATCGGGGCGGTGCATGATGAGTTCCGGCGGACGCCGGGGTCGTTTGAGCGTGCGGTGGCGGCATTCCGGCATCTGCGCGGGGTGGGGCAGAAGACGGGATTGAGGTTCACGCTGACGAAGCACAATGCGTCTAACATTGAGGAGGTGCTGGACTTCATCGGGCGGGAGGAGATTCAGAGGGTGTGTTTCTATCATCTGGTGCCGAGCGGGCGAGGTGGAGCGCTGCAGTTGCTGGCGCCTGATGAATCGCGCCGGGTGCTGGACACCTTGCTGGCGCGGATTGACCGGTGGGAGGCGGAGGGGGTGACGAGGGAAGTGCTGACGGTGACGCAGCCGGCGGACGGGATTTATCTGATGCTGCGGCAGGAGCGGGAGGCGCCGGAGCGGGCTGGGGAGACGAACCGGCTGTTGTCGTGGAATGGCGGAGCGAATGCGGGGCCGGGGACGGGGATCGGGAACATTGACACGCAGGGGAACGTGCATGCGGATCAGTTTTCGCAGACGTGGTCGCTGGGGAATGTGCGGGAGCGGAAGTTCAGTGAGATCTGGCAGGATACGGGGTCGCATGAGCGACTGGCGCTGCTGCGGGCTCAGGGGGCGGCGATTACGGGGCGGTGTGGAGGTTGCCGGTTTCTGGACCGTTGCGGTGGAGGGTTCCGGCAGCGTGCGGCGACGTGCACGGGGGATCCGTGCGGGTCGGATCCGGCGTGTCCGCTGACGGATCAGGAGATCGGGTTGAGGCGGTAGCGGGTGGGAAGGGGCAGATCGTTGCAAAGAAATGTCCCGGGGTGGCGCTGTGATGACGTGGGAGTGGTGAGATGATGGAAACCGACGCGGCATTACTTGAGCGATTTGCGCGAACTGGCGACGAGGACGCGTTCGGGCAGATGGTGGAGAGGCATGCGCCGATGATGCGGGGGGTGGTGCTGCGAGCGACTGGCGATGCGGCGCTGGCGGATGAGGTGACGCAGACGGTGTTTGCGATTCTGGCGCGGAAGGCGGGAGAGATGGGGCATGAGGCGGTGGCTGGGTGGCTGCACCGGACGACGTTTCTGGAGGCGCGCAATGCGTCGCGGAAGGCGGCGCGGTACCGGAGAGTGCTAGAGAAGTTCCGGGATGATGCCGAGGCTGTGGAGCGGCTGGAGGTGCCGGGTGCGTTGGAGGTGCTTCCGCAGCTTGATCTGGCGATGAGCCGGTTGAACGAGGAGGAGAGGGAGCTGGTGGTGCGGCGGTATTTCGAGGGAGAGAGTGTCAGGGAGATTGCGGTGGCGAAGGGGACGAGTGAGGAGGCGTGCAAGAAGCGGCTGCAGCGGACGGTGCAGCGGCTGGGGGTGGTATTGCGCGGGAGGGGGATGCGGACGTCGGCGGGGTCGGTGGCGGCGGTGGTGACGGCTGAGGGATTGAGTGTGAGGCCGGCGTCGGCGGCGGAGTTGGCTGGGGGGGCGCTGCGGGAAGCGGCGAAGGTTGAGGGGGTTGGGAGGGGAGGTGCGGTGATAGGGATGGGAGGATCGATGGGGTTGAAGGTGGCGGTGGCGGCGGTGCTGATGGCGGCGGTTCCGGTGGGGATGCTGTGGCGTGAGAATGGCGCGTTGAGGCGGGAACTGGAGGCGGGGCGGGCTGGCACGGTGCGGAAGGGCGGGCGGGAGCGGAGTGGGGGAGCAGCCGGTGAGGAGCGTCGGGCGACGGGGCTGACGGCGGCGGTTTTCCGTGGGAGCCGAGAGGGAGTGGAGACAGGGGTGGGGCTGGATCCGGCGATTTCGAGGGAGATGATACTTGAGGTGATCGACAGCCAGGCGGAGTTGCGGGTTGAGAGGCTGTTCAGTCGGTTTTGTGCGACGGTGTCTGGATTGACGGACGGGCAGAAGGCGAGATTGAGGGCGGAGATCGGGGAGAGGATTCGGGTGCAGACGGAGGTGATGCGGGAGGTTGTGGAGGGGGCGCTGCGGCGCGGCAGTGTGGACCCTGCGAGTTTCAGTCAGGAGGAGCGGGACCGGCTGGCGGCGGCTGAGGGGATTGAGCTTGAAGTGGATGATGCAGCGCTGCGGGGGATCCTGACTGAAGAGCAGTTTGGAAGGTTTGCGGAGGTCAGGCAGGCGCGCCGGGTGGCGGCGGCGGAGGATGCTGGGAATGAAGCGGTGCGGGCTGCGGATCGTTATGTGGATCTCACGGCTGAGCAGAGGGATGTGCTTTTTCAGAAGACGGCGGCGGCGCGGTTAGGGGAAGGGGGTGCGGCGGAGGCTGGGAAGGATGCATCCGGGGCGGCGGAGGAGCTACTGCGGTCGGTGCTGACGCCGATGCAGACGGAGGCGTACGAGCGTGCGAAGGCTCAGGAGGAGAGGACCCTGCAGAGACTTCTGAAACTAGTTCCCGAACCGATCCGATGATTGATAAGATTATGAAGAACACACCAAGAGTACTGATCACTGCCATGCTGGCGACTGTTGCGACCCTGCCTGTGATGGCGCTGAGTCCGGGGGATGCGGTGGTGCCTGATGCGGTGGGCAAGGCGGACTTTGTGACGGGCGCTGCGCCGGAGCGATGGGTGCCGGGGAAAGTGTATGTGTTCGAGTGCTGGGCGACGTGGTGCGGGCCGTGTGTGGCGGCGATTCCGCACATGGACAAACTGTTCGACAAGTACCATGAGAAGGGGCTTGAGGTATTCGGGATGAATGTGTTTGAGGATGGACGGGAGAAGGCGGCGGCGTTTGCGAAGAAGAAGGGCAAAGGGATGTCTTATCCGGTGGCGTATGTGGGGAAGGGAGGGGTGTTCGAGCGGGATTGGCTAGAGACGACGGGGATCAAGAGCATTCCGTATGCGTTTGTGGTGAAGGACGGGAAGTTTCTGTTCGGGATTCATCCTGCGTCATTGAAGGAGGAGATGGTGGAGGCGCTGCTGGCGGGAGGGGAGCGGGAGGAGAAGCTGCTGAAGCGGTTGCGGAAGGCGGAGGGCAGCAAGGAGGAGATTGCGGTGCTGAGCGGGAAATTTTCGGAGGCGATGGAGGGGGATGAAGGCAAGGCGGAGGAGATTCTCGGGCAGATCGAGGGTCTTGATCCGGATTATGCGATGCTAGGGTACATGAAGTGCATGCTGGCGGCGAAGCGCAAGCAGTGGGAAGCGGTGGCGGCGCTGCTGCGGGGCGATGGGGATGGCCTGACGATGCGGGCGGCGGCGATGATGGTGGTGGAGATGATCGGGGGGACGGGGGATGCGGGTGCGGTCAAGGCGCTTGAGGCGGCGGTGGAGAGCCTTGGTGATGAGCCGGGTGAGGAGCGGCAGGCGATGGGGCCGTTTGAGAAGATTGCGCTGGCGCAGGCGTTGTGGAAGCTGGGTAGGAAGGATGAGGCGAAGGTGGCGGCGAAGGCGGTGACTGGAATGGGGATGGGAGTGATTCCCGAGGCGGCGCTGAAGGGATTTGCGGACAGTTATGAGAAGGGTGAGCCGCAGTCGTTCAGTGAGTTCATGGGCAAGATGAGGGAGGCGGCGGGAGACGGGAAGTCTGGAGAGGGGAAGCCGGGTGATGGGAAGTAGGAGGGGCGTGGTGGTTGCGAGAGGGAGGGTGACAAGCGCGTGGGCGGACAGTAGGCTGGGTGTCTGAATGAAGACGATGAATCTGCCGAACCTTGTCTGTGCTGTGCTGGTGTTGCTGTTGAGTGGGGAGGTGCGGTCGGGGGAGAGGCCTAACGTGGTGCTGATTGTGGCGGACGATCTTGGGTATGGGGATGTGGGATGTTACAATGGACCGGAGACGACGAGTGTGGTGCACATGCGGGAGGATCATGGGCACGACGGGGCGCGGCCTTGGCGCGGGGTGAAGCGGGACAGTTGGGAGGGCGGGCACCGGGTGCCGCTGCTGGTGCGGTGGCCGGGAAGGGTGAAGGCGGGTGCGGTGAGCGGGCAGTTGACGAGCCTAACGGATGTGATGGCGACGGTGGCGGAGGTGATCGGGTGCGAGCTGCCGGATGGGGCGGCGGAGGACAGTTTCAGCATGCTGCCGGCGTGGCGAGGGGAGGATGCGGGGCCGATTCGGCCGTATCTGCTGGTGCAGGCGTTTGGCGGAGCGAAGACGCTTTCGATTCGGCAGGGGACGTGGAAGTTTCTGAATCACGCGGGGTCCGGGGGGAATCGGTATGGGAAGGTTCCGGAGTTGAAGGGATTGGAGGTGCCGGACGCGAAGCCGGACGCGCCGTGCCAGCTGTACAATCTTGAAGTGGATCCGGGGGAGACGAAGAATGTGTATGAGGAGGAGCCTGAGAAGGTGAAGGAGTTGCGGGCGTTGCTGGAGGCGACGGTGGCGGCGGGGCGGAGTCGGGCGACGAGGTGACGGGGGCGAAGGGGGGTGACCAGGGTCGAGGCTGGGCAGGTTGGCGTGGGAGGAAAAGGTTTTGTTTTTGGTTGGAGCGGGTAGAATTGAGTGATGAGTTGGCTGGGGTGCTGAGCCTGACAGAAGGAAAGTCAGGGGATTGGTGCCGCGGCGACGAGCGAACCGATTGAAGTTATGAGACTACTGCCATTTGTGATGATGCTGACGGTTCTGGGAGCCGTGACGGTTCCGGTGATGGCTGCCGGGGAGGCGAAGAATCCTGACTTTACGAAGGGAGAAGCGATTCCGGCGCGGGCGGAGCATGACTGGAACCTGGGGCCAACGGGATTGCGTGGGTGGATGTTCAGTGAGGGGATGGCGACGACGGCGGCGCGGCAGATTGCGGTGACGGAGGTGGCGAAGGGGTCGCCGGCGGATGGGTTGATGAAGGTTGGGGATGTGATTCTCGGGGTTGGGGGGAAGGTGTTTTCGGTGGATCCTCGGATGGAGTTGGGGAAGGCGATTACGGTGGCGGAGACGGTGGGGGGTGGTGGGAAGCTGGCCGTGACGCGCTGGCGTGAGGGAAAGAGTGAGGAAGTGGTTTTGAATTTGCCGGTGCTGGGGAGTTACGGGGCGACGGCTCCGTACGATTGTGAGAAGTCGAAGCGGATTCTTGAGCTGGGATGCAAGGCGCTGGCGGCGAGGGCTGCGGAGGCTGAGGGGAAGGATCCGATCGAGCGGTCGCTGAATGCGCTGGCGCTGCTGGCGAGCGGTGAGGCGGAGTATCTTCCGCTAGTAAAACGGGAGGTGGAATGGGCGGCGGGGTTCAAGTCGGATTCGATGCAGACGTGGCACTATGGTTATGTGATGATTCTGCTGGCGGAGTATGTGCTGGCGACGGGTGATGAGGCGGCGATGCCCGGGTTGCGGCGGTTGGCGCTGGAGGCGGCGAAGGGGCAGAGTGCGGTTGGGTCGTGGGGGCACGGGTTTGCGAAGGGTGATGGTCGGCTTGGCGGGTATGGGATGATGAATTCGCCAGGGTTGCCGCTGACGATCGGGCTGGCGCTGGCGCGGGAGGCCGGGGTGAAGGATCCGGAGGTGGGACGGGCGATCGAGTTGAGTGCGCGATTGCTGAGGTTTTACATCGGGAAGGGAGCGATTCCTTATGGGGATCACCACCCGTGGATTCAGAACCATGATGACAACGGGAAGTGCGGGATGGCGGCGGTGCTGTTTCATTTGCTAGGTGAGGTGAAGGGTGCGGAGTTCTTTTCGCGGATGAGTGTGGCGTCGCACGGGGCGGAGCGGGACACGGGGCACACGGGGAATTTCTTCAACATGCTTTGGGCGATGCCTGGAGTGGCGCAGTCGGGTCCGCAGGCGGCGGGGGCGTGGATGCGGGAGTTCGGGGGATGGTATGGTGATCTGGCGCGGCGATGGGACGGGGCGTTTCCGCATCAGGGGCCGCCGGAGGCGGAGCGGGACAGTTATGCGGGCTGGGATGCGAGTGGCGGTTATCTGCTGGCGTATGCGATGCCGCTGAAGAAGATTTTTCTGACGGGGAAGCGAGCGGGCGGGGTGTCGCAGGTGGACGCGGCTGGTGCGGAGGCGCTGATCGGCGACGGGCGGGGGTGGAGTGACCGTGACCGGTATGGTGTGTACGAAAAGCTGACGGTTGAGCAGCTGCTGGAGCGGCTAGGGAGCTGGTCTCCGGTGGTGCGGGAACGGGCGGCGAAGGCGATGGCGCGGCGGAAGGATGTGCCGGTGGGTGAGTTGGTGAAGCTGCTGGAGTCGCCGAAGATCGAGAGCCGGTATGGCGCGTGTCAGGCGCTGGCGGAGTTAGGCGGGCGAGGCGAGGCGGCGGTCGGTGCGCTGCGGTTGCGACTGAGTGCGGATGATTTGTGGGAGCGGATCAAGGCGGCAGAGGCGCTAGCGGGGATTGGGGAGGCTGCGGCGGGAGCAGTGCCGCAACTGCTGGAACTGCTGGCGCAGGTGGATGCGGAGAAGGATCCGCGGGGGATGCAGCAGCGGTATCTGTGTTTTGCGTTGTTCGATACGAATGGGGAGCATGGGAACGGGATGCTGAGTCGTTCGCTGAAGGGAGTGGACCGTGCGGCGCTGTACAAGGCGGTGAGGGCTGGGTTGAAGAATCAGGATGGTCGGGCGCGCGGGGCGATTGGGTCGGTGTACCGGAACCTATCGACTGAGGAGATTCGGCCGTTGCTGCCGGCGATCTACGAGGCGGTGGCCGCGCCTGCGCCGAGCGGGGAGATGTTTGCGGATGGGATCCGGGTGGAGGGGCTGCGGTTGCTGGCGAAGCATCGGATTAAGGAAGGGATCGGGGCGTGTGTGCAATACACGAGGGATCAGAATCCGTGGGACAGTCAGGAGCGGACGCCGTTACTAATGAAGGTGCTGGTGAGTTACGGGACGCATGCGAAGGCGGTGATTCCGGAGTTGAGGAGGATTGCGGAGTATTTTGCGAAGGATGAGAAGGATTTTCCGCGGGAGCTGATGAAGAGGAAGGCGAAGTGTGTGCGCGACACGATTGCGGAGATCGAGGCGTCGACGGAGACGCCGGAGTTGGTGGGTTTGAAGGATGGGGCTGAGTGACGGGCGGGGGCGGGTGGGGTGGAAAGAGGTGCAGCGGGTTGAGGGAATTGGATTGTGCGGGAGGGAGGAAGCGGGGAGAAGGTGGGGGAATCTATGAAAAGCCTGCGTCTGATTGTTGGGTTGCTGCTGGTGCTGCCGGCGGTGCGTTCGAGTGCGGCTGCGGATACGGATGCGAAGACGGTGAGGGTGTTCATCTTTGCCGGGCAGTCGAATATGGTGGGGTCGGATTCGAAGGTGAAGGACATCGGGAAGTTTCCGCCGTTTGCGGGACTGGATGCGCCGCAGGAGAAGGTGATGTTTTCGTACAATCTGGGGCGTGAGGAGAAGGAGGAGTCGAAGGGTTGGGTGGCGCTGCAGCCGGTGGGTGGAGTGGTGGGGCCGGAGCTGAGTTTTGCGAGGCGGGTGGTGCAGGAGACGGGAGCGCCGGTGGCGGTCATCAAGTGTGCGGCCGGGGGGACGACGCTGGGCGGGGATTGGAATCCTGACGAGCCGACGGGTTTCAAGCTTTATCCGCTGGCGCTGGAGTTGGTGCGGTCGTCGCTGGCGGAGCTGGAGAAGCGGAAGGTGCCTTACCGGGTGGAGGGATTCATGTGGCATCAGGGGGAGAACGACATGTTTGATGAGAAGTTCCGGCCGGCGTATGGGGAGAATCTGAAGCGATTTGTGGCGCGGTGGCGGCGTGACCTTGGTGTGCCGGGGTTGCGGTTTTATGTGGGTGAGCTGTGCACGAAGACGGTGTGGGGGATGGACAATCGGGAGAATATGTATGCGATCCGGACCGGGCAGCGGGCGGTGACGGATGCAGACGAGCTAGCGGATTATGTGCCGACGTCACACGACGCGGTGGAGATCGGCGGGGGCGAGGGGCTGCACTATCATTACGGGACGCTGGGTCAGCTGGAGCATGGGGTGAACTATGCGGATGCTTATCTGCGGGCGATCGGGAAGCCGGTAGGGACGGCGAGGCCGTTGCCGGCGTGGCCTTATGAGAAGGGGAGCAAGGTGAAGCTGTTTGTGCTGGCGGGGCACCGGAACATGGAAGGGGAGCGGGCGTTCACGGAGGATCTGAAGCGGTTGCCGGGTGGGGAGAAGTTAGCTGAGGACAACCGGCGGGTGGCTTACAAGTACAGCATCGGGGGCGGGTACAAGGTGTCGGACGGGTGGGAGCCGCTGGGGCCGGCGGGGTTCTACGGCACGTTCGGTCCGGAGTTGAGTTTCGGGGCGGCGCTGGAGGGGAAGGTGGGCGGGAATGTGGCGGTGGCGAAGTTCACGGACAGTGGGTCGCAGATGAATGACTGGACGCCGGAGGGCACGAGTGCGGTGTCGCGGCATGTGTATCCGAAGTTCATCGCATTTGTGAGGGAAGCGGTGAAGGAACTGGAAGCGAAGGGGCACGCGGTGGAGGTTGCGGGCATTTTCTATCATGCGGGAGAGAACGACATGTCGTTCTGGCCATACCGGAGCAATGCGGCGAAGTGGCTGCAGGCGATGGTGGTGAAGAGCCGGGAGGACCTGGGGTTGCCCGGGTTGAAGTGGTATGTCAGTCAGCAACCACCGACGGATTCGAAGGATCTGAATCGGATGGATGTGACGGCGAAGATTGCGGCGCTAGCGGCTGAGGACCAAGGGGTGATTCACCTGAAGGCGTTCGATCTGCCGGTGCAGGAGGAGCAACTGGTGATTACGGCGTCGGGGATCAGGGCGTTGGGCGAGGTGCTGGCGCGGGGGTATCTGGGAGGGAGGTAGGAGGGGGGATGTTGGGTGCGTGATTCCGGTGGTGTCGCGTTGCTCGACGGCCGGCTACGAGCCGTCATCCCTGCGGGATGGGGAAGCGGGTGGCCGAACCGAAGTGCTTCACGTCCTGCGTGGCCATGGCGGGGACAAGCGGGAGCCCGGCTTAGTCCGCGATGTCGCGGGCGGCAATGAAGGCATCCCTCTCATGTGAACAGGGGAAGGGAAGGCTGGGGGGGCCGAAATCAGGGACGCTCTGGTGTGGTGGATGTTGCGCAGGATTGCCGAGGAAATCGGCTGACAGAGGGCGGCGGCCGGCTATAGGAACTGGAACCAGTAAAGCGTTCCTTCCGAACCATGCCCGCCCGGAGATGGAGATCTGAGAAGTGCGCACCCACTCCCCGCTCCAACTCATGTTCGAACAGACATTCAGGAATATCGACGACGTGCTCTGGAAGGATGCCGGCTGCACGAGCGAACTCGACTACACCGAGCAATCCTCGTGGCTGCTCTTCCTGAAGTACCTGGACGCGCTTGAGACCGATAAAGGGACCGAGGCTGCCCTTACCGGGAAGAAATACAGCTACATTCTCGATGTGCCGTACCGCTGGGGGACGTGGGCGGCTCCCAAGGGCAAGGACGGGAGGATTGATCACAACAAGGCGCTCTCCGGGGACGACCTCACGGACTTCGTGAACGGCAGGCTCTTTCCCTACCTTCAGGGATTCAAGAATCGCGCCACTGGTCCGGACACCATCGAATACAAGATCGGGGAGATCTTCAGCGAGATCAAGAACCGCATCCAGAGCGGCTACAACCTTCGCGAGATCATCGATCACATCGACGAGCTGCGCTTCGGCTCGCAGGTCGAGAAGCACGAGCTTTCCCACCTCTACGAGACCAAGATCAAGAACATGGGGAATGCCGGACGGAACGGCGGCGAGTACTACACTCCGCGCCCGCTCATTCGCGCGATGATCCGGGTGACTGAGCCGAAGATCGGGGAAACGATCTACGACGGGGCCTGCGGCTCCGGCGGCTTCCTTTGCGAGTCGTACGATTTCCTTAAAGGCTCCGCGAAGCTCACCACCAAGGATCTGGTTACGCTCCAGACGAAGACGTTTTACGGCAAGGAGAAGAAGTCTCTCGCTTACGTGATCGGCGTGATGAACATGATCCTGCACGGGGTTGAGGCCCCGAACATCATTCACACCAACACCCTCACGGAAAACCTCGCCGACGTTCAGGAGAAGGACCGTTATCACATTGTGCTGGCGAATCCTCCCTTCGGCGGCAAGGAGCGGCCCGAGGTTCAGCAGAATTTCCCGATCCGCACCGGCGAGACAGCCTTCCTTTTCCTCCAGCATTTCATCAAGATTCTCAAGGCTGGGGGACGGGCGGGCATTGTCATCAAGAACACGTTTCTGAGCAACACTGACAATGCTTCCGTGAGCTTGAGGAAGCTGCTGCTGGAGAGCTGCAACCTCCACACCGTGCTCGACTGCCCTGGCGGAACGTTTCAGGGGGCGGGGGTGAAGACAGTCGTGCTGTTTTTTGACAAGGGCGCTCCCACCAAGAAAATCTGGTACTACCAACTCGATCCCGGCCGCAACCTGGGGAAGACCAACCCGCTCAATGATGCGGACCTCAGTGACTTCATTGACCGGCAGAAGCGGTTGGAGGATTCGCCGAAGAGCTGGAGCGTGGAGGTGAAGGACATCGACAGGAAGACCTACGATCTCTCGGTGAAGAACCCGGACGGCGGAGAGGAGATCACCCACCGTAGTCCGCAGCAGATCATGGAGGAAATCGCCGCGCTGGACGCCGAGAGTGCGGAGGTGCTGAAATCTATCAAGGGGCTGCTGGTATGAAGAAGGGGTGGGAAAGAAAGAAGCTGGCGGAAATTTGTCAGATAAAGCCGCCGAAGTCCGAAGCTCGTGAAAAACTGGTCGATTCAGACCTTGTTTCGTTCCTTCCGATGGAGGCGCTGGGTATTGATCAAATGCTCGCAACTCCCACTCAAACGAAAGCCCTGGGCGAGGTCGTGGGCAGCTACACCTATTTTGCGGAAGGAGACGTGCTCCTCGCCAAAATCACACCATGTTTCGAAAATGGAAAGCTGGGCATCGCTTCAGGTCTCAAGAATGGCGTGGGTTTTGGTTCTAGCGAATATATTGTTTTCCGGCCGGACCGTTCCTTGAGCAAGGAATGGCTGTATTACTTGCTCTCGCACGAGACGTTCAGAACCGAAGGAGCGGCGCGAATGAGCGGGGCAGTCGGACATAAGCGCGTCTCAAAAGAGTTCATTGAAGAGTATTCCATCCCCGTCCCCCCGCTGGCCGAGCAGCGGCGGATCGTCGGCGTGCTGGGCGAAGCGTTTGCGGGGCTCGCCACCGCGCAAGCCAACGTCGAAAAGAACCTCCAAAACGCCCGTGCCCTGTTTGAAAGCCACCTCCAATCCGTTTTCTCTCAGCGGGGGAAAGGGTGGGTGGAGAAGCCGCTAGTTGAGTTGTGCGAATCCTCGCGAGTAATCACATACGGCGTTATCAAACTCGGTGATGAAACCTCGAGCGGTGTGCCATGCCTTCGCACAAGCAACGTTCGGTGGCTGCGTATAGAAACCGAAGGGATGAAGCGTATTAAGCCAGCTCTTTCGGCTGAGTATTCCCGCACTATCCTCAAAGGGGGGGAAGTATTGGTAAACGTGCGCGGTACTCTCGGCGGTGTCGCTGTAGCCGGAGCTGAGATGTCAGGTTGGAACGTTTCTCGCGAAGTTGCGGTTGTTCCCGTCGATCAGGAACGCATGAACCCTTCGTTTCTTTCTTATCTTATTGGCTCAGGAGTCAGCCAGCAGTGGCTTGGCGGGGTAAAGAAAGGCGCGGCGTATGTCGGCATCAATATTGAGGATTTGCGTCTTCTTCCAGTTGCTGCGCCGAAACTTGCCGAGCAATCGCAAATTGTTTCGCACCTCGACGCCCTTTCCACCGAAACCCAGCGCCTTGCCGGCCTCTACCGGCAAAAGCTGGCGGCGCTGGCGGCGTTGAAGAAGTCGCTGCTGCACGAGGCGTTCAGCGGGGAGTTGTGAGAGTGGATGTTTTTGGTCTGGCGGGTTGGCGGATGATTTGATAGAGGACTGGATCAGTCATGGAGAGTTCGATACCCGATTTTGATCACAATCTGGTGCGGCCGCCTCATTTGGGGGATCCGGTGGAGCATGCCCAGTTGTCGCCTTATCCCTGCACGACGGCTGACTTGTGTCGGCGGCTGGGAAGCACACTGGAGCGACGGCGGATCCTCGGCGGTTTTCTGGATTTCCGGGAGCGGCTGCGTTCGGAAGGGTTGACCCGGGGATTTCAGTGGCTGGATGGCAGTTTTCTGGAGGATGTGGAAAGCCGTGATGGCCGCGCCCCTCGGGATTTGGATGCGGTGACGGTCTTCTGGGGTTATGAGCGTGCCTTTCTGGCGGGGCTGGCAGGAAGGTTTCGGGAGTTTGCCAGTCCCCGGCTTGCGAAGGCCAATTATCTGATCGACCACTACCCGTTCGACGCCGGATTCAGCCCTGAGTTGACGCTGGAGCAGACGCGTTATTGGATTCTGCTCTTTTCGCACAACCGGATGGGTGTATGGAAGGGGATGCTGCGCGTCGAGCTGGACACACCGGAAGAAGATGCTGCTGCGCGCCGCGAACTCTCAAAAGCCATGCCATGACCAGTCGCTCCCAAAGGGAATTCCTCAAGGTGCAGCTTCTCGAGACCCGGCGTCTCAAGGAGATGGCTGGCGGGCATCCGCTGATGTCTGTGGCATTTGCCGAGCGTGAGGAGGAGCTGAACGAAAAGCTGTCCGAGCTGCCGTATGGGCAGAAGGAGGCGCGAACGGTGTTGTTCTTTTCCGGAGAGCCGGTGGTGGGCTCGATGGGCATAGACGCGGGGTTTGCCGGGCGTGTGCTTGAGCCGTTCCAGAACATGGTGATGGCTGACTATGCGGACCGCTGGCATGGAGTCGTGGGCAGTGGTGGCCGAAGGACGGGTGAAGCGCAGTCGCGCCTGCTGCTGACCGGCCTGCCGCGTGGATCATTCGGCCTTGAACTCACCCGAGCTGACAATGACGAGCTTTTTGAGGAGGGCCAGTTGTCGGATACGCTGGCGCACGTGACCCGTCTGGTGGAAGCCGCAGCGCGCAGCGACGAGGATTTCGCTGCCGAGCTGGATGCGACGGCTCCGCGGGTGATTCAGAATCTGCGGGAATTTCTGGGAGTGGTCAGTCGGGGAAAAGCGGGCCTCCGCCTGGAAACCGGAGACTTCCGCTGCGCGATCAGCCCGGTGAAAGCGAATGAGGCATTCCAACGCGTTGCCGGGACGATCACGAACGAAGAAGAGATCGATGAGACGGGCGTTTTCAAAGGGGTGCTGCTGGACTCGTGGAAGTTTGATTTTGTGACTGACGCGAATCAAAGCGCCGGAGGGAAGATCGACGAAAATCTAACGGAGGAGCAAATGGTTGCCTTGAACCGTGAGTTTTTCAACGAGCGCTGCATGGCCAAGTTATTGAAATCCACCGTGCTCTTCAAGAACGGTCGGGTGCGTACGACGTATCGACTCAAAGGGCTTTCGAGACTGGACCAGACTCCGAACACATGATGGACCCGGAGATGAATCTGCCAGTTGAGACACCGACTGCTGGGATTTTGACGCCAGCCCGTGCGTTGGTTGCCGAGGCGGTGCGTCGGTGTGGGGTCCTGGGCATCGAATGCACAGTGATGGAAAAGCGGAAGCTTTTCGGTGATCGGTTGCTGGCGCTGGCGATTGAGAGGCTTCAGTCCATTGCCGCATGAACGAAGCCGAGACGAGAGCCGAGCACATTGATCCTGCATTGAAGGCGGCGGGCTGGGGCGTTGTGGAAGGCAGCAGGATACTTCGCGAGTACAAGATCAGTCTGGGCCGAATCGAGGGTCGGGGCAGGCGTGGGCTTCCGGAGATTGCGGATTACGTGCTGGTGTACCGGAACATCAAGCTGGCGGTGGTGGAGGCGAAGGCGTGGGACAAGGCGCTGACGGAGGGCGTGGCGCAGGCGAAGGCGTACGCGCAGAAGCTGAGCGTGCGCTTCACCTACGCGACGAACGGTCAGGGGATCTACGGGATCGACATGGAGAGCGGCGAGGAATCAGAGGTATCGGCCTACCCGGGACCGGAGGCGCTCTGGGAACGGAACTTCGGGGCGAAGAGCGAATGGAGGGACAACTTTGCCGCAGTGCCGTTTGAGGACAGGGGAGGATTCTTTCAGGGGCGGTATTACCAGGACATTGCGGTCGAGCGGGTGTTGGAAGCGATGGCGGGCCGGAAACAGCGCATTCTGCTGACCCTAGCCACCGGAACCGGCAAGACGTTCATTGCCTTTCAGATCGCGTGGAAGCTATTCCATTCTCGCTGGAACCTCACGGGAGAACCAACGCGACGCCCGAGGATTCTGTTTCTGGCCGACCGGAACATCCTCGCCAACCAGGCGTACAACGCTTTTTCGGCCTTTCCCGAGGACGCCCTTGTCCGGATCGAGCCCAGCGAGATTGCGAAGAAACGAAGGGTGCCGAAGAACGGGAACCTGTTCTTCACGATTTTCCAGACGTTCATGTCGGGACCCGGAGACACCCCGTACTTCGGCGAGTACCCGCCGGACTTCTTCGATTTCATCGTGATCGACGAATGCCACCGGGGAGGAGCCAACGACGAAGGCAGCTGGCGCGGCATTCTTGAGCATTTCGAGCCGGCGGTGCAGCTGGGTCTCACGGCCACTCCGAAGCGCAGGGACAACGTGGACACCTACGCGTATTTTGGCGAGCCTGTCTTCAGCTACTCGCTGAAGGACGGCATCAATGACGGCTACCTGACGCCGTTCCGGGTCCGGCAGATCCAGACCACCATGGACAGCTACCTCTTCACGGCGGACGATCTCGTGGTGGAGGGCGAGATCGAGCAGGGCAAGCTGTACGAGGAGAGCGACTTCAACCGGAACATCGAAATCCGGGAACGCGAACGGAAGAGGGTCGAGATCTTCATGGGGATGATCGATCAGGGCGAGAAGACGCTCGTCTTCTGCGCCAATCAGGAACACGCGCTCTTCGTGCGGGACTGCATCAATCAGATCGTCACGAGGCGGAACCCGGACTACTGCCATCGGGTGACGGCAGACGACGGGGCGCTCGGAGAGAAACATCTCCGCGACTTCCAGGACAACGAGAAGACCATCCCGACGATCCTCACCACCTCGCAGAAGCTCTCGACGGGAGTCGACGCGCGCAATGTCAGGAACATTGTCCTGATGCGGCCGATCAACTCGATGATCGAGTTCAAGCAGATCATCGGGAGGGGAACCCGCCTGTATGATGGCAAGGACTACTTCACGATTTACGACTTCGTGAAGGCACACCAGCACTTCCTCGACAGAGAATGGGACGGCGAGCCGATTGCGCCGGATGATGAGGGCGGGGCGGTTGATCCGGAGACGTGCGCGACTTGCGGGGAATGGCCCTGCACGTGCGCGAGCGATCCATCGGGTCCGTGTCCGGACTGCGGCGGCAGCCCGTGCGTCTGTGCGCAAGAGCCTTGTGAGGTTTGCGGGAAAGTGTCCTGCGATTGCCGCCGGAGGAAGAAAGTCCGAGTGAAGCTGGCTGATGGAAAGGCCCGCACCATCCAGCACATGTCGGTGACGTCGTTCTGGCATCCGGACGGGACGCCGATGTCGGCACATCAGTTCATGGAGTCGCTTTTCGGCAGGCTCCCGGACTTCTTCAGGGACGAAAACGAACTCCGGGACATCTGGAGCAGCCCGGAAACGAGACGGGAACTGCTGGATCGTCTCCAGGAAGAGGGCTTCGGTGTCGAGCAGCTGGCGGAAATGCAGAAGATCATCGATGCCGAGAACGCGGACCTGTTCGATGTCCTATCCTACGTGGCCTACGCGTCCCCACCGCTCACCCGCGAAATCAGAGCTGGTCATGCCCGCAAGGCGATCGACGGACGATTCAGCCCCCGCCAGCTCGCATTCCTCGATTTCGTCCTGCACCACTATGTCTCGGTTGGTGTGGAGGAACTTGACCAGTCGAAGCTCGGCACGCTCCTGCGCATGAAGTACGGCAACTCGATCACTGACGCCGTGGCAGACCTCGGCAGCGAAATCGGGCAGGTCTTCGCCGGCTTCCAGAAACACCTCTACGAGGAGGTGGCGTGAAGAAGAATCGCCCAACAGTCAGAGAATTTCCAGCCAGTTCCAATGTCCAAGCCATACTCGATCCGAATCTTTCTGCCTGGTGGCGACCCGGATGGATTGCGGACCATTGAGAAGTCGAACTGGAGCGGGGCGGGGATCGTTTTTCCCCGGGCGCTCTTGGCAGAGGCCAAGGCGAGGAAGGAGCTCAACCGCACGGGGGTTTACGTGCTTCAGGGGCCGCCAGAGGAATCGGGTCTGTCGAGGGTCTACATTGGAGAGGGTGACCCGATCAGGCCGAGGCTCGAGCAGCACGCCGGGAAGAAGGATTTCTGGACGGTCTGCTTTGCCTTCACGAGCAAGGACGAGAACCTCAACAAGGCACACGTGCAGTACATCGAGTCGCGGTTGGTGAAACTGGCGGCCGACGCCAAGCGGTGCGTGCTCGACAACGGAAATGTGCCGGCACTGCCGTCGCTGTCGGAAGCCGATGCCGCTGACGCAGAAGGATTTCTGTCCGAAATGCTGCTCTGCTTCCCGGTGCTGGGTGTTAGTGTGTTCACCGCCGCGGCTCCGGTGAATCCATCCGGGCAGATATTGTTCATCGAGGCCAAGGGCATCAAAGCGCAGGGCGTGGAGACTCGCGACGGGTTTGTGGTGCGTTCCGGAAGCGGGGTGGTGCGGGACGAGGTTCCGTCCTGCCATTCCTATATCAGAGAGCTGCGTGCTGCCCTCATGGCCAACGGCGTCCTCACACCGGACGGTGGCGTGTTCAGATTTGCTCAGGATTACGTTTTTGCCAGTCCGTCCACGGCCGCTGGGGTTGTGCAGGGACGTTCCGCCAATGGGCGTGTTGACTGGAAAACGAAGGACGGCACAAAGCTGAAGGATCTTCAGGAGGCGGATGCGAAGCCGTGAGTGGTACGCCGTGGGGCAGGGTGGTCTGAGTCGTGGAACGATACCGGTCGTCGCCGAGAGGGATTGGCAGCGGATAGGCCTCGCCGTCCAAGTTCATTGGTTCACTTCGATTGATTCAAGTCCCAGAGCATTGTAGATTTGATTAAGCTCGATGATGCAGTTGGAGAGGTAAGATCGCATTCTTTGCTCGTCACTGGATTTCATGAAGAAATGGACGATGGAGCCAGGCCAGTAGATTTCTGCTTCATCAAGTTCGCTTTCAGGCGGGTGCGCTTCTCCGCCTATTTCATCCAGTTCGGATTTTGAAAAAACTAACATATGGCCATCGCGCGTGGGTACTGTGAAGTTTTCGTGTTGTTCATCGGGGACTATGTCTTCGGAGCGGAAAGTTCCGAAAGGCGTAGTTCCATTGAACTTATAAATCAACAGCTCTGGTAGAGGCTGATGGAGCTTTGTGATTAGCTGCAGCGTACCATTGGATTTAATCTTCTCGGAAACCAGTTTCGCCATCGAATCCTCTTCATCGCAATTCGAATCCCAATGTAGAATGTGGGCAAAAACTCTGTCCAGCAATTCCTCGGTTCCGGTGGCGGGTTTGTGATTGAAATTGTCTTTCAAGTAATGAGAAAGATCCTCGAGAAACCTGTCGTTTCCGATGTAAACTATCTGCATGATCTGACCTGTTGAATCAAGCAAGTGCATGGCGATTTGAATTGCGGATTTGAGGGGCAGGCCGTGGTTGCGTCAGGCTAACTTGTGTCGTGTGAATCAAGCGATTGAATGGAGGTGGGGGATTGTCAACAGGCAGCAACGGCCACAGTGAGGGTTGCCGGAGGGAATCCGGCGTTCTAGTTCGGACGTGGCGTGCGGTTTGTGCGTGCTGGCCGAGAGGGGAGCGGCGATTCCGAATGAGTTGGCGGGAAGCGGTGCCAGATCGTCAGGCGGTGTCCGGTGCCTCCGGCCGTGTCCAGGTTGGCCGCTCATGACGGTCAGGCCGAACTGGCGGCCCTGTGTCCCGCGGGCTCACCACAATACTGTGGACGAAGCGCATTCGTCGATGCATCAGTGGGCTCAATGAATGTTGGGCTGGCGAGCGTATGAGTAAGAAGGAGACACCTCTGACCCGGCGGTACTGGAAAACCGTCGGAGGAACCCTGATCGAAGAGTTCCCGGCAGTAAGAGCCGGGCCGGAGAACGGGCCGCGCCTGTTGGACGGAGTCATCATTCTGGGCGGACCCTTCGAGATTCAACCGGCCGACTCTGTCGAGATAATGGGCAAAGACATCGTCCTTGTGCAGACCAAGGCGTCGCGACTCGGCATGTACTTGCTGGGCCAGGCAGTCTTTTCACGGCGGCTAATGGAACCGTTCAAGCCCGCGAGCATTCGGTCAGTCGCGTTATGCACGAAAGGCGACGCTGTTCTGGAGCCTCTTGCAAAGGAATATGGCGTCGAAGTGGTTGTCCTTTCGGTAGCCGGACAATTCGCTCCGTCTGGCGTCGCAGGGAGGAGCGGCTGAGCTCTGGGGTTCGGCTCAAGATCAAGCGACTCGACGAATGCTCGAAACCAAGTTCAGTGAACAGCGTCCCGGATATGAAAAAGGAACCAAGGAAAAAAACCAGAGCCTGCGTTGAAGTGAAAGCGGTGTGGGGTAACGACGATGCCGACAGCACCATCAAGGTGAGTCGCCGACGCTGGAAACAAATTCAGGAAGGATCAAAGTATGAAACTTCGGCGTGGTCCTGGTATGAGGGCAGAAGGTATCGGGTCGTCTGGAGATTTTCTGATAGCCGGGTCTCCGTATTTGTGACCGGAGGGGGGGATTTTGGAGGTATGGAGTGTGTGGTTGGGCTTCCGATTGAGGAACTCATTGTTCAAATGACCCCATCGGAGTGAATTGAATGCAGGGCATTCGATCGAAATGCGGATGGATGGTCTGAGTTGGTTTTTCGGGGTTTGGGGTGCCCGGTGGCGATCCGGTGGTGTCGCGTTGCTCAACCACCGGCTGGGTGCCGTCATCCCTTCGGGATGAGTGTTCCGCCCTTTCAGGGCTGGGGATATTTCCGGGTGTGTACCCGGGGCGTTGCCCCGGGCTGCGTTAGGGTGCGCCGTTGGCGCGGGGAGGCGGGCGTGTACGGAGGGGGTTGGTGGGAGATGGGTCTCACGCGGGGAG
>JAIXVE010000281.1 GCA_027483175.1 Verrucomicrobiaceae bacterium | reverse complement strand
GGCGAAGGCGCCGAAGACGACGTCATAGCTAGGGTCGCCATCGGGGCCGGTGCAGCGCCCGTCGAAGCGGCCGACGACTTTGTCATCGGCTTCGAGCAGTTTGGCGCGGAAGAGGGAAGGATCGATGCGCAGGTTGTTGCGGAGGATGAGGGGGGTGGGAAGCCCGGTGAGGAGGGAGAGGTAGTCTGCGACCCCGCGGCGTTCTTCGGCGGGGAGGTCAGCGCCCATGAGGAGGGCGCGGGGGTATTGTTCGCGGGAGAAGTCGACGGCGCGTTTCCATGTGGCTGCGAAGTCTGCCTGGAGTTCCGGGGCGAGCTTGCCGTGCCAGTGGGCGACGGCGGTCATGTTAGGCAGCCATGTGTGGAAGGGAACGTCGTTCTGTTCTTCGGGGGAAAGGGTTTTGAAGTCGAGGAGACCGCTGACGATGATGATGCCGTTGAGGTACATGCCGTAGCGATCCTGGAGGTGAGCGGCGAGGCCGCTGATCCGGATGGCTCCGTAGCTTTCGCCCATGAGGAATTTCGGGCTGTTCCAGCGCTGGTGGCGGGTGATCCAGAGCCTGACAAAATCGCCGACGCTTTCGACGTCTTCGCTGAAGCCGTGGAACTGCTTGGGGTCTTCGCCTTTTTCGGGCTGGCTGAGGCCTGTGCTGACGGGATCGACGAAGACGAGGTCGGCGTCCTTGAGAAGGGTGAACTCGTTATCTGTCAGGGAGAAGGGCGGGCGCGGGCCGGTGACGCCGTCGGGTGGGAGGACGACGCGGCGAGGGCCGAAGGCGCCGAGGTGGAGCCAGACGGCGCTGCTGCCAGGGCCGCCGTTGAAGCAGAAGCAGACCGGGCGCTTGGTGGCGTCGCCGGCGTCGGTGCGTTCATAGGACACCGAGAAGACCTTGGCGCGGGGTTCGCCGTAGGCTTTGGTGAGGGTGAGGGTGCCTGCGGTGGCGCGGTAGGCGAGTTTCTGACCGCCTGCGGTGATGGTGTGCTGGGTTTCGACCGAGGTATCCTTCGAGTCTTCTTTAGGGGCGGGTTTTTCTTCCTTCTTTGGTTCCGGCTTTTCGTCTGCGGCGCGCAGGTGCGGGCCAGCTGTGATGAACAGGGCAGCGAGGAAGGCGGTGAATTTCATGCGGCGTCGGTACCGTTCGGGCGCGGTGAAGTCAAGCCATCCGGGCAGTTGGAGGAAGGCCGTTCTGTGGCGCAGACGGGGAGGAGCGCGCGGGATTATCGGACGAACGGTTTTTCGGTCTGCCAGCGGAGCATGGTTTCGACGTTGCGCTGGTAGATTTCATTGGCCTGGCCTTTGCCGCCTTCCGGGTGCTGGCCAGCGACTTCGATGCGGTAGACGGCCTCGCTTTCGGGGCTTGCGGGATCGCCGGTGCGGGATTGCCATTCGGCGAGGGCGGCGCGCATTTCGGTGAGCCGTGCGGCGTGGGCGGGATCGGCGGCGAGATTGCGGAATTCGTCAGGGTCGGTGCCGGTGTCGTAGAGTTCCTCCTGAGGTCTGGTGTCGCGCATGATGAGGGACTGCTCGGCGGAGAGCTTGCCGTCGGCGTGGAGTTGGCGCATGGTCTGGACGATGGCCTTTTCGTCTTTGTAGCGGTTTGGCTGGAGCCATGGGCGGGAGGGGAAGCCGTTGCGGATGTATTTCCAGCGGGTGTCGCGCACGCTGCGGATGAGATCGACGGTTTCGTCGGCGCGGTCGCGGGCGGCGAAGACGAAGCGCCGCGGCTGATAGGAGTAGGGGTCGAGGTGATTGCGGCCGTGCATGGCGGCGGGCACGGGGATTCCGGCGATGCCGAGGGTGCAGGCGGCGAGGTCGATGTGTTCGACTGGGTCTTCACGGACGGATCCGGCGGCGATGCGTGGGCCTCGGATGATGAGCGGGACGTGGGTGCCGCCGTCGTAGAGGAACTGCTTGTTGCGGACGTGGCTGATGCCGTGATCTGTCAGGAAGACGATGACGGTGCGGTCGAGTTCGCCGGTTTCGCGCAGCCGTGCGATGACCTTGCCGACCTCGTGATCGGTGACCCTGACACAATCGAGGTACTGGGCCCAGTCGGCGCGGATGACGGGGTCGTCCGGGAGCCATGCCGGGAGTTTGACGGAGGCGGGGTCGGTGACGGAACCGAGGAGTTGCCGAACTTTCTCGGGCCACTGAGGTTTGGGTGCCTGGCCGCGGTTTTTGCCGCCGTGGAGCTGGACCTGGACGAAGAACGGCTGGCCGGGTGTTCTGGTTGTCCAGTGGGTGCCGCTGTAGGTGGCGGTCTCGTTCCATTCGAAATTGTAGTCGGTTTTGGCGACTTTTACGGCGGGTGATTTCGCGACGGCGGCGGCGGGTTTGAGGAAGGCGTCGAGTGTTAGATTATTGGTGTGGTAGCCGGCATCTTTGAGGATGGCGGGAACGAGACGCACGCCATCGGGCAGGGTGATGCGGTGCCCGGGGACGCTGGAGCGATGGTGTTGGGCGCCGATGCTGGTCTGGTAGCGACCGGTGATGAGGGCGGAGCGGCAGATGCTGCAGATCGGGGCGGTGACAAAGGCGCGTGTGAATTTTGTCCCTGCGGCGGCGAGAGCATCGACGTGCGGGGTGGCGATGCCTGCGTCTCGGTAGCAGGCGAAATCGGCGGACATGTCTTCGGCGAGAATCCAGACGATGTTGGGGCGATCCGACGGGGCAGCGTGACTGATGGTGGCGGCAGTCAGCAGAGCGATGAGGGTTCGGGGGAGCATGAGGCGGCCAGTTTCAGCATGCTGATCGCCGATGACAGCCCGCGAGGGCGTAGGGGAAGCCTGTTTCTGAGGATGAGACTAGCTGATCGCTGCTGCGTGGACTGATGGAAAGAGGGTGCGGGGTGTCAGGGTCTGGCAAGACGGAAGTAATTGGTGGCGGGGTCGGCGAGTTCGGTGATGGAAAGGAGCTTCCAGCGGTTGCTGCCGGAGACGGTTTGCATCAGGCCGGGTAGACCGCCAGGCAGTCGCTGCGCCATCCAAGCCGGCAAATCCCTGCATGTAGCGGGTCAACTGCCGCTTGCCGGACCTCGCATCCTTTCCACTACCTCGATAGGGCCCTGCGCGACTTCTACATCTACTGCTCGGGCCGACAGATTCAAACTCGCATGATCCACGAGCCGGATTTCACGGCTTAGCACCTGCGCGAAAGCCGAAGATGCGGGTTGACAACAATGTGACCTGATGTTTTTTTCGCCGAAAACAGCAGCTTTTAGAGGTCGAATATGAAGATATCAGCCGCAAATTGCTGTCATAATTGTGAGGAGAAGACGGCATTAGAATTCCCTGCGCTTCCGTGACATGACACCTCCCGTACTTCATCAGGACGACTTCACAGTGAAAGGCCGCGTCGCGGTTTGGATTGGTTTGTTCAAGGATGGGTTGATTGCGGACGACTGCATGAATCTTGACGGCGCATTTGAGCGAGACTTTGGATTTCGGATAGGTGGCGGTAGACTTCGAGAGATGGTTGTCTCTGGGCGGCCTGTTTCGATTCGGGCGTTGGTCGAGGGATTTACCTGCTGGCGTGATTCCGCCGACGGGGTTGTTGCAGCAGCGGAGAAGGAGGGAATCACATCTGCTTCCCTGATGCTCGTCCTTCACTCAGTCGAGTTTGACCCGAAGCGAGTCAGGGTGAATCCGGACGCACCGATCCGCTTCATCGGCAATTTTGATTCTCACGTTTCGGAAGAGGGTCGCCAAGACTGGGCCTCGTCGTTCTTCTGAGTGATTCGGAGTGCTGTGCGGCGGACTGGATCAGTGGGTGCGGTGAGCGGGCCGCGGGCATCCGGTGCGCCCTGAGAGCTGTAGTTCGGACAGCAGTCCAGAGCCTTCGGCTGGTATGGAGAGGGTCGGGTCGGAGAGGTGCGGGCCGCGGCGTGTGGAGTGGACTTTACGGTTGAAGCCGGCGTTATCAGAAGGCAAATGGCACATGCGTGACTGGTCATCAGCGAGGGGTTTTGTGGGAATGAGTGCCTTGGTTGTCGGGTGTATGGCGCTGGTCGTTTGCGGTTTCTGCTGGCCTCCGGATCTCATGCGGGGCGGATGGATAGAGGTAGGACGACGGCATGATGACGGGAAGGGAGGTTGCGTGGTGAAGCAGAAGTGGGTGGGCGATGGGTACCTGACGGTGGTTGAAGTGGGGTCAGCGAGTTCGCCTTCGGGAATCCGGAGTTTTGTTCTTGATGGAGATGCTATCAAGTGGTGGCGCGTGCAGTGGTTGCAGGCCGGGGGCGAGACCCGGCTTGTCCGGAATGGGCAGACGCTGGCGGTGATGGATGAGGCCGCGGGGTCTGTTCCAAGTCTGAACGGAGTGGCGCTGCGCGAGCTTCGATGAAAAGCCGGGAGGTCGGGCTCGGCCGTTTCTGGGGATCAGGCGGCGTAGATGGAAGCAGCGGCGGAGGTGGCTCCGGAGCGTGTGAGGATGACTTCGAGAGCTGCGAGGACGAGTTGGACATTGCGTCGGGTGCTGCTGCTGCCCATGAGGCCGATGCGGAGGGCGCGGCCTTTGAAGGGGCCGAGGCCTGCGCCGATCTCGATGCCGAACTCTGTGAGGAGGCGGCGGCGGATGAGGGCTTCGTCGATGCCTTCCGGAGCGTGGATGGCATTGAGGGTGGTGAGGGAGTGTGTGGGAATGTAGTGGAGCCCGATGGCTTCGAGGCCGGCGCGGAGGGCGTGGTGATTGAGCGAGTGGCGGGCGATGCGGGAGTCGAGGCCTTCTTCGAGGATGATGGCGCAGGCCTCGCGCAGGGCGTACGTCATGTTGATGGGCGCGGTGTGGTGATAGGCGCGGTCAGCGCCCCAGTAATTGCGGATCATGGTCATGTCGAGGTACCATGACTGGACCTTGGAGCGGCGGGCGTCCATGCGGGCGAGGGCGCGCGGGGAGAAGGTGACTGGCGCGAGGCCTGGCGGGCAGCTGAGGCATTTCTGGGTGCCGCTGTAGCAGGCGTCGATGCCCCATGCGTCGACTTCGAGGGGCAATCCTCCGAGGGAGGTGACTGCGTCGACGAGGAACAAGGCACCGGAGGCGTGGACGAGCCTTGAGATTTCCTCGAGCGGCTGGTGGGCACCGGTGCTGGTTTCTGCGTGGACGATGCCGAGGACCTTGGCGCGGGGGAAGGTACGGAGGGCGTCGGCGACGCGTTCCGGCGGGATGGTTTCGCCCCATGGGGCTTCGATGGCGTGGACAGTTGCTCCGGCGCGTTCCATGACATCCTTCATGCGGGTGCCGAAGACCCCGTTGACGCAGACGATGGCTTCGTCGCCGGGTTCGATGAGGTTGACGACGACGGCTTCCATTCCGGCGCTGCCGGTGCCGCTGATGGCGAGGGTGAGTTCGTTGGCGGTGCGGAAGATGGTCTGGAGTTGCCGCCGGGTGTCGTCCATGAGTGCGAGGTATTCCGGATCGAGGTGTCCAAGGGTCGGTGCGGCCATGGCATGGAGGACCCGGGCCGGCACATCACTTGGGCCGGGGCCGAGAAGGACGCGCTGGGAGGGATGGAACGAGCCGGTCAGATGCATGACCTAGGCCATACCGGGGGGCGCGGCCTGCTCAATTGGAAATCACCTGTGGGACCTGCGGAGCGATGGATTGACGGAGTCAATCCGCGGCCGCGGGAGGGCGCGGGCAAGGGCGGAGGGAAAGCGGTCGGGTGGGGACCGATACCATCTGTCTCGAAACGACTGAGACCAGTGCACTCGCCGGGTGATTGCGGGGGTCAGGGTCTGGATTTTCCGTTGCCCGGTTAGCCGTCCGGCGATTAGCTGAGGGGTGTTGTCCCACGAGTTAACCCTGATGATTTGAACCATGAAGACCCCGACTGCCATTGCCTCCCTTCTGCTGCTCGCTGCCATTCCGGCGGTTGCTCAGGACAAACCTGCTGCTCCGGCTGCTGCTGCCGCGGTATCTCCGGAACTCGCGGCGGCCCGCGAGACTGCGGCTGCTTATGTGGCGGCCTACAACAAGGCCGACGCTGCGGCGGTCGCCGCACTCTTCGCAGACGACGCGGAATGGATCAGCAATGAAGGCGTCCAGACGAGTGGTCGCGCGAGCATCGAAGCGCTGCTCAAGTCCGTGTTCGCAGACAGCAAGGGCCGCACGATTGCCATTGAGATTGAAGCCGCCCGGAAGATTACCGACGATGTCTTCAGCGTCCGCGGAGAAGCGACGGTTACTGATCCTGATGGGGCCTCGGCCGTGAACGAATTCACCGCGGTTCATGTGAAGCGCGACGGCAAGTGGGCGATCACGGAATTCACAGAACTTGATGACGAAAGTGCCCCGGCGGCAGCCTCATTGCTTCAGGACCTCGCATGGTTCGCCGGTTCGTGGAAGTCGACCGAGCCTGACGGCATGAAGTGCACTGTGGAATGGTCCCCCTCCGGCAGTTTCCTCACCCGCACCTTCAGCATCCCCGGTGCGGAAGGCGTTGACGCCCGCGAAGGAACCGAAATCATCGGCTGGGACGCCGAACAGGAACAAGTCCGCTCGTGGGTGTTTGAATCCGACGGCAGCTTCACGGAACGCACCTGGACGCCTGACGGCGACCGCTGGCTCGTCCTCAGCCGTACGGTCCTCCCCGATGGCGAAGTCGGCAGCGAGGAAATCACCGTCTCGAAGGACGGCGACGACAAGATCTCATGGTCGGTCGCGAGCCGTTCGCTCGGTGGCGAGACCCTCCCGAACATTGGGCCAGTCACGATCGTCCGCGAAAAGTAACCCTCCGCCCAATTCCGCACCATGCGCTCCATCTTCTACTCCGTGCTCGTCCTTGGCACGGCATTCCTCACCGCCACCAGCGGTGCAAGGGGTGCCGCCGCGAGGCCCGCGGGCGGTCACAACTTCTCCAAACCGGCTCCCGCCTCGCGTCCTTCTGTCAGCAGACCCGCGAGCCGCCCAGCTCCTAGCCACTCGTCCTCGAGCAAGCCGTCGAGCCGTCCGGCGCCGAGCCATTCGTCCGAGAGCCGCCCGTCGAGTCGCCCGGCCCCAAGCCGTCCGGCGATCAGCAAACCGGCCGAACACCGCCCGTCACCGTCGAAGCCCAGCACCCGGCCGGCGCCCAGCCGCCCGTCTGTTGAAAGGCCAAATGCCGGCGGAGGTTCCAGCTTCCAGCGCCCGACGACAAAGCCCGCGCCCCGCCCGGAGATCGACCGCCCGACGACAAAACCAGCCCCGCGTCCGGAGCGTCCGACCGGACCCATTACGCTTCCCGGAACCGGCGGCCGCCCGACTACCCTGCCTGGCAATCTGACGAAGCCAGCCCCGCGGCCGGACCGCCCGACGACTTTGCCGGGCAATATCAACCGTCCGGATCAAGGCGGCAACATCAACCGCCCGACGACGCTGCCCGGCAATATCAACCGCCCGGGTCAAGGTGGGAACATCAACCGTCCGACCACACTGCCCGGCAACATCAACCGTCCGGGTCAAGGTGGCGATTTCAACCGCCCGACGACCTTGCCAGGCAACATCAACCGCCCGGGGCAAGGCGGCAATTTCAACCGTCCGACGACCCTGCCTGGCAACGTCAACCGCCCCGGCAACCGTCCTGGAATCAACCCCCCGGCGTGGAACAACCGTCCGGGCTGGAACAGCAATCGTCCGGACTGGGGCGATCACTGGAACAACATCGGCAACAACACCCAGAACAACTTCAACAACTGGCAGAACAACAACACGACGGTCATCAACAACTTCAACGTCAACCGCCAGCAGAATTGGAACAGCATCAACACCCATTACAACGACCGCAACTGGTATGGGCGTTACGGTTCGGGCGACTACAACCGCTGGTGCGGCGATGTTTATGCCTATCGCGGTGGCCGCTGCCGCCAGGTCTGGACCGGTTGTTATGGGTACCATGATTACTACTTCAACGCCGGTTGGTGGGGTTCGTGCTGGTGGGGTGGAGTCGCCGCAGCGCGCACTGCGGTGGCGGTCACGTCCGCGGTGCTTTCGCCATGGTGGTGGTGGCGCCCGGTGACCTATCCGGTTTATACCACTTTCTACGGTCCGGCATGGCCGGTCCAGCCGGTGGTTTACGACCCAGGCACGACGGTCATCATCGAGGGCGACGTGATCTACATGAATGGTCAGCCTTCCGGCAGCGCCACCGTGCACCGCCAGCAGACCATCGCCCTAGCGTCTCCGCCGCTTGAGACGTACCCGGTTCCGGAACCCGCCGTTGAAGGCCAGCCGGAAACATGGCTGCCACTCGGCGTCTGGGCGCTCACCCAGCAGGAAGATGGCGACGCCGTCATGTTCTTCCAGCTTTCTTCTGACAAGAACGGCATCATCGCAGGGGCCTACAAGAACGTTATGACTGGCGAAGACCAGCCCGTCGTTGGCCGGATTGATCCCAAGACCCAGCGGGCTGCATGGCACATCGGGGAAAACACCGGCACCGTCTACGAGACCGGCGCGTCCAGCCTAACCTACGATGCCGCGAGCGTCTTCGTCCACTTCGGCGAAAAGCAGTCGCAGACATGGCTCCTTGTCCGCCTGCCTTCGCCGGAAATGCCGCCAGGCACGGTCAAGCTTCCGGAAATCACGACGCGCGCGCCGGAAGGCGGCAAGTGACCATCGCGTTAGGCGACCGTTGATCTCGAATCCCGGCCACCGGTTCTCCGGTCGGCCGGGATTTTTTTGGCCTGCTGTCAACCGCCCGTCCCCCAAAAAGCCCCGCTCATCAGCACTTCAGGCCGCCGGTGGTTGCCACCAGCCGCGTCGCGCGCCGAACTGGAGCCAGCCGCTGCGTTGTACGGCCGCCTCGAGGGTTTCCAGCTTTTCGGCCGCCGACTTGCCGGCATCGCCGCCAAGGTTTCCGGCAAGACCGACGGCGCGGCCGAGGGCGACCCATTTTGAGGCGAGCAGCGACTGCCGCATCCGGGCGAGGGCACGCTGAGCTTTCGCATCGTTCCGGGCAGTGTCGCGTTCCTGTTTCAAAGCGGCGATGCGTTCGGCGAGGGCACCCGCTCCGCGCGGGAGAGGCGCGGCACCGTCGTAGGTATTGACGGCATCCTTGTTGGGAAAGACGGAGAGTTCGGGCCATGCTGCTTCGTCGAGCGCAGCCACAGCGGTTTCCACGGCATCGTCAGGGAGGTTTGTCAGGAAGGCTGCGAGGACCGCCTGAAACACGCCGTGATGGAGCCCGGAAAAGTTGTCCCATGATGCCCGTGTGAACCGGTAGAACCTTGCCCGCAGGGCCGGATCGGCGGCCAGTTCCGGCGCGAGATCGCGGTACAGGTCCAACCACTGCCGCAGCAGTTCCCGCAGCAGTGGCGCGGGCTTTGTGTTGATCGTGTTCGTGTCATGCACGCGGTAGTGCAGCAGTGGTTCCCGCACCACGCGCAGCTGACCTCGCAGGGCGGCCTGACTCAAAAAGTAATAGTCGTGGTTGAAACGGTAGGGCTTGAATGGATGCGCCGGAAAGAATTCGCGCCGCGCGATGATGTTGCTGGACGACACAATGAAGTTGGCCTCGCCCATCCACGACACCGGATCGGTTTCCGGATCGGCTCCGCGGCTCCACACTGCCCGGAGCCAGCGGCCCCGCGGATGATCTTCCGGCAACGATTGGTCGTCATCATCCATGAGGACGAGGCCCGAGGCGACGACTTGGGCCGCGGGGTCGTTCTCGAGTTCCGGCAGACATTTCGCAAACCGCTCCGGGGCGTAGAAGTCATCCGAATTCAGGATCGCGATGACGTCGCAATCTTCCGAGGCCATTCCGATCAGCCGGTTGATGGTGGCGTGCGCGCCCTGGTTCTCTTGGCCGAGGACTTCGACGCCCCGGTCTGCGAACGTCCGGCACACTGCCAGGGAATCGTCGCGC
Organism: Verrucomicrobiaceae bacterium; assembly: GCA_027483175.1. Classification (GTDB taxonomy): domain Bacteria; phylum Verrucomicrobiota; class Verrucomicrobiia; order Verrucomicrobiales; family V1-33; genus V1-33. The sequence continues at coordinate 18,025 of JAIXVE010000281.1, read as the reverse complement.
GAACCGTCATCGATGCAGATGACCCGGTCCGGCGGACGGCTCTGGGTCAGCACGGATTCGAGAGCCCGGCCGATGTAGCGGGCATGATTGTAGACCGGAATGACGACTGCCAACCTCATGGTCCCGCCGCCATGTCACCGCCAGCGCCCGCAGCAATGGGGAATCCACGAAGGCCGGCGGGTGCCCCGGAATGCGGCAAAAACAAATCTGCGGTCTCTATAAGATATTCATTGCACTGTCCCGCATTTCCGGTCACTCTTGATCAGTTATCAGTGATCCCGTTTCCCTTACCGCCCCCATGAATGCCCTGTCTTCAGCCGCTCCACCCGCCAGCATCCGGGCGCGTCTCGCCACCGCTTTCATCGTCATCTGCCTCGCCATCGGCACGTTCCGCATGCTGCGCGCATTCAACGCCGCGCCAGTAACGGTTCCGCAATCCGCAGCTGCCGTCAGCACCCGCGCTATCACCGAAACAACGCCAGCCCCGGGCCCGCCGAAACCAACGCCGCCACCCGAGCCGCTAACTCCCGACCCATGGGGCGAGGTCGATATCTCCAACCAGCTCCAGTCCTACCTTCGCACTAAACCCCCTCTCCTCGACCCAGGATGGAAACTCAGTGCCAAGGCCGTCGATGCACTTCAGCTCTCCCCGGAGGAAGTCACCAGAGTTCAGAATGTCCTCGACACCACCCGCAAGCAGATGCAGGCCGAGGCACAGCGCCGCCTCGTTCCCGAACCCCGCCTGTCCAAGGGAGACGTCCACGCATTCCGCATGAAGGCCTATCCCCGCGAGGGCCGTGCCATGAGAGCAGCCATGTGCGAAAAAGTCGCGCAGCAGATCGGTGCCAAGCGCGCCACCCTCTTCAGCGCCGCGTTCTCCGGCGGCATGTTCGCTGGCGATTTCGGATGGCATGATCTCGAGCTCAAGGTCAAGCCCGCGGCTCCTGCGGACCCAGGAGCCGCCGCAGGATTCGAGGTCGAATACAAGGCCCGGGCCTACGACAACGGTCAGCTGAAAAAACTCGCGAAGCTCCCCCTTGAGAACCTCGAATGGGAGCTCGGGCTGAAGCTCGACATCGCTGCGGAATGAGGGGCCTTTCCGATTCGGGGACGTGTTCCGGCTAGGGACCACAAGTACTGGAGCGGACCGAGGATTGGCGCTCCAGGTTGGGTTTCGGGACACGTCCCCACTTTCCTTTTCCCATTGCGGCAGGCTCCCGCCTGCGGGCAAGGTCGGCCAACTTCGCTGCATGGAACCGACCGTCTCTGCTTCTCCCGCCCGCCAGCCCCGGCTGACCTATCTTTTCAGCCGCTGGCCGGTGCTGTCGCAGACCTTCGTCGACAACGAGATGCTGGCCCTCGAGGCTGCCGGCTGGGATGTTTCCGTGGCTGCCATCAACCCGCCGGTGCAGGCGCTCCGGCACGCCCGGCTCGATGGCCTCCGAGCCCCCGTGCTGCACAATCCGCCGCCGTCCGTCCGCAAAGTGATGGAATCGCGCGCGCGTGCAGACGGCCGCTGGCCCGCCGCCATGGTGGATGATTTCGCTGCGCGCTTCGGCGGCGGCGACGAAGCCGCCAAGCGCTGCCGCAACGCCCTCTACTTTGCTGAAATCCTCCCGGAGATCGGGATTGATCACCTCCATATCCATTTCGCCAACCAGGCCACTTACAGCGCCCTCTTCCTCAAATCGCTTGCCGGGCTGAGCTTTTCGTTCACCCCGCAGGCCCAGGATTTCATGGTCGACCTGCGCACACCGGATCTGCTGCGCGAGATGGCCCGGGAATCTGCCTTCATTGTCGCGCCCTGCGACGACGCGCGCCGCGAGCTTGCCGACCGCTGCCCGGACAGCGCAGCGAAAATGGTCCGCATCTACAACGGCATTGATCCTTCTGGCTATCCGGCGCCTGCCCATGCGCCGCGTTCCGGCCCGCTGCGTCTTGTCAGCGTGGGCCGCCTCATCGAGTTCAAAGGATTCCACCATCTCCTTTCAGCGGTGGCGACCGCTCGCGCCGCCGGAATTGCGATCCACCTCGACCTCATGGGCGATGGCCCCTGGCGCGAACGCCTTGAAGCACAGTCTGCGCAGCTTGGCCTCGGCGACGCCGTGGTCTTCCACGGCAGCGTTCAGCTGCAGCAGATGAAGGAGGCCTTCGCGGCCGCCGATGCCTTTGTCCTTGCCTGCATCATTGATCCCGCCGGTGCCAGTGACATGCTGCCGACGGTCATCACAGAAGCCATGCTCAGCTCGCTTCCGGTCGTCAGTTCCCGCATCGCCGGCATCCCTGAACAAGTGGAAGACGGCGTCACTGGACTGCTCACCGCGCAAGGCGACGAAGCGGCCCTCGCCAACGCGCTCATCACGCTGGCCCGCGATCCTGAACTGGCTCACCGCATGGGCGCGGCCGGCCGGCGTCGCGCCGAATCCATGTTCGCGGCCTCTGTCACGCTGCCGCAACTCGAGGCGGCCTTCCGCGGGCAATCTGCCACCGCCCGAACTGCCCCGCCTGCCGGCATGGCCGCGTACTACGACCTAGCGGATCCGGCAAGCCGCGACGCCTTCCTCCGCGAGGAGAGCGCGCTCAGGCGTCATGGCGTGCGCCCATGGCTCGAAGCCGAAGGCGTCGCCGGGAAACACCTGCGCGCCATCCAGTGGCCCGGGCGTGCCTTCTGGCTCCCGGACCCTAACGGACTTCAGATGGAACTCGCCCATTGGCCTCGTTTTGGCGGGACGCTAGCATCCCTCCGCCGCGCTTCGGGATTATCGGAAGAAGCCTTCGCCACGGCCGCACCGCGCGCGCTCTGGCTTGCCACCCAGTGGCCGCGACATGGCCGCCCGCAATGGCTGCACGCACCGGGGTCCTGCGGTGCCGCGGTCGCTGCGATCGTCGCCGCACTCCTTGAGCAACCCGCATTGCCCGCCGCGCCGGCCCCTGCTCCGGACGCCCCATGGTGGTCGCGTCCGCTGCCCCGTCCGCTGCGGTCCCGCGTCCGTGCGTCCGCCGTCGACCGCTGGTTTCACACTCAGTCCCGGGCTGCGGCACGGGTTTCATCCCGCTGATTTCGCTGGCGGGCCCGCGTGGCATCGCCAGCATGGCTTCCCATCCGATGGCTGATTCTCCCGCCCGCAATTCCTTCACGGCTCCACTCTCGCTGCTTCAGGTCGAGAAGCTGCGCCGGCTCCTGCGTGAACGAGGCTGGACCTTCGAGGAAAAGGAATACACCCACTACGCCGCCCGCAAGGACAAGACGACTGTCGCGGTCTATCAAAAAGGCCCGAAGGTCCTTGTGCAGGGCAGGGGCACCGCCGAATTCGTTGAGTTCCTCCTCGAACCCGAAATCCTGGGGACTGCCCAGCTCGGCTACGAAGAAGTGCACCAGCCGGAGATGTTCACCCCGCATTTCGGCATCGACGAGAGCGGCAAGGGCGACTTTTTCGGCCCGCTGGTCATTGCCGGGGTCTTCACGGACGCCGCCATCGCCCGAACCCTCATGGCGGCCGGTGTCCAGGACAGCAAGGCGATCAGCTCGGACGCTCGCATCCGCCAGCTTGCCGACGCCATCCGCCAGACTCCCGGCATTGCGACCGAAGTCATCAGCATGGGCCCGGAACGCTACAACGACCTCTACGGAAAATTCAAAAACCTCAATCGCCTCCTCGCGTGGGGTCACAGCCGCGTCATCGAGAGCCTGCTCGAACAGCGGCCCGACTGCCCGCGTTCACTCAGCGACCAGTTTGCCCACGAAAGCGTGCTGCGCCGCGCCATCGGGCCCCGTGCCAAGGACTCCGGCATGATCCTCGAACAGCGGACAAAGGGAGAAAGCGATGTCGCCGTGGCCGCCGCCTCGATCCTCGCACGCGAACGCTTCATCGATTGGATGGATGAGGCCTCGCGGCGTCTTGGCGTCAAGCTCCCCAGGGGGGCGTCGCAGGTCAAAGGCGTCGCCGGGCAACTCGTGGCCGCCCGCGGAGCCGAGTTCCTTGCCAAGGTCGCCAAGACACATTTCAAGACCGCGCGTCAGGTGTTAGGTCTGCCGGAACTCAAGGACGAGGACTGATCCGCGGCAGCCGTCTGGGGAAGGGGAATGATGCCGCGGGTGCGGTGAGGGAATGCTTCCCTCAAGCGGGCGATTCTGTCACACTGCCATGGAAATCCCCCTTTCGTCATGACCATCCGTACCCTCCTGCTTGCCGTGCTTGCGGCCTGCCCGTTGTCCGCCGCCGTGCAGACATCTTTTGAAGAGGCAGCACTCAGCCCGGACATTTTCCTCGACGTTCCCAGTGCCGCGCTTGGCAATGTGGTCTTTGACGCGACCAACGACGAACTGGACTTCACCGCCGGCGGCAACACCGACATGTGGGGTACCCGCGCCAATGCGCCGATCGCGTGGACCGCGATTCCGACAGGCCTCACCGTCGGCAGCACATGGACGGTCGAGACCGAGGTCCGCATCAACAACGTCACCCAGAACAACCAGGTCGCTGGTCTGACCTTCTACGGTGGCCCGAACGGTGCGCGGCCGGACATCAGCTTCGGACTCGACAACTGGGACCCGACAGCCCGCGCCGTCCGCCTGCAGGGCCTCGGCGACAACGTCCCCAACAACGCCATCGCGACCAGTGCTGCCAGTGTCTTCCTCCGCGTCGTGATCACCGAAGGCGGGGCCAATGACACCTACAATTTCTTCTTCAAGGCCGCGGCCGCCGATTCATGGCAGCAGATTCCGGGTGCCGCTATCAACTACCAGACTTCGTTTTCCAACGCCCGAGTCGGCATGGTTTACAAAACGGGGGCTGCCAAGGCAGGTGCCGCCTTCACCTTCTTCAACGTCTACAACACATCGACGCAGCCTCCGGTCATCAATTCCCAGCCTGCCAGCATGACCGCGATGGCCGGCGGCACCGCGCGCTTCTCTGTCAGCGGATCGGGTGTAGTCTCCTATCAATGGCGGCGCAATGGCGAGGCCATCACTCCCGGCGGTGATCAGCCGAATCTCGTCATAGACCCCGTCAGCGCTGCCGACAACGGTGCGGTCTTCGATTGTGTCCTCACCAATGCCAACGGCCCGACCACCAGCGCCGCCGCCACCCTGACTGTGTCGGGCAGTCCCGCTCCCGGAAGTGCTTATTATGCCAGTGCCGTCCAGGCGGAACCTTCGCTGTTCGCCTATTTTCCGGTCGATGGCAGCACGGCTCCGGCCGTACGAAATGTCAGGAATCCTGCGTTCAGCGGCGCCATCAACGGCGACGCGGCCCATGACAGCACGCTTGGGCGCACCATCGGTGTGAAAAGTCTGCGTTCGAATGGTGCGGGCTGGGTCAGCGTCGGCAAGGACCCGCTCTGGGACTTCGCCGATGGCGACGGCACCATCGAAATGTGGGTCTATCACAGCGCTGCCACCGCCTACAATCCCAGCCTCATCGCCGTCCGCAACGACGCCGGCGGCGGCACCCGCTTCAGCTTCCACGCCGATGCCGCCGGGAGCCGCATCTGGTTCTTCAATGGATCGTCGGCTCCCACATGGACGCTGCCTTCGAGCAGCATCGGCCGCCTCATGCACCTCGCCATCGTCATCTCCGGCGGGCAGGCTACCCTCTATCACAACGGCGCTTCGCTCGGCCCCGTCACCCAGGCGTTCGGCGGCGGGCTGAATCTCCCCGCCATTATCGGATCCGCCGGACCCAGCACCCAGGAATCCTTCCCCGGCAGCCTTGATGAAGTCGCCCTCTACGCCGACCCGCTTCCGGAATCCGCGGTCACCGCTCACTACAACGCATGGCTCAGTGCCACGTCCGGCAGCGCCCCGGAGATCACCGCACAGCCCGCACCGGTCACGGTGAATGAGGGCGGCAGCGCCACTTTCTCCGTGACTCTAGCTGATGCCGCCGGAGCGTCGTTCCGCTGGCAGAAGAACGGCGTCGACGTTCCCGGTGGCACCGGTCCTGCCATCACGGTCGATCCAGCCACGCTCGCCGACCATCAGGCGCAGTTCCGCTGCATCATCTACAATCCCTTTGGCGGCACGCTCTCCGCGACGGCCCGGCTCAGCGTCAACGACACCAATCCGCCTGTTCTTGTCAGTGCATCTGCCCCCATTGCGGCGAGTCAGGTCCTCCTAACGTTCAACGAACCGGTCGATCTCACTGGCGCAACGTTCCTCATTCCCGGCGGCACCGTCACCTCGTTCGCCGGCGGTCCGCTTCCGGGCATGGTGACGCTGACGGTCAGCGGCCTCACTGCCGGGCAGGCGTATGCAGTTTCCGCCATCGGGGTCCGCGATCTGACGGGGAACATCCTCGCGGCCGCCGAGGCACCATTCACCGCGGCTCCGCCACCGGTGCCCGCGCCGCTGGAACTCGTCCGTCCCGCCGCCGAGGCAGCGGGGCCAGCGACTCGCCGCGGACCGTTCACCTTCTCGGAAATCCACTATAACCCCCGCAAGCGAGCCGACCTCAGGAATCTCGAGTTCATCGAGCTGTACAATTCCCAGCCGTGGGCCGAAGACCTCACCGGCTGCCGCATCACCGGGGAAGTGGAATTCGCCTTCCCCGCCGGCACTTCAATTCCCGCGGGAGGCCGCCTCGTCATCGCCGCCGTCCCGGCCGATGTCGCGGCCGCATACAGTCTATCCTCCGTGTTAGGTCCGTGGACCGGGGCTCTCAACAACGGCGGCGGTCAACTCCGCCTCCGCGACATCTCCAACGCGGTCGTCTTTGAAGTCGATTACGGCTCCAACCCTCCATGGCCTCCCGCCGCCGACGGTGCCGGTCCATCGCTCGTGCTCGCCCGCCCTAGCTACGGCATGAACGATCCCCGCGCATGGGACGCGAGCTTCAATCTCGACGGCTCCCCCGGCACGGCCGAGCCATCCACTGCGGATCCTTACCGCCCGGTCGTCATCAACGAGATTTCCGCTTCGGGTTCCGTCCCCGACTTCATTGAACTCGTCAACACCGGCAGCGCCGCCGTCGATCTCTCCGGCTGCACGCTCAGCGATGACCCTGACACCGCGAAGTTCACCCTGCCGCCCGGCACCACATTGCCGCCGGGAGCATTGCTTTCCTTCGCCGCCCCGAACCTCGGGTTCGGGCTCCGAACCGGCGGCGACACCGTCTATCTCCGCGCCCCCGTAGCCGACGGCGGGAGAGTCCTCGACGGCCTCCGCTTCGGCGCTCAGTTGTCAGCCCAGTCATGGGGCCGCTTCCCAGACGGAGCAGCGTCCTTCGCGTTCCTCACTGCCCCGACCCCTGGCAATCCAAACGCGTCAGCGGCCGTCCCGGCCGCGGTGATTTCCGAGATCTTCTACGCGCCGCCCGCCGGCAGCAGCCAGCTTCCTTTTGTCGAAATCACCAACATCTCCGGGCAACCGCTCGATCTCTCCGGATGGCGGCTCCGTGGCGGCATCAGTTACGATTTCCCCACGCTCGGCGCGCCCTCGCTCGCTCCCGGCGCGGCCCTTGCCGTGACCGCCTTCGACGGTTCGCTCAACCGCAGCACCGGCGAACGCATCCGCCTCGAACGTCCCGTCCAGACCATTGAGGGCGGCATTCCCGGCACTAACTATCCAGTCGTTGATGAAGTCACCTACGGCACAGGCGGACGCTGGGGTCAGTCGAGTGACGGAGGTGGTTCCAGTCTCGAAAAGACCGACCTGCGCAGTAACGGCCGTCTCGCAGCCAATTGGCAGGACAGCCGATCCGTCGTTCCCACGGAATGGGTCACCATCCAGAACACTGGCGTCATGGACAACGGCAGCGGCTCGATCATCGACCGACTCCACGTCATGATGCTGGGTGCCGGAGAATGCCTCATTGATGCCATCGAAGTCATCCAAGGCAACGGTGGCAATGTTGTCGCCAATCCAGGCTTTGAAGACGGCACCACCAACTGGATCATTCAAGGAACCCACGACGCCAGTTCGCTGGAATCCCCCGGATTCGCCGGCAGCTCCTGCCTCCACATCCGCGCCGCCGGTCGCGGCGACCTCGCCGGCAACCGGCTCTCAGTGCCGCTCACTACCGCATTGACCAACGGGGCGACCGCCACCATCCGGGCCCGCGTCCGCTGGCTTCGCGGCCATCCCGAGATCCTGCTCCGCCTCGCCGGCGGTGTTCTCGAAGCCACGGGCAGCATCCTTCCTCCCGGCTTCACCGCGGGCACGCCCGGTGCGCCTAACTCCACCGCCATCCCGAATGCCGGACCTGCCATCAGCAGCGTCACCCATCTCCCGGTTCTCCCGCAGACGAATCAACCCGCCATCGTCTACGCCCGGCTCGCTGATCCCGACCGCATTGGTCTCGCTCTGCTTCGCTACCGGCTCGATCCTGCCACGACTCTCAACACCGTGGTCATGAACTATCGTGGCGGCGGCCTTTTCAGCGCGGAGATTCCTGCCCAGTCAGCCGGCACGCTCGCCGCCTTCACCATCACGGCCTTCGATTCCCCAGGTGCCTCCACCACATTCCCCGCCGATGGCCGGGAAGCGCTCATCCGCTGGGGTGATCCCACGCCGGCCGGCAATCTCGCCGCCTACCGCTTCTGGATGACCCAGGCGACTAGCAATCTATGGGCCAGTCGCCACAAGAACAGCAACACTGCCCTCGACGTCACGTTCGTCCCCAGCAATCAGCGCGTCATCCACAACGCCGGAGCTCAATACAGCGGCAGCCCATGGCACACCAGCGCCTTCACGGGACCGACCGGCGTGCCCTGCGATTACGATGTGACCATGCCGCCAGACGACAGATACCTCGGCGAAACCGACTTCATCCTCGCCGGTCCGGGTACCTTCGGCGACGACCTTTCGCTGATTCGCGAGCAGACGATCTGGTGGATTGCCCGGCGAATCGGCCTGCCCAGCATTCACCGGCGCTTCTGCCGGGTCGTCATCAACGGCACTCAGCGCCAGACGGTCTTCGAAGACACCCAGCAGCCGAGCGGCGCATGGGTCGACAGCTACTGGCCAGGCGACGACAACGGGCGTCTTCACAAGGCGCAGGACTGGATCGAGTACGCCGACAACGGTTCCACCTTCGGCACGACCCTCCGCGCCTTCCTGACCAAACGCACGACCACTGGCGGAGTCCATAAAGACGCGGCCTACCGCTATCAGTGGGCGCTCCGTTCCACCGCTTCCGGAAATGACTGGGGCGAATTCCGCAAGCTCGTCGATGCCTTCAACACCGGCACCAGCGCCACCGACCCCGCCTTCTTCAATGCCGTCGACCCGCTCGTCGATCAGGATTCATGGGCCCGCGCCCTCGCCGTCCAGCGCATCGCCGGCAACTGGGACACATGGGGCTACACCTACGGCAAGAACATGTATCTCTACAAACCGGAACGCGGCCCGTGGGCCATGACCGCGTGGGACATCGACTTCAGCTTCGGTCTCGTCGGCGACGCCGCTAACACCGGCCTCGAAGTCAATACGCAGGACCCGCTCTGCACCAAGTTCCGCACCCAGCCCGCCTTCCGGCGCGCATGGTGGTGCGCCTTCCGCGACGCCGTCGATGGCCCCATGGTCACCGCCACCGTCAACGCCCGCATCGATGCCATGGTCGCCGGACTCGCTGCCAACAGCGTCGCCGCCGACGCCTCGCAGGTCACCACGGTCAAATCCTACATCAGCAGCCGCCGCAGCTACATCATCAGCCAGCTCAACGCCTCCTACCCGGGCACCACGTTCGCCATCTCCGGCAGCAGCACCATCACTGATGCCGACGGCATCGTGACCCTGACAGGAACCGCTCCGCCGGGAGTCAAGGCCATCCGCATCAACGGCATCGACTACACGCCATCGTGGACCAGCCAGACGGCATGGAGTCTCCCGCTGACTTTCTACGCCGCCAGCTCCACGCTCACCGTCCAGGGCATTTCCCGCACCGGTGCCGTCACCGGCTCGTTCCCGCTAACCGTCAATGTCACCGGTCCGCCACCGTTGCCTCCGGTCGCTTTCAACGAATGGCTTGCCGACAATACCGCGGCCTTCCCCGATCCAGCCGACGGGCAATTCGAGGACTGGTTCGAACTCCACAACCGCGGCACCAGCCCCGTCGCGCTTGGTGGCTTCTTCCTCTCCGATACCCCCGCCGACCCGGCCCGCTTCCGCATTCCCGACGGCACGTCCATCGCCCCGGGCGGCTTCCTCCTCGTCTGGGCCGACAATGAACCCGAGCAGAACGGCATCACGCCGGGCCAGCTCCATGTTCCGTTCCGCCTCAGCGCCAGCGGGGAAAGCCTCAGGCTCACCTCACCCGACGGCCTTGCGGTCGACTCGGTCGCCTTCTCTGCCCAGACCCCGGACCTCAGCGAAGGTCGCTATCCGGACGGCGGCCCGGCGACGGGCCCTCTCACGCTGCCATCCCCCGGTGCCGCCAACGTTCTGACCGTCTGCACCGGCACCGTCCGCGACGGCGCTGCCTTCAATGTCACCGTCACCGCCACCCCCGGCCGACGCTATGTCCTGCAGTTCAGCCCGGACCTCGTGACATGGACCTCCGCCGCGCCCGTCACCGCTACGGACGCCTCCCTGACGCTCTCCGGACCCGCCGCAGCGGACGACGCAAAACGCTTCTACCGGGTTGTCACCATGCCGTGAACCCGGTTTCGGTCAGGCCCTGATTTTCGGCAATCCCGGGATGGCACTTCGCGCCGCGGGTGTTAAGCTTCCGGCGTGAGAATCCGTCTGCTCCTTCCGGTCCTTTTCTGCCTCGCCACCGCCCGCGCCGCCCTCGCGCAGGCGGCCCCCGCCTTCGACCATGTCAATGGCACGGTCGTCGTCTTCAATTCCGACTCCCCGGAGTCGAAGGAGATTGCCGAATACTACATCAAGGCCCGCGGCATTGCTCCCGGCAATCAGGTCGGCCTCCGCTGCCCGCTCACGGAAACCATCACCCGCGAGGTCTACACCAACCAGATTGAAGGCCCGCTGCGCGCCGCGTTCGCCAGCCGCGGCTGGTGGCGCACCCAGAAGGTCCCCAATGAAGGCAATCTCGCCGTCCTCACCAGCGTCCGCGTCCTCGTCATCATCAAAGGCATTCCGCTCCGCATCAGCGAACAATCCCATGGCAAGGACCCCAAAACCGGTCAGCCGATCGCCCCTCAGCCGCTCGAGATCAATGCCGCCAGCGTCGACTCGGAATTCGCGTGCTTCGGTGTTCTCGACCGCAAGATCGACGGGCCTATCAAAAACCTCTACTTCACCAATCCGGAACCGTTCTGGAAGACCCCGCTCACCCCGCTCTTCCTGACCGGCCGCATCGATGGCCCGGACAAAGCCACCGCCATCCGTCTCATCGACGACGCCATCGCCGTCGAAAAAGCAGGGGGGCTCTACGGCAAGGCCTACATCGACCTCGCTCAGAAGAACGACGGCGGCTACAAGCAGGGAGAAGACTGGATCCGCAACTGCGCCGCGCTCTGCATCGGCAAGGGCATTCCCGTGGCCGTCGATCACGCTGCCCCGACGTTCCCGAGAGGCTACCCCATGAAGGATGCCGCCCTCTATTTCGGATGGTACACCGAACACGTCGACGGCCCGTTCCTCGATCCTTCCTTCCGCTTCGCCAAAGGTGCCGTCGCCTGCCACATCCACTCGTTCAGCGCCAGTACCCTGACCAATCCCAACAGCTACTGGAGTGCGCCGCTCCTCGCCCGCGGTGCCGCCTTCACGCCCGGCAACGTCTGGGAGCCTTACCTTGGCATGTGCACGTTCCTCGACGTCATGACCGACCGACTGCTCGCCGGCTGGATGGTCTCGGAAGCCGCATGGTGCGCCACCCCCGCCATGTCATGGATGAACACCATGCTCGGCGATCCTCTCTACCGGCCGTTCCCCGTCACCACCAGCGGCGACCGCAAAGTCTCCGCCGACTACCGCGCCCTCCGCCTCGCCGCGCAGCGCTGGAGCGCCGCGGGTGACCGCGACACCCTCATCAAAAACCTCCAGGAGGCCGGCTCCAGCCTCAAAAGCGGTTCCATCTACGAGTACCTTTCCGCCCGCGTCCAGACCGGCAAGCCCGGCTCAGCCGCGCGCGAGGCCGCCCCGTGGCTCAAGCTCGCCGAAGGTGCCTACAAGGACCCGGCAGACCAACTCCGCATCGCCCTGACCCGCGCTGACGCCCTGCGCCGCGACGGCGACAAAAAGGCCGCCGCCAAGGTCCTCGACGAGGCCGCCACGAAATTCGCCCGCATCCCGGAATCCGAGGCTGCCCGTGCCTATCTGAAACAGCTCCGCGAACAACCGTGACCCCCTCTGCGCAGCGCTACGCGGACCGCCGCGAGGCCAGCTTCGCCGCCGCCCGGCTGCGCGAGGGTCCCGATCTGTTTCCCGAATCCACCAGTGTCCGCCCCGGCTCGGAACTCGCATGGCAGAGCCGCTGGTTCGCGGGCCACTTCGGCCGCGACTTCACGGGCACTAACGGTCAGGCGGTCCGCATCGTCCAGTTCGGCTGGTGGAACCACGGAGCCGGGCCCGACTTCCGCGACTGCGCCGTCGAGATCGACGGCGTGCTCCGCAAGGGCAGCATCGAACTCGATCTCGACGCCGCCGACTGGGAAGGACACGGCCATGCGGGCAATCCGGCCTACGAGGATGTCGTCCTGCACCTCTACCTGTTCGCAGGCACTGAAGGCACTCGCTTCACCCGCACGGCCGCCCACCGCGAGATCCCGCAGGTTCGCCTCGACCCTGGTTCCGTGCCGCCCGGGGCCGTCTCCATTCCGCCCGCCCGTCCGGGCCGTTGTCTGCCTGCCATCCGGCAGCTTCCGCCCGATGACTGGCTCACCTTCATGGAAGACGCCGCCCGCTACCGCATGGACCGCAAGGCCCGACGCTGGCAGCGCGTCGCCTCCGTGCACGGAGAGGACGAGGCATGGTGGCAGGGATTCGCCGACGCATTCGGCTACGCCCGCAATCAGCTTCCGATGACCGTGCTGAGCCAGCGGCTCCCGCTGCGCTGGCTCCAGAAACGCCTCCCCGACGCCGAAGCCATCCTCTTCGGCGTCGCCGGTTTCCTCGACGGCTCGGCCATCTCGCATGGCGACGAGCCGACCCGCCAGTACCTCCGCGGGCTCTGGGAATCATGGTGGCGCTACCGGGCCGAGTTCGCGCCCGGCGAACCGCATGCCCCGATCACATGGACGCTCTCCGGCACACGACCCACCAACCACCCGCAGCGCCGGACAGCCGCCCTAGCCGTCGTCGCCGCGTCATGGCGCCGCATCCGCCCGTTCCTCAACCCGGCCGCCTTCGATTCCCGCAAGGCCATCGCGCTGCTCGCCAGTCTCGAGCATCCCTACTGGTGCCGCCATTACACCCTGGCGTCCGCGCAGGCCAGCGGACCGCTCGCGCTCATCGGCCGCAGCCGCGCCGCCGAATGCATGGCCAATCTCTGCTTCCCCATCCTCCTTTCCGAACGTCCGGAACTCTGGGAAGATTATGTCAGGATTCCCGCCGCGCCAGTCAGCGAACGGCTGCGCCGCGCCGGCCTCCGACTCTTCGGCTCGGAAGACGCCACGAGCGCCGCGATCACGAGGCTTTGGCAGCAGCAGGCCCTCCTCCAGATCTATGACGACTTCTGCATGCAGGACGCCAGCGACTGCGCCCGCTGCCCGTTCCCCGAACAGGTCGCCAGCAGTTCCAGCTGATCCTAGCGGACACGGAACAGGCGGCTGAGTCGCCCCAGCCGCCCGTCGCAAAATCCTAACTGTCCGGATCCTCAGCCGATCACTTCCGGCCAGTCCGTGTGGAAGAATTCGCCCGCTGGCTTGTCGAGGCGCTCATAGGTGTGCGCCCCGAAGAAGTCGCGCTGCGCCTGGAGCAGATTCGCCGGCAGCCGGGCCGCGCGGTAGCTGTCGTAATAGCCGAGGCTGGCACTGAAGGCCGGCACCGGAATGCCGTTGAGCGTGGCCAGCGAGACCACCTCGCGCCAGTGCTGCTGGGTCTTGTTGAGCACGTCCTTGAAGAACGGATCCAGCATGAGATTCACCAGCGTCGGATTCCCGCGGTAGGCGTCCGTGATGCGGTTGAGGAAGCGCGCCCGGATGATGCAGCCGCCGCGCCAGATCGCCGCGATGCGCCCGAGATCGAGCCCCCATTGCTTCTTCTCCCCGGTCGTTTTGATGAGGTCAAGCCCCTGCGCATAACTGATGATCTTCGACGCATAGAGCGCGTCGTGGACCTTCTGCACGAGGGCTGCCTTGTCGCTGCCCAGACTCACCGCCGGGCCCTGCAGCTCGGTGCTCGCCGCCAGCCGCTGCTGCCGCTGGCTCGACAGAATCCGCGCTTCCACCGCCGCATTGATCGTGCTGATGACCACCGCGTTCTCGGCCGCATTGAGCAGTGTCCATTGGCCCGTGCCCTTCTGCCCGGCCTTGTCGACGATCAGTTCCACCACGGATTTGCCGGTCTCTGGATCCTTCTGCTCCAGAGCCTTCCCGGTGATCTGAATCAGATAGGACTGGAGGTCGCCTTCATTCCACTGATTGAACACCGCCGCCATCTCGTCCGTCGTGAACCCGGCGTGCTTGAAAATGTTATACGCTTCGCAGATCAGCTGCATGTCGCCGTACTCGATCCCGTTGTGAATCATCTTCACATAATGCCCGGCACCGCCCGGCCCGATGTGGATGACACAAGGCTCGCCGTCCACCTTCGCCGCGATGCTCTCGAAGATCGGCTTCATGACTTCCCATGTGCTCGCCGGTCCGCCGGGCATGATGCTCGGTCCCTTGCGCGCGCCTTCTTCTCCGCCGCTCACCCCGGCTCCGATGAAGCGCAGGCCCTTCGATGCCAAGTAGGCATCGCGCCGTTCCGTCGCCAGATAGAACGAATTGCCCCCGTCGATGATGATGTCGTCCGGCTCGAGCAGGGGAATGAGCTGTTCGATGACTGCATCCACCGCGTCCCGGTCCGCCGCACCCACGGCATTGCTCTTCACCATGATCTGAATCTTCCGCGGGCGCTTCAGGCTCTTCACAAATTCCTCGAGGGTCTTGGCCCCGATCAGCTTCTTGCCGGGGTGCTTGGCGACGAATTCATCCGTCACCGATGTGGTGCGGTTGAAGACCGCTACAGTGAATCCGCGGCTCTCGACGTTGAGGACAAGATTCTGTCCCATCACGGCAAGTCCGATCAATCCGAAGTCAGCAAGGCTCATTTGGCAGGCAGGGGTGGCGTGTTGAAGGTTTGGAAAATCCGGCACTAAGAGCCGCGCCGCCCGGTGTCCACCGGAAACCCATGGCCCACGCCAACCGTCCCGCCGCGCCGATTCCGCCCGGCATCCGCGTTCTGACGCCCGCCCTCAGGCCTTCGCCCGGTAACGATCCAGCAGCGCCGCCGCCTTCTCCGGCGTGATCGCCTCATGGAAATCATCGTTCACCATGCAGACCGGTCCGAAGCCGCACGACGCCAGACATTCCGCAAACTCGATCGAGAACTTCCCGTCCTTGCTCACCGCGATTGGGTGATGGTGGTCCGTGTGGGAACGGTCGATGCCCGCGTGTTCGCAGAGCTTTTCCATCAGTTCCGCACTGCCCGCCATGGCGCAGGAAAGCGTCCGGCAGACCCGGATGTGATACTTCCCGGGCGCGGATTGCCGGAACCCCGGATAGAATGTCACCACTTCCGCCACTTGGATGTTCTCCAGCCCCAGCTTCTGGGCCACCCACGGAATCGCTTCCTCCTGGATGAACCCGAAATGATGCTGCAGCAGGTGCAGAACCGGCAGCACCGCGCTGCGCTTCGACACAGGGTAATGCGTGATGGCTTCGTCGATTCTGGCGAGCAGCTCGGGCGGAATGGTCATGGCACAGGTTGACCCGGCATCGGGGAACTCAACGTATCCCTCCCCGCCTCGGGAGCGGCAAGGCCAATTTGTGAAATTTTTCACAAGCGCCTGACCCGCCGTCGCCGCCCGCGCATTCCCCTTGCGCCAGCTTGCGCCGCTCCCTAAGGCTGGGACGCTTGCATTCCGGGGGCGTTTCTCCGGAGACCGACTTTCCGTCTGTACTTTCCCGACCCGATCCATCGCTTTTCAGCCACCTTTTCCAACGTCCCATGAACAACGCCATCCTCGCCAAAGCCGCCAATGAAGCCCGTGGTCTCGCCATGGACGCCGTCCACAAGTGCTCGTCCGGTCACCTCGGGCTCCCGCTCGGGGCCGCCGAAGTCGGGGCTGTCCTCTTTGGTGAATCCCTCCAGTGCGACCCGGCCGACAGCCGCTGGCTCAATCGCGACCGCTTCGTTCTGAGCGCCGGTCACGGTTCCATGTTCATCTATTCGTGGCTCCACCTCTCGGGCTACAATCTCTCGCTCGAAGAAGTGAAGAACTTCCGGGTTCTCCACTCGCTCACCCCGGGCCACCCGGAGTTCCACGAAACCGAAGGCGTCGAATCAACCACCGGCCCGCTCGGCCAAGGCGTCGGCAATGCCGTCGGTTATGCCCTCAGTGGCAAAATGGCCGCGGCCAAATACAACACCGCGGAGCACACCATCATCGACAACCACGTCATCGCGCTCGCCGGTGACGGCTGTCTCCAGGAAGGGGTCGCCCGCGAAGCCGTCGCCTTCGCCGCCCACAACGGGCTCGATAACCTCATCCTCATCTTCGACAGCAACGACGTTACGCTCGACGCCATGGCGAAGGTCACCCAGAGCGAAAACACCCACGCGCTCTACGAAGCCCTCGGCTGGGACGTCGTCACCATCGACGGCCATGATCTCAATGCCATCGCCGCCGCAGTGGCCGCCGCCAAGGCGAACAACAACGGCAAGCCGAAGCTCATCATCGCCAAAACGATCATCGCCAAAGGCATCCCGGAAGTCGCCGGCACCGCCAAAGGCCACGGCGAGGGTGGCGCGAAGTTCACCGACGCCGCGAAGGCCGCCCTCGGCATCCCCGAAGGCACCCATTTTTATGTCAGCGACGATGTCCGCGCTTACTTCGCCGACCTGAAGGCCAAACGCGCCGCCGCTCACGCCGCATGGCAGCAGACGTTCAACGCATGGGCCGCCGCCAATCCCGCCCTCGCCGCCGAACTCAGCGCCGCACGCTCCGGCGGGCTCAAGGCCGAAGACCTCCTCAAGCTAGTCCCTGAATACCCAGCCGAAGGCAAATCCGCCACGCGCAATTGCGGCGGCGAAATCCTCAATCACATCGCCAAGGCTGTCCCGCAGATCATCACCGGCAGCGCCGACCTCTTCGGTTCCACCAAGAACTACATCAAAGACGGCGGCGACTTCTCCGCTGCGAATCCGACGGGCCGCAACATCTGGTTCGGCATCCGCGAGCACGCCATGGGCGCCATCTGCAACGGCATCGCCTACGACGGTCTCTTCCTCGCCAGCGGCGCCACGTTCCTTGTCTTCGCCGACTACTGCCGCCCGAGCATCCGTCTCGCCGCCCTCGCAAAACTGCCGGTCACTTACATCTTCACACACGACAGCGTCGGCGTCGGTGAAGACGGCCCCACCCACCAGCCGGTCGAAACCGTCAGCGGCCTCCGCGTTATTCCTAACCTCGACGTGATCCGCCCCGCCGACGCCGAAGAAACCGCCGCCGCCTTCGCCGCCGCCTTCAGCCGCGCCGATGGCCCCACGCTGCTTTCCCTCAGCCGTCAGGACCTCCCGCTCCTCGGCTTTGCCAGCGCCGCCACCCGCCGCGAGGGCACGCTCAAGGGCGGCTACGTCCTCGTCAAGGAAACCGCTCCCCTCACCGCTATCGTCCTCGCCACCGGCTCGGAAGTCCAATGGGCCGTCGAAGCCGCCAAAGCCAATCCCGGCGTCCGCGTCGTCAGCCTCCCGTGCTTCGAGCGCTTCGACCGCCAGAGCGCCGACTACCGCGAAAGCGTCCTCCCCGCCGCCTGCACCAAACGTATCGCCATCGAAGCCGGTGTCTCCGGCCTCTGGTGGAAATACGTCGGCACCCAGGGCACCATCCTCGGCATCGACCGCTTCGGCATCAGCGCCCCAGGCAACACCGTCATGAAAGAACTCGGCATGACCGCCGAGGCCGTGACGGCGGCG
>JAIXVE010000245.1 GCA_027483175.1 Verrucomicrobiaceae bacterium | reverse complement strand
TTTTCCCGATTCCTGTGTTGCTCGTCGGTTGCGAATCCTGATTCGCGCCCTCCTCGCGCCGTGGACTCGGAAAAAATCCCTCGTCCATAAGACACCATCTGTAAGACGGACTACACTAGATCTGGATGTCGATGAGGACACGGGAGTGGGCGACCGGATGCGCGTCTACATGGAGCGGATTGGGGAGATGTGGGTGCAGCTGCATGGCAATAGCCGACCGCAGCGGGTGATCATGCCGGCGCTGGTGCCGATTTTTGTGGAGTGAGGGTGCTGGTCCCGGTGCGTGGGGTGTTTGCGGGGAGGGAGGGTGACTGGAGGCGGTGGGCAGGGGGCGCATGAGAAGGGATGGACGGAGTTGCTGCGCGGCGGCTTGATTCCGGCTGGGCGTGCTTGCGGATCTCGGTGACGAATGAATGACGCTCGACGCAGGGAGTTGTGCGAGATGGAAGCAGCTGGATTTGGCTGGCTGGCGTTGGTGGAGCCGTACCGTGTGGAGCCGGCGTTCGACGATGCGATGCATTGAGAGTCGGGGATGGACCTCGTGGTGGAACTGATTCCGGCAGTGCGCGGCGCGGCCGCTGACTCGGCCGTTTGCTTTGGCGGTTGAAGGGCATGGAAAAGCGGGATAGTGGCGGTTAGCATCCTGTGGGCCGTCACGGTCACGGTAACGCGCACTCTTACATGTTTGATTTCACGGCTCTCTCCGCACCCGGCATCCGTTCATCGGATTTGGTGGATCGGGCGCTGTCGGCAACCGCTGGGGCTGGGAGGGTCTTCACTTAGCGAATTCGGAACCATGCGCTATTTTGGAACAACGGTCTATTTGTGTGCGATTGTCAATGTGTCGATTGCCGGGGTGTTCTTTTTTCCGTTATTGCTGCTGCTGATTCCATTGGCCGTGGCTGCGGTTCACGCATTTATCCGTGATTTCCGGGAGATGTAGCCGGTGAGGCGTTGGAGGGCTCGTTGCTCGCCGATTCATTTTGCATTTGGGGTTCAAGCTCATTCTGAAGAATTCATGTCTATGTGAGGCAGTTCATTAGGGCGCTCAATCGGAATCCAGCGAACTCGCCCTGGGGATCCTTGTAGTCGGTAATCTAACGGCGTCCACTCAAACTCACCCCTGACAGTGATATCTGATTCGGCAAAGAGCGCCAGTCGAGGGTTCAGAATCATCTCGATCTCGTCATGCCGCTGTCGATCAGCGGGTAGCGCGGGATGAGAATCAATTGACACTTCACCTCGGTCAAAGGCGGTCCTCCAACGCTGCCAGATCTTCCAGTCCTCAACCGCAAGGGTGAAAGTTTCGTCGTCCACAGGGAAAAGCTCGAAAACGTCGGCTCTCTCGTGGTCGATGTCTGCCCAAAGCGAGCGATAAAAATGTGGGCGACCGAGGTAGTCAGCCATGCCACAACGAGGCCCATCGTAGTAGTCGGTCATGGTGTGGACTTGATCAATCGCTTGAGTCATAGCCACCGTCTTGTTTATTTGGCGAATAGTGTAGTTATGAGCGCGAATTCCGCCTCATGTCTGCAGGTCGGGCCGGCGGAAACCGGGAGTTTTCCGGACAATATCATCGTGAGGAATTGCCGTCAAACCGGGAATGAGGCTGGCCCCTTCGGGACGGGGCGTGTTGGGAGTTGGGGCGTGTTGGGAGGTGCGAGTACAGAGCCTCGCGATCCCGGGCTTTTTCGGAGATGGCTTGTTGGGAGGGGGGGGCACGCGAAGGCGCGAGGGGCTTGTTGGGAGGTGGGGGCTTGGGTGGTGCCGGGCCAGCGGGCTGGCTCCGGGAAAGCGGCAGCAGGCTTCCGCATTCCAAGGCCTTCGGCGGGGGAGCGGGTTGGGAGAGGGGGGCGTAGAAAAAATGGGAGCAGTGGCAGCGCGTGGTTTGGCGTTGCGGCGGTTGTCACCAGAACCTCCACCAAGGTTTTGTCCTTGGGGCGTCCGGTTTCGGGGGTGCGTCAAGTTCCCATGACTTGGTGAGGTCGGAAAGGTCTCGAAAGACCTTCTGATACTGTTCGGGGTGCTTACTGCGATATTCTGTCCACCAGTCGGTGGGACGAAGAAGAAATCCGTGCGTGTCGGAACCGTCCGTGCAGCGGAAGAGCTTGATATCGTAGTCCGGTTGGAGCAGACGCCAGACGCGTAGAAGGACGCGGAAGTTGTTCTGCGGTTGGAATGGTAATGAGAATGAATCCTCGCGGTCGCGATAACGGAGGCGTATCGCGACGGTATCGTCGTCGTCGGGGAAGCTCTCCTCGTAGGTCAAGGCGCCTTGAGGCAGGAAGCGGATGACATCGGCTACAGTCTCCCGCTCGGTCCCGCGCCAATCAACGATCATGCAACGGTCACAATCGACGAACTCCGCAATGTCGTTGTCGCTGCCGGTGAGTAACGGTTGCTCTTCAGCGGTGAACATAATGTTTTGATTCCTTGATGCTGGTATTGACGCCCAACGACGCAAGCGCTGGCAGGTTCCGGGCGGGGCAGCGCGTGGAACGGGGGGTGGGGTTGAATGTAGAGAGAGGCATGTAAACAGGGCGTCTGATAGGGGTTGAGTGTCTCGACTTGTTCGCATTGGCATTTAGTCTGAGTTCGGCCATGTCAGGACTCCTGAACGCCTGCCAAATCCTTCGATTCGCGGCGAAAGCTTCGGAGCGAGATCCTCATCTACAGTAACGAAAATCCATGCTTCGCGTGAATCAATTAGGCGCTCCCTGTCGGCGCGAATGAAGGCTAGGTCGTGACGCTTCAGAATCCGATCGATGATCTCAGCGGCCTTGTCATCGATCGCATGCCAGTCTCCGCGAAAATGCTGCCTCAGTGCGTGGAGCACCGGTCGTCCGACACCATCAAAGAGAGGCACCATGACTCCCTCAATCTGAGCATGCTCGCATCCGTATCCAGCGCTCTGTGTTGTGTAGCTCACGCCGCTGGGCCAGTCGATGATCAGTCCGAGTCCGTCGAATCCGATCAAGTCTATTGATGGCGGCGTGGTCTTCATATCTCTTGCGAACAGTGTAACTGCGACCGCGAATTCCGCCTCATGTCTGCATATCGGGCCGTCGGAAACCGGGGGTTTTTCGGAGGGTATCATGGTGAGGAATTGCCGTCAAACCGGGAATGAGGCTGGCAGTTGGTGATAGTGCGTGGCGGAGGATCCGGATGGTAGGTGCGCTCGGTCGGAGGGGGCTGGTTCGGAGGGGCTGGTAGGCGCACTCCGTGCGCAGGGAGAGCTGTGATTGCTCACAGCAGTACAGAGCCTGCGGCGGGGCGGAGGGGATTTGAGATTTGAGATTTGAAATTTGAGATGGGCTGGTTCTGAGGGGGCTGGTTGGGAGAGGGCCGACCGGGAGGTTGGCGGGCCCGGGGCGGGTTGGGAGAGGCTGGCTGGCGCGTTTCGTGTGCGGGGAGAGCTGTAGTGCTGACGGCAGTGAAGAGCCTGCGGCGCGCGTGTTCGGAGGTGGGCTGCTGGTTCGGAGGGATGGCGGGTTCGGAGGGTGGGGGTGGTCTATGGAAATTCGGAAATTTCGATTTTAATTCCTGAATATTTTGCTTCTACTGGATATCCGGCAGATTAAGGGAATCGAAGTCTGCGTGGGGTTTTTTCGAATCAACATTCAACTGACACCGGCATGCAACTTCATCAAAAACTCATTGCCCTTGCGAAGGGGGGGCCGGGATCTGAGCGTGCGGTTTCCTTGGAAACGGCGAAGGGGGTGAAGGAGGCGTTGGAGTCGCTGGGGGCGACGGTGGTGGAGGTGGATGTGACGGACGGGGGATTTGAGGTGCCTGAGGGGGTGATGGCGGTTTTCAACGTGGTACACGGGACGTACGGGGAGGATGGTGGGTTGCAGGCGGAGTTGGAGCGTCGGGGGTTGCCGTATACTGGGGCGGGGTCGGTGAGCAGTGCGCTGGCTTTTGACAAGGGGAGGAGCAAGGCGCGGTTTGTGGAGAGCGGGGTGCCGACGACGGAGTATCAGTTGCTGCCGTTGGAGGGGGCGGGGGTGGAGGACATTCGGATTGCGGTGCCGCTGGTGATCAAGCCGTTGCGGGAGGGGTCGAGTGTGGGGGTTCACATCATCAAGGATGCGGCGGAGATTCCGGGGGCGCTGGCAGATCTGGGGCGGTTCGGGAAGGAGGCGCTGGTGGAGCCATTTATTTCCGGGAAGGAGCTGACGGTGGGGATTCTGGGGGATGAGGTGTTGCCGGTGGTGCACATTCAGCCGCGGGATGGGTTTTACGACATTACGAACAAGTATCCGTGGCTGACGGGGAAGGGTGGGAGTGATTATTTCTGTCCGGCGGAATTGAGTGAGGAGACGACGCGTCGGGTGCAGGAGGCGGCGCTGGCGGCGCATCGGGCATTGGGGGTGGAGGTGTACAGCAGGGTGGATGTGCTGCTGGATGCGGAGGAGCGGCCGTATGTGCTGGAGGTGAACACGATTCCGGGGATGACGGCGACGAGCCTGCTGCCGAAGGCGGCGCGGGCGGCTGGGATCATGTATCCTGAGTTGTGTGCGCGGATTCTGGAGTTGTCGCTAGGAGTTACCCGTTGATGTGATGGTTGCTTTTTTCCGCCGACTACTGACGAGAGCCCCTGTTTCCCGCCGACGTGGGAACGAGCGGTTCCGCACGCGGGGCGGGAGGGATTCGGTGCTGGCGGTGCAGGTGACGCCGTCGGGTCGGGAGCGGTTTTTGCGGCGGCGGAGTGCGGTGGTGACGGCAGGGAAGGTTGGGGTGGTGGTGGCGGGGTTGTTTGGGTTGACGGTGTATGCGCAGGACGTGTGGCTGACGGCGGTGCGGGGGAATCCGGCGTTTGCGATTGGGGGATTTGAGTATCGGACGAATGGGGCGATGTCGGCGTCGTCGGTGGCTGCGGAGGCTGGGTTGCGAGCGGACATGCACATCATGGACATTGATCTGGACCATGTGCGGCGGCGCTTGGAGGCCTTGCCGAAGGTGAAGAGTGCGGTGGTGGAGCGGCGGTTGCCGGGGAGGTTGGCGATTCAGCTGGAGGAACGGTTGCCGGTGGCGTGGATGACGGGTGGGAGCGAGGGGATTCGGTTGCAGGAGCAGTTGGCGGTGGATGGGGCTGGGCGGGTGATTCCGTGCCGGGAGGTGCATGCGTCGTATGTGCATCTGCCGATCCTGGCGGTGCATGAGAAAGTGCGGGTGGTGACTGGGGAGGTGGTGCAGGCTCCGGAGGTGCAGGGGGCGCTGGAGTTGCTGGGGTTGATGCGAGGGCGGCAGTGGACTGAGCCGCAGTCGGTGCGGGGGATTGATGTGCCGAACACGTGGACGCTGGCGGTGACGGTGGATTCGAAGGCGCGGTACACGTTCCGGTTGGGGGAATTGACGGAGCAGCTGGACCGGCTGCAGAGGATTCTAGCGGAGACGAAAGGGTATCCATTGGAGGTGGCGACGGTGAATCTGCAGCCGATGCGGAACGTGCCGGTGACGTTCATGGCTGGGGCGG
>JAIXVE010000045.1 GCA_027483175.1 Verrucomicrobiaceae bacterium | reverse complement strand
GCCGCCTGCTGGTAAAGACGCGCCGCACGACGGGCCGCCTCGGGATCGTCGGTTTGTCCATCACTAACCAGAACCACCGCCCCGAGATCGCGGGTCCGTTCGTCGCCCAGAACAGTCTCAAGGGCTTTGTCGATGCGGGATTCATTCCCAGTGGCCGTGAGATCCTCTGCGCCCGCCACCGGCCGGGCTTCACCGGCAAAGCCATACCATCGCAACTGGCTTCCGCCACCCGCCAGTCCGGCCATCGGTTTCGCTAGCGCCTTGAGTTGATCAATCCTCGGCGATGAGCCGGGTTCCTCCCGCAGGCTCATGCTTGCAGAGTCATCCATCAGGACTGCGATATCCTGAGGCTCACGGAACTCTCGACGTTCCACCCGGTGCGGGTGCAGCAGGATGAGCAGCAGCAGCCCAAGCAACGCCCCGCGAATCAGCAACCAGAGACAACGCCGCCCGATCGATGGGCCGTGCGGAGCGCGCAGTGTCCTCCACGAGATCACCGCAAAGGCGGCGCAAACCGCGGCGGTGATCCAATACCAGGCTGGGTAGGTCGTCCATTCCATGATAACTATTCGTAGGAAATGGATCGCAGGTAGTCGTCCACCAGCCGTTCATATCCGGGGGGATAGCTTTCGCTTTCGGAGATTCCGCTTCCCAGCTGAGCCGCAACTTCACGCAACGCTTTTGCAAGGGATTGTTCGCTTTGCTCTCCGAGACTTTTGCTCGCCTCAGCCTTGCCGCTCGCGAGGGCTTCCGCGTTGTCATCCTGGAGACCGGCGGCGCGCTCAAGCTCCTCCCCGGCCGCCTTGGGATCGCCTCGGCCGCTGGCGGAGGGTTTGATGCTTTCCGCCTGGCGGGCCGCGGACCTTGCGTCCCGTGCCAATGCCTGTTGCTGACTGGAGAGTTCCGCAGGATCGCCCTTCGTCTGATTGAGCTTCTGCTGTTCTGCGAGCTGGCGCTGCACTTCTTCCAGAAGCTTGCTCAATGATTCCTTTTCTGCCGGGTCTTCTTCTCCCTTGGATGAGGAACTCTTCGGCTTGGGTTTGCTCAAAGTGAACGTCATACCGCCTTCCATTTCCCCAGCCGATGGCATGGACTCTTTCGCATCTTCCAACATTTTCGCTGCCTCGATGAGATGGGCCAAGGCAGCCTCTTCGTCAGGCACCGCCTGCACTGCCGCCTTTTTGTCGAGAAGGCTTGCCGCCGCCGCCATCGAAATCCGGGCCTTCTCCAGAACGTCCGCCAGATCCTGCAGGAACATGCCTGCGGCCGCCCGCGCCATCATCCCGGTGTATTCGGCATTCTTTCGTTGGTCATGGGCGATGGTTTCGCGATCGGAAGCCGGGGCGTTGTCAGGCATCACCACGGTCGCTCTGAGAATCTCCATCTGCAATTCCAACGGGTTGACCGGCGGAGGCCCGCTGCCACCACCTCCTTCGCCTCCACCATCATCCTCGGTTTCCGGCAATGGGACCTCCAGATACACCACTTCCGAGCGGCCGATGCCGGCACCTTCGAGGGCATTCGAATCCTCCGCTTCCGCATGCACCGCAATGATGTCTAGCGGTTTAACATTCATGGGAGCCAGCGCCAGCAATTCAGCGCCGGACCAAGTGCGTCCCGCCTCCGCGGGAAGCTTGATTTCCTGCCGCGTGTGGGGCTGGCCCGGCTTGCGGAAAACCAACCGTGCTCCGCTGAGGCGGACATCATCAACGGCGCTGATTTTGAATTGCACCGTCTCATTGCCGAGCCGGATGACCTCGCCGCCATCATGGCTCAGAATACGCACGACTGGGGGAGTATCCGCAACCACATTGATCCGCCATGGTTCCTCGTTGCGGACGAGATCGCCTTGCTGACCTTTGATCACGAGCCTGTAGACAATATCGTCCGCTTCGCGAGACAGATTCCAATTCGTGCGCCATACGAGCGGGTCCGCGGGATCGGCTTGAAAGACCGGAATGACCGGTTGGTCGGCGGTCGGGTCTTCGACGCCGATCGGCTCGCCGTAGATGCCACGTTTCATTCCAGCCTGTTCCGTCCGGCTCACGCGTTCTTCTTTCGGTGGGGGCGCGCTGCGTTCGACCACAAGGGAAACAGCAGGAGCCTTGAGTCTAACTTTGTAGCCGAGCCGGCTGCCGCGCAGGACCGAAAAGGACGGCTCCCTTCTCGTCTCCTTCGCGTGGGCGGCATATTCCGGCGGAATGACGTCGATCTCGAAGGATGCAACGCCAGGCAACGGGTAAGGCGTGACGCGCAAAGGAACGGACTGGCCGTCACCCGCACGCACCACAAACTCCGCGGGGCCATCCAGTCCATTCATCGCCAACCGCACCACGCCATCGGGACCGGGAGCAGCTTCCGCTATGGCCACCGGTGAATCTTGTCGATACAGGGTCACCACTTTGACCGGCACCCCGGAAACCCGCGCGGTCAGCGTGAACGGCCGGCCCTCCGCAATCGCCTCCTTCGGTCCTTCTAGCTGAACCAAGGTGTAGGGCGATGCCATCCACGGCATCAACATACGCAGCAGGCCTTTGGGGCCCTGGATCAATAGCAATGTGACGATGGACGCGAGGGCTGCAGCGGCAATGGATGCCGGCACACGCAGCCGGCCACGAAAAGAGGGCGGAGCCGCACGGACGGCATCGTTTGCCAGTCGGTCCAGTCGCTCGAGCATCACGCCACCCATGGCTTCGTCTCCAGCGGTGAGCCGCACCGCCGGATCAATCGCAGTCGCCACTACCGATGCCGTTTCCCCGGCTTCCTCTTCAATCTGGTGGGCGATCGCAGTGCCATCAGGGCAAGCGGCACCCTTGGCCCATCGGGCAGCGAACGCACCTGTCACCAGCCCGGCAATCCATCCAATCCACCTCAAACCACCGGAAAACATCCACATACGATCGAGCAGCGCAGTCAGAACCATCACCGCTGCAAACGCCGCGAAAGCCGCCAGCCATGCGCGTTGCCGACGAATGCCGCGATGGCGAACCAATGCCTGATGGATGATCTGCTGGAGTTCCGTCACGATGCTTGTCCTTTCTCATCGGGTTGTCGTTTCATCCGGAAAGCCAGCCACGGTTCCACCAGCCATACCCCGGCGAGGGCCGCAAGAATCCACCGCCACCATCCGGATTCGGAGACCAATTCGATCCGCGGCACTTCGCCACCGCCGCGTACGGCTCGCCGACGCGCCTCGACCTGCCGTTCAAGAATCGCGGGCAGCAGAAACTCGCGGCGGCTTTCCTCAGGAGGAAAATTCACCGCCACCGGGCGCACCACGCCGCCATCCTCAGCTAGGATCTCATAGATACCCGGGCTCTCGAAGTTGAGGCCGCGCACCCAACCCTGTTCATCCGCCTTGAAGGTCCGGCCGCCGACCCGCAGAATTTTCCCCGCCAGCGCGGGATCCACCCGGACATCGAAAGGCACTCCTGCGATCCCTGCACCCGGACTGTTGCGCAGGCTCTGCGACGGAGAATTCAACACCGCGGAGACCAGCACGTGAACCGTGGGCACGAACAACACTCCGTCGGCTGACCAATCGCCCCAACTGCGGTCCGGACTGGTGTTGACGAACAGCACGCGACCGAGGCCAGCCTGCCCGCGGACCACCAATGGCAGTTCGTCGGCATAACGAGCCATCACCTCCGCTCCTTCGCCGATACTCAGCGTGAACCGCTTCTTCAACGGAGCCTTGCGTAGGGCCTGCCGCAGATCAGCTCCGAAACCACCCCACAGCGGATGGCTCGTCCCAATCGGTTCAAGGACCGGACCACCATCGATCGCTGAAACCGCTCCCGGCAGGACCGGCAGAAGGCTCCGCCAGGCCGTGCCGAAGTCGGCAGGCTGCATCTCCGGACCGGCGAAAAATACCACGCCACCACCCTTTTGCGCGAAGGCCTCGACGGCCGCAGGCAACTCCGCGGGCCATGCCGCCATCGGCGGCACCACCACCACGGCCTCGCCGTCTTCCAATCCTCGAATCGCACCCGCAGCATCCTTCACCGCCACCACTTTTGGCAGGAACTTGGAATCAGCCGCTC
This sequence comes from Verrucomicrobiaceae bacterium, assembly GCA_027483175.1. Classification (GTDB taxonomy): domain Bacteria; phylum Verrucomicrobiota; class Verrucomicrobiia; order Verrucomicrobiales; family V1-33; genus V1-33. Next base: position 6,927 of record JAIXVE010000045.1, on the reverse strand, counting down.
CAGCCCCGGCCGTCGGACGCAAGGCCTGGTTGAGGAAAAAGCTTGTCTGCAGGAAGACATCACGCTCCGGATAGGGTTCCAAAAGAAGCACCGGCACTTCAGGAACCGCCAGGAAGACATCGAACAATCGGTCGTCCTCTGCCAGACCATCGGTCGACTCCCGGAAGGAGATCTCGCGGCGCACCCATCCTTTCGTCCCGGACCGGTACGGCAACTCGATGATCTTGTCAGGCTGGGGAATCTCCTGCTTCTCGGCCTTTCCATCCTTTTCAACCTGATCGCTGACAACCAGAGGCGATGATCCACCGCCCAACTCGACGACCCCGCGACGCAATTGATCCAATCCGCGGACACCCAGCGAGAGGCTTCTGTTTGCTGCCTTGGGGTTGCCTGTCTGAATGACCCGCACGCGCAATTCTTCCGGAAGCGACAAGGTATCAATGTCTTCCCAGCCTTCGCGTTGCAGATCGCCAACGATTTCCAGCGACTCGGGCATGTCGCTGCGGAACCTAGCGACCGCCTCCGCCGCGTCGCGCATCGCCTCAAAAGGCCGTCCGTCCGTGATCGCCGGACCAAGGCCAGCGAGGATCTTGTGCAGCTCCGAGGGCTGAGACCAATCTTCGCCAGTGGCCGCGGGAGGAAAACAAAACAAACGAACCCTGCTCTCCGAGTGAAGTCCGTCCAGACGCTCGCGGACTCGTGCCACCGCGTCATCCCACGCCGTATTGCCCCCCGGTGATCGCATCGCCATGCTAGCCGAGCGATCCATCACAAAGGCGACCGCTTCCCGTCCCCCGACGGGCACTTGGCCCCCACCGGGAAGTCCGGGTCGTGCGAAAGCCAGTCCCAGCAAAACAACCCCAAGAGCGCGCAACAGAAGCAGCGGCCAGCGGCGGATCTTTCGCCGGCTGCGGGCGACTCTCGGGGCTTCCGGCGCAAGGCGCAGGGAACTCATTTGCACACGCCGGCTCGCCACCCGTTCGTAAAGATGCATCCACACCGCGAGGCCAACCGCCGCCAGCCCGGCAATCGCAAACCACGGTCCCAGCATCACGAGCGCAAGCATCATCGGGATCTCAGCAGGAGGAATCGGCGCAGGGCTTCATCAAGGGGTTGATCAGTCGGCAGAAAACAATACTCGGTCTCCGTATCGTGGCAGATCTGTTCGATACCCGCACGGATCCGGCTCAGGTTTTCCTGATAAAGCTGGGCATAAACCGTGCCGTCGACCGCGCGTTCGGCTCCGGTCTCGCGATCCACCAGCACCACCTCGTCGTCAATCCGTGGCTCCAGTTCTTCGCGCGCCAACAGCTGGAAAAGGATGACTTTGCTGCCACGCATCCGCAAACGACCTAGCATTTCCTTCAGTTCGGCCGGGTCCACCAGAGCGTCGGTGATGATCGCGGCGAGAGAACGCCGGTGGCATTCGTCGACCAGATCCGCTAGCCCGCCAAGGTGATCGTGGGGCCCGTCCGCGACCGAGCCTTCGAGATGGTGGACGAGGTGCTCAAGATGATCCCGTCGGGTACTCGGCGGCCACCAGTCATCCACAGGAATGGACTCCCCTTTTCCAAACACCGCGAGACCCGGCGCGTCCTGCTGCCGGCGCAGGAGCACGGCCAGCACCGCGCACAACAAGCGACCATAGATGAATTTATTGCCCGCCCCGGCTCCGAAATCCATGCTCCGGCTGCCATCCAGAAACAGATAGCCACGAAGGTTGGTTTCCTGCTCGAATTCACGCACGTAGAGGTCGTCGGTCCGGCCGTAAACCTTCCAATCAATCCGCTGCAAGGGGTCGCCCGGAAGGAAGGCTCGGTAAGTCGCAAACTCCTGGCTGCTCCCGGCATACGGGCTGCGGTGCATACCGTGAGCATAACCCTCAACCATGCACTCCGCCAGAAGCAGCAGGTCACGGGAACCCGCTAGCAACTCAGCATCGGCGTAAAGTACTGCTCCAGACACGGTCGAAGTCGGTTAATTCCTCGCCGCTTTGACCAACCCATCCAGAAGTCTGTCCGCGTCCATGCCCTCGGACCTCGCTTTGAAGTTGGTCAGGATCCGGTGGCGGAGCACCAGAAGAGCCACCGAACGCACGTCCTCCACATCCGCACAGGGTTTGCCAATCATCGCTGCCCTTCCCTTGGCACCGAGAATCAAATACTGGGAGGCACGCGGCCCGGCCCCCCAGCGGACAAAACGTTTGACCTGTTCGGTGGCCCGCGGTCCATCCGGGCGAGTGGAGCCCACCAGATCCACCGCAAAACGAATCACCTCGTCAGAAACGGGCACCGCCCGGACCAATCGCTGGATCGCCAGCAGGTCGTCCGCATTCATGACTCTTTCCAATGCCGGCCGGACCGTTCCCGTCGTGCGGCGCACCATCTCCACTTCCTGAGCAGGCTCGGGATAATGGATACTTACAGAGAGCATGAAACGGTCGGTCGCAGCCTCGGGAAGCTGATAAGTGCCCTCCATTTCAATCGGGTTCTGAGTCGCAAACACATGAAACGGCTTGGGAAGCGGCATGGTTTCGCGCCCCACCGTCACCTCCCGCTCCTGCATCGTCTGAAGCATCGCCGCCTGCGTCTTGGGCGGCGTGCGGTTGATTTCGTCTGCCAATAGCAAATTGGTGAAAACCGGCCCTGGCATGAATTTCAGTGCGCGCGTCCCCTTCACCGGATCGTCTTGAATGATCTCCGTGCCGGTGATGTCCGCCGGCATCAGATCCGGAGTGAATTGAATGCGCTTGAAATCAAGGTCGAGTGTCTCCGCCAGCGACCGGATGAGCAGTGTCTTGGCCAGTCCGGGCACGCCCGTCAGCAGGACATGCTCACCGCAGTAGAGGCCCAGGAGCACGTCCTCAACCACTCGCTCCTGCCCCACGATGGCCTTGGCGACTTCCTCTCGAAGCGCGCGGGTTCGGGCAGGCAAAGTTTCAATAAGGTCCTCGGAATGCAGCATTGTGGTGGGCGATTCGATTTGTTTTGAATCCAGGATCACTGGGGACATCTGTTTTGGAGGCGCTCCGTTTCCTACTGGCCTGCCTCGAAAACGCGGACTGGCCCGTCAAAAACGTTTCTCCATGCCCATTCTCGTATGCGAAGCGCTGGCTGCCAATTCCAGCACACCGCTCGCGGTGCAAGGTCAGTTGCATGTCGTCGGACCGCCTCCTGCGGTCAAGTACTATTGTCCCTGCGGCTCTGTCTCGCCTCGTTCAGATTGACGACTAAACCATGGCCGCTCTGCCTCACCCCCAGCAAACATCATCCCCACCAGTGCCATCCCTTTTGGAACGACCACGATCAGTTCCGCACCTTGAATGGCCATGGATCGACAGGGCTCACTCATTTCCCGAGACCATACTCACTCGCGAAGGCCTTCGCCGCATCGCTGTCCTCAGGCATGTTCTCATAAATGGTCTTCAGCGCCTTGCTGCGGTCGGGACCCTCCGGCAGCATCCGAATCCATTGCATCGCTCCCTCAGGATCGTAGGGATAGACCTTGGCAGCATAGGCGCTTGCCACGGCAGATTTCTCCGGACCGGCAGGTGCGCTGTTGAGCCACTTGCCGGCCGCCAGGTAGTCCTTCTCGGTCCACGCGGTGGCGAGCTCGAAAGCGCGTTCCTTGGCAACATCTTCAGGCAACTCGCTTTTCGCCAGCCAGTCAAGCCATCGACCTGTTTCGCCCACTCGCACATTTTTCTCCATATCCTTGGTGGCAGCAGCAAGCTCATCGCTCGATAGATTCGCCGATCCGAGCCAATCGGATACTTCAACAAATGTCGCCTTCGCGCCGCCACGCCCGAAGACAAGCTCGTTCAACTGACTTTTCACAAGCTCCACCTGTTCGGGGGTCGAGGCGAAGGCCCTCAACTGTTCGAGCAACTCGGTCCGTTTCGGTGCGCTGTACGCGAAAAACTCCAAAGCGCCACCGATGTATCTGGATTGAAATTCCGGCGGTGCTTCAGCGAGGCACTGGAAGACTGTCTGGATGTCCTTCTTCTCCCAGCTGAAATAATAAACGAGATACTTGAACGGATCGTAAATGACTCGATCGGGCATTGAATTGCTATCACCGATACTGAACAGTTCAGGAGCCGTGCTCATCATTCGGGCCAACTCCAACGGGTACTTCTTGATGAAAACGTTCATGACATACTCGTTCACATCGCTCCTCATCCCGGCGTTTACGTCGGGATTTCCATTGAATTCGCCCATGAATTCCCTGATTGCCGAGGGATCAAGTTCCTCCAGGCGACTCTTTATGTTCGCCCGCAGAGTGGCGAGTTCTTCGGCGGACGCCCCGCCATCATTGCGCAATAGGGAAAAGTAATCGCTTGCGAGGGATTTCACTCGTTCCTTCATGCCGAAATACTCCCTTCGCTGCTCCATGACTCCCGGCGACTTGCCATCATTTCCGGGAATTGCCGAGGCTTCCTTCACGAGCCTGACATTGACGTCCCTCGTGCTGGAAAGCTTCCGGCTTTCCCGCCAGCCCAGAAGAGCGGCGACGAAGAAGATGACAGCACAAATGATGAGGGAACGCTTCATGCTTCATTCAAGCTTCTGCAGCATCTCTTCACGGAGCCTGTCATCCGAAATCCTCCCTGCCAGCACCCGCGCTCGGTCCTTTGGAAAAGGGATGCTCCCGTTCGCGCTCCCCTTAATCAAGGGAAGCAACAGTTCGTCTCCTGCACCTGAACCATGGTAATCCACAGCAACCCTCTCGACAAAATCCTGCGCGCTGGTCGTCTTTGAACTTTCAAGGTAGCTTTGCAGCGCAACTCCCGTTGCCTGATCAGCGGAGGAAGGGTCGATTGCTTGCATCCGTGCGCGCAGGTCGTCGAACCTTTCACGAGACGGGGCATTGCCTCTGTCCCTCATCGCGCCATACTTCGCAACCTCCGCAAAGTGCTGCGCCATCAGGGTGGACCGCTCTTCAGGGCTGAAGCCGAGACGATCCATGTTTTTCTGAATGTCTTTTGGATCGTTTTTACTGTCAAATCGGAAATGATACTCAGTGAGACTGTTGTCCTTCAGTATGGCCATGTATTCCTCGACCGGCATTGATCTGCGAAGCATCTCAACGAAATCCTTGCCTCTCTCCTTGGGAACGTCCCACACGTAAGCACCCACACTGCCGCGCATGTCTGGCGGAAGTTTATTCAGCCGTTGCTCGGCGGCAGCTGGATCGGACGCGAGCAGGGACATGATGAATGCCGATTCAAACGGAATCATCGTGGGAGATTTCCCGTCAAGAGTCTTGTCGAAGACTTCTCCGGCGACCTGGCTCTCATACCATGCAGTGGCAGCGGCCGGATCTCGCGCAAGCCATTTGCGGAAATCTGCCATCCTGACAGGGTCAATGCTTTCATTCTGGCATTTCGCAAGGTATTGGCTGAAGGCGAACTCTGGACTTTTCCCCTTCAGCTGGTCCAGCATCACCGATTCGAGGTAATTGCGAAACTCGGCCTCAACAGGGAGCGCTGCCATTTCCGTATAGGCTTTCACGAGTTCGTCTCCACTCATTTCGGATGCGAGCTTCTCGAGCCTTCTGCAGGCCGCTGTCAGATTGAATCTCGCCCCCTCGTTATTGTTGAACATCACGAGTTCACTCCAATCCCTCGAGGTGTTCACCCAGTCGTCAGACGGCTTGACCTCTTCATCCGATGGCTTTTTCTCCCCCTTCACCTTCGCGCCTTTCGTCCCGAATCTCACACGATCGTTCCTAGCACCCGACGAACTGCTGGCTTCCGCGATCTTTTTCTGAAGCGAAAGATTGCTCTGCTCCAACTCGCGATTCGAGGCCCGCAAGCTGGCAAGCCACGCCGCACCGATCATCAGCGCAACAAGCGGCGGGGCGTAGTGAATGAGTTTCATGATTGTTTCATCTTCGAAGTGGGCGACGGCCTCAGCATATGATTCGCCGCAGTCCCCGTGCCGGATTCAAGAAAATTGTCAAGGTGGGGGTCAAGCCTCAAACGGTAAGTAAAGGTTCGATGAAATGCGGAGGCACAGAGGCGAGAATGGAGGAGTTTCCGTTTGGTTCCCATTGTGAACTTGCGGCGATCACTCCGTGATGGCCACCTTGAGACGTGCGAATTTCCTCGTATCCGTTGCTCTGGGAACGGTCAGTGTGACGGTATCCGTGCCATTGCCGTTGTCGGTGACTGAGACACCGGCCGTGGAACTGGCAGTGTTGCCTCCCACGGTGAACACGTTCGGCCATACGCCTGGGACGGTGCCGACCTCAATGACGACACGCACGGCTGCATCAATCGAATCCCGGTCGCGGATGAACGAGAAGGTCATGTTGCCGCCGTTGGTGGTGGCGGTGGGAAGCTTGCCGAGGTCCTTGGTGTTCTTGTCGCCTCCGAGTATAAACTCGATGGCGTTGGGAACGCCGTCGCTGTCGCTGTCTTGGTCCGGTCCACTGCCAGAGGCATTGGCGACTGCCCAGGTTTCATAGGGAGATGGCCCGGCCATCCGGGCGGCCACCGCAAAATCATCCAGTTGACCAGTCGTGCCGCTCGCGGGGAACAGATTGGAATAGACACCGATGTAGTTCTCGTTGGTGCCGCTCCACGTGAACGATCCGGTGCCCATCGCCGCGCCGCCAAAGGTGACCGCATAATTGACCGTCGAGCCCGCATTGAAGTCCGAACATGCGAAATCTATCCTGAGTTTCTTCGGGAGCGTGGTGGCATCACCAGCAGTCGTATTGTTGATCACTTCGGTTCCGTTGTCGAAAACCTGAATCGCGCTCTGATTGCCTCGGTAGCCGACAAACAAATCAGCGTGAGTGAAACTGGTCGGAACGTTATGCGCCCATCCCTCGGCCTCGGCTTTCGACATCCCCATGGCAAGCCCGGCGAGCCTTATGGTCCCCTGGGTCGAGTAATTCTCGAGATCGATGCTGATGCTG
>JAIXVE010000175.1 GCA_027483175.1 Verrucomicrobiaceae bacterium | reverse complement strand
GTCAGCTACATGTGCAGCCGCGACTCCGTTGACAATGACGCCCTCTTCCATAAAATCAAATCCATCGGTTCTGAACCCCACCGCACCGCCGCCATGACCCTCGCCCAGAAACTTCGCCAGGATGGAATTCAGGAAGGCATCAAGACCGGCGAACTCAAGGGCCGCCACGCCGGCCGCCAAGAAGGCCGCCAAGAAGGTCTCCACGAAGGCACCCTCGCCGCCAGCCGCCAATCCGTCCTCGAAGCCCTCGATCTCCGCTTCGGCCCAATCCCCGACGGCCTCCGCGACTCCATCGAAGTCATCGCCGATCCCGAAAAACTCCGCGCCCTCCTCCGCGCCGCCATCGTCTCCGATTCCCTCGAATCCTTCGCCGCATCGCTCTGATCCGCCACCAAGGCCGAGGGTCCCATAACGCGCGACCTGAGTCAACACGGCGGTTCGCATGACTCCTCCATCACCCCACGAAATCCAGCCTCGGCGACCCCAACAATAGCCCCTCTCAGGGAACCGACTCCCGCGCGGCTTAACCTCACACCATGAAGCACCTAATCGCGCCGGTCTGCTCAAACCGATTGCGCTGCATGGTCAGATCAAGGTCGCCATAATCAATGTTCCGGCATCATCCATAAGCAGGCGTCTCATTTCCCTCCAACGATATACTCCTCCCGACTCAGCCTCCCGTTCCTGTCCTTGTCGAACTTCAAAAACCTCGCAGGAGCCGCGTCCGGATCAGGCTGCTTCGCCAGAAACTCCTCCCTGGTCAGCTCCCCGTCCTTGTTCGTGTCCCGCATCTCAAACATCGCTCCACGGTCCTGCCCAGCCTTCCTCACAGGCCCCGCCGTCGCCGCATTGCCCACCTGAATCTGAGGCTTCGCCTCCGGATGACCAGCCAGCACCTTTTTCAACCCTTCCAGCACCTCCGGCTCCGACGCCGCTAGGTTCCGGGTCTCCAGCGGATCCTTCTCGTAGTCGTAAAGCTCATACTCAGCACTCGACGCCGCCGCTCCCGGAACCTTCCATTCAACCATCCGGTACCGCCCCGTCCGAATCGCCCGTCCCAGCAGCCGGTTCCGCGGATAAACATGAATCACCGACTCCCGCGCCTTCTGCTCCGGATGCCGCAGCACATTCGCAAAACTCACGCCGTCCAACCCGCTCGGCTTCGGCAATCCCGCCAGCTCGCTGAGCGTCGGAAAAATGTCCACCGTCTCCACCAGCCCACGCGTCCGCGCCGGCACAATCCCCGGAGCCGCAATCAGCAGCGGAATCCGCGTCGCCTGCTCATAGTTGGTATGCTTGCACCACATCCCATGGTCCCCAAGGTGCCACCCATGGTCTCCCCACAGCACCACAATCGTGTTCTCCGCAAGCTTCAACTCGTCCAGTTTGCCTAACACTCTCCCAAGCTGCGCGTCCATATAACTGACCGCCGCATAATAACCGTGCACCAGCTGCCGCTGCAATTCCACCGACAGCGCCCCTTTACCTGGAATGCCCACATACTGGCGCAACTCACCCCCAAACTGCGGCGCATACTCCGGAGCCCCCACCGGCGGCTCACTCACCGCCGCCAGCGGCAGCTTCGCCGGATCATGCATGTCCCAGTACTTCTTCGGCGCACAGAACGGCAGGTGCGGCTTCGAAAATCCCACCGCCATGAAAAACGGGGTCTCCGCTCGCCCCCCAGCCTCAGCCAGCCGCCGCATCGCCTCCACCGCAATGGCTCCATCCGGATACACATCATCAGAAACGTCTGCCATCTCAAACGCCGGTCCCTTCACCCCCTTGCCCCGCGCCAACCCACGATTCTCCACCGCCTGATACATCCCGGCCTTCGATGGCGAAAAATGCGGCACATCCCACGATGCCGCATCCTCACCATTCCCATGCCCCACATGGAAGATCTTCCCCATCGCCTCCGCCCGATACCCCTGCCCATGAAAATACTGCGCCATCGTCACCGCCTCAGGCCGCGACTTCCGGAAATTCGTCGCAAGGTCGTAAATCCCTAACGTCTGCGGCCTCAATCCGACCATCAGAGCATTCCGCGACGGCGAACAGACCGCCTGGTTGCAGTACGCCGCCTCCATCACCACCGACCTCCCAGCAAGACGGTCCAGATTCGGCGTCTTCGCCTGCCGATCACCATAACACCCCAGCAGCGGCTTCAGATCATCCACACAAATCAGCAGCACGTTCGGCTTCCGCACGTCCGCCGCCACTCCAGTGAAGATCAGCGCGCACCACGCACTCAGCGTCGCAGGAAAAAAAGCAAATCTCATCATCCCCTCCACCCTTGCCCCCTCTCCCCCACCGTCACCCTCGCAATCGCGGAATCACAAGGCCCCTCCGCTGCCCCTCCCACCCCAGCAATCCCCATGGCCGCACTCGCCCGCGCTACCATCAAAGGCGACGTCACCGCCATCGCCAGTCGGCGCGAAGCCGGTCCGCAAGGACTCAAAGTGCTGACTGGTTGAGTCGCTTTTCTTCTCGGCCATCGTGCTGAGGAACAAGGCGGGCAGTTGATTCCCCGGGCGCACCAATCACCCCGCCTCTCCCGCACTATCTTCTCGGGAAATCGCATTACGCCTGCGCCACTCCCCTGGAGTAATTGGTGCCGGCTGCTCAACGAAGGCTTCCATCGGCTCCTCCTCGGACGTTGTGATCTCAACTGAATTGACGAAAGATTTGAAGTCTTTCGCAATGAAGTGAAGGTTCCTTTCAGAATCCATCAGCCAGACTTGTCCAAGTCGAGTACCGCTTAAGTACAGCATGAAGGACCACCCCCCATCATCAAACGCAATCGCTATAGCATTTTTGGGAACGTCGGGCTCAGTGCCATAAAATCCGATCCTAGACATCAAACTCCCTTTTGCTCCCACTGAATTCAAGCCGTAGAATGCTCGAACCGAGGTGGAATCTCCATCTCCGATTGAAATCGAGTTGGAAACGGCATCGCCACCATTTGTAGTCAGGAGAAAATTCCGATAATCTCCTGGAAGCGAGTAGCCTATTTCGGATTCGAATTTTGCTACCTCTTCGTCTGAGCACGCTCCAGCCGGATTCAAGAAATCATTCATAAAGGGTAGGTCGTTCCGTGATTATTTTAAAATGCTTCCTCATACTTTTCAAGTCTTCCCTGCATCCAGTAATCATTTTGATGCAGTTCCCGTAAACCAGAGGTGCCCCCAAAGCCTGTCGAATCAATGATTCAAAGGGCATCCCTCGCAAGGCCGATGCCACGCGCCACAGACGCTCGCATCCGTAGCCGGAAAGACCATCCCTCCGCGCCTCCGCCACACCACCCGGAAACCAGACACCAACGGCACGGCATCCACCAAACCCACTGTCTCCTAATCATCCGGAACCGCCCCCCTCTCCCCACCCGCATTCCCTTGCCATCCATTCCCCTGCCTCCCCCCTCTCACCACAAGCATTCCCCTGCCATCCATTCCCCTGCATCTCCCTCTCTCACCCCCATTCCCCTGCCTCCCACGGAGTGTCCCCAAAACCTCAGAACATTTCTGTCGGATCGCGCCAGCCAGCGGGTGTATCCTCCCAAAGTCTCCAACACATGGACCCGCCAACTCCCGACATCCCCAGCGACTCCGACCTCCTCATGGCCTACGCCAAGGACGGGAACGAATCCGCCTTCGCCACCCTCGCCGCACGCCACGTCGACATGATCTTCTCCGTAAGCCTCCGCCGCTCGAACCACCGGCAACTCGCCGAAGAAGCCACCCAGAACGTCCTCCTCGCCCTCTCCATCAACGCCCGCAAACTCGCACACCTCCACACCAACCTCCCCGGCTGGCTCCACACCGCCACCAGATTCGAAGTCGCCAAGCTCCAGCGACGGGAATCCCGTCTCAAAAAGCGCGAACAGGCCTACGCCGCCTCCCAAATGAATCCCTCCCAGCACGAAGTCGACACATTCCCACGTCTCCTTCCCCTGCTCGACAAAGCCATCGACCAACTGCGCGCCTCCGACCGCGACATCATCGTCCGCAGATACCTCCAAGGCCACGACTTCCGCCGCATCGGCGACGCCCTCGGAATCAGCGAAGACACCGCCCAGAAACGCACCAGTCGCGCCTTCGATTCCCTCAACCGCTTCTTCAAACGACACGCCGGCATCACCGTCTCCGCCACCGCCCTAGCCGCCGGCATCCGCCACCATTGCGCCGAAGCCGCCCCCGCCGCCTGTCTCGAGTTCGCCGCCCACGCCACCCCCACCGGCCTCGCGTCCATCCTCTCCACCGCTGCCGTCTCCTCCATAAGCATCGGCAAACTCTCCGCCCTCACCGCAGCCATCCTCACTCTCACCGGCACCGTCGCCTTCTTCCTTAACAGTCAGGACAAATCACGCCCGGATTCCGTCTCCACTCCTTCTCTCGCAAGCCCCGCACCACCCACTCTCTCCGCAACCCAATCGCCCGACATCTCCCTCGCGACCAGCACCGCCCCCGCCACAACCACTCCCTCCGCCAACACGCCCATCCCCTCGGAAGACGACCCCGCAAATCTCGAAGCCCTCAGCCCCCACCCAGGCCCCGACGAACTGGCACGCCGTCTCTCCGTCAAACACCAGAACCTAATCAAAGACCTCACCACCGATCTCAATCTCTCCGACTCACAGGTCACCACCCTCACAAAAATCCTCGACACCCACCTCAAATCCTTCCGCGCCTCGCTCGACATGGATGCTGCCCAAGGCACCTCTCCTGATGAACGGGAAAAGTCCATGATCACCAAAGCAGGCAGTCTCATCCGCGGCACCAACCTCCGCAAGGACCTCACAGGCCTCCTCTCCGAACCACAACTCGCCGCCTTCGACGCCCGCGAAACCAAAGTCCATCAAAGCAACGTCGAGTCTCTCGCCTACCGCGAACTCGCCACCATCTCGCCTGTCCTCAATCTCAACGAAGCACAGAAAAACCGCGCCTTCGAACTCCTTCAGTCCTCGTCCGCCGAAAAACTCAAGCAGGATGGCGATTTCCGCGCCTTCATGGCTCTCCAGAAAAATCAGTCACCCGCCCAGATGGAACTCACTGATCTCGCCGAGGCCGACTTCCTCTCCGCCGCCCTCGACGGCCCCAATTCCCTCCCTCCCGATTCACCGGAATTCAAAAAACAACTCCTCGACGTCGTCGGAACACAGATCCGCAAACAACTCGCCCTGCTCGCTCCCATCCTCGACCAAAGACAACAGCAGCGCTACCATGACCACCTCGTCAGCAGAAGTCTCCTCCCTCAGTTCGACATCGATCTTCCCGCCCCAACTCAAAAATGAGCTCAATCACCTTCGTCACCCGCGCCGTCGGCTGCCTCTTCCTCCTCCTCAGCACCGCCGCCTGCGAACAGAAGCCACCTCCCACCCGCGGCCCCTCGCCCAAGCTCGCCACCGACACCGACCTCGGCCACGGCTATGTCCGCCGTGACGGCACCATCCACTTCATCGGCGGCGGCATCACCGGCACAGGCGCGAACGAAACCCGCATCGACACGCCTTCGCCCGCCCTCATAAGAAAAGCCGCCCTATCCAACTTCGGCCCATTCAGAACCGCCGAAGGTCTCGACGCTACCACCTTCAAACCGCTCTCGGAAACCTACACCAAAGACAAAAACCGCGTCTACTACAAGGTCATCAGCGGCGGCGAGTTCATCGTCATCGTCCTCCAGAATGCCGACCCCGGCTCCTTCGAACTCCTCGACGGCAGTCTCGCTCGCGACAAATCCCACGTCTGGTACAGCTCCACCATTCAGCAAGGCGTCGATCCCGCCACCGTCCAACCCATCAAGGGCGGTCCAGTCTTCAAAGACAAGGACTCCGTTCACTACCAATACACAACCATCCCCAACGCCGACCCCGCCTCCTTCAAACACATCGGCTCCGGCTACTATGCCGATAACAACAGGGTCTACTGGGGCTCCACCCCGATCCCGATCGCCGATCCCGCCTCCTTCAAGGTCCTCGGCGATTCCTTCGTCGCTAAAGACAAGTCCCGCGCCTACCGCAGTGGCGAAACCCTCGACGGCCTCGACGCCGCCACCCTCGAACTCATCCTCCACGACGAAGCAGGTTTCCAGATCTATTCCGACAAGAACGGAATCTATGTCAACAAAATGCCCTTCCCACGCTCCAAACCCGGGAAAACCGAAATCATCGACAACCGCACCGTCAAAGCCGACAACCTCATCCTCCTCGTCGAAAACTCCCGCAACACTCCCATGTCCCTCTTCAAGGAAAATGGACGCCTCATCGCCGAATCCCCAGCCTACGAACCCTCCAGTCGCAAGGTCAACGGCCTCATCTCCGCAGATGTCACCCCAGATGGTCTCAAAAACATCCGCATCAGCCCCCTCCAAGGCAGCAGCGATATCCCCAAGGTCCCCAACTGGCAGATGGAAGTCTTCTCCCATGCCCACTCCCCCAATCGCCTGATCGACCTCGGCAAACAGCTCAAATGACCCCGCACCGGCATGATCTCCCGGAATCCATCCCTCATCGCCCTCATTCTCGTCGCCATCGCGACGTTTGCCGCCCTCCTCCACCTCCTCAACCACAACCATTCCCCCGCCATCGATCAAGGCTCCAATCCTAACTCACCACGGAGTTCCCCCGCAAAACACGAGGGCGCTCTCCCCAGGCACACAAATGAACTAGCAACAAGCCCGGCCACAACAGCCCAGGCCCGGGAAGCCAGACAGAAACAGCTCGCCCTCTGGTCAGCAAACGCGTCCGCCGTACTGGATCTCTCCCTGAAAAATCTCATCGCCGATCTCCCTCTCTCCACACAGGAAATCGCAGCAGTGCAGCAGATCTTCGCCCGCCGGGACGCCGAACTCACCAGCCTGCTTACCGCCATGTACTCCGGAAACGCCACAAATGATAGCCAGCTCTTCACAAGCATCTGCGCCCTCCTCCGCAACAAGGGCCTCCGCGAGGACCTCGCAGGCGTCCTCTCCGCTAGCAACCTCGCCGCCTTCGATGCCAGCGAGGCAAGTCGCCAGCACCAGTTCATCGAGGCCCGCGCCTACCGCGACATGGCAGACATCAACTCAGTCGTCCTCCTCTCTGACGCCCAGAAACAGCAGGCGCTCGCCGCCCTCATCAAACACGCACCCTCAAAAATCGATCACGAAGCCGACACCCGTGCCTTCCTCACCCTCCACTACGGCCAGTCACTCACCGACGTCGATCCCTCCAGCATCCGCGGCCTCACCAATCTCGCCAATCAACTGACCTCCAATCCCCACGCCACTCTCGACATCGACAGTCCCCAACTCCGACAATCGTCCGCCACCATCAAAGCAGACCGCATCGCCCGCGATCTCTCCACCCTCCAGAACATCCTCGACGAAAAACAACTCGCCCGCTACCGCGAGCACCTCGAGTCAGAACCAGCATGGTAGCCCCATCCCCACCACCATGAACACGAAAACAGTCACCTCATTCTCCCTCCTCCTCGCATCCTGCCTACTCCTGCCCTCCTGCAGTACCCGGTACGACCGAGTGTCATTCAATCCCGTCGGCGGAAAACCCGCCACCAGAAAACCAGTTCCCGACATCGTCATCGATACCAACGAATCCACGGCCACCTGGGGCGGACTCATCAAAAGCAATAAACCCTACGACATCATCGCACTCTATTACATGGATAAAGCTCCCGTCGTCGCCTCCATCGAGTTCACAAAGGTCACCGTTACCTATGCCGATGGCACCACCGATCCCGGCACCGCCGCACTCAAGCTCCCCATGCGCTTCAACCACTTTATCTACGAATACACCGACCGCAAACCTGACGGCTCCGTCGTCAAGGCAAAGCCCCGCCGAATCGAGGCTGAAATCCCCCGCACCATCAACCGCGACGAACCATTCACCCTCCTCATCGAGGGCCGCTTCATCAAAGACGACGGCACCACCATCCCCTTCAGAATCCGCCGGAAATACAACCTCGTAAGGGACCAGCACTCAGAAACATGGGTCGACTATCTGAGTAATTGCTGAGCCGCCATCCGCTCAATCCTGCGTCCCCCCGCAGGAACCCGTCCGTTCACTGCCCCCGCCAAACCCGCCGGGGAATTCCTCTCAATCCACACTCCGACCCTCCGTTTCCACCGAAGCTGCAGATCAATCCCCCGCCCCCCTTGCGCCGCTCCTCCGTCAGCCGTATCCGCCCCCATGACCGTTCCCTCCTCTCCTTCCGTCGGCATAGCCGGCATGGGCATCATCGGCAGCCGCGTCGCCTCCAGCCTTCGCTCCCGCGGCTTCTCCGTCCACGTCTGGAACCGCACGGAACGCTCCGATCTCGAAGGCTGGTGCCCAGACCCCGCTGCCCTCGCGGCCGCATCCGACATCATCCAGATCTTCGTCCGCGACGCCAAAGCCCTCAAGGAAGTCATCGACGCCATGCTCCCCGCCCTCTCCAAAGGCAAAACCGTCGTCAACTCCGCCACCGTCTCCCTCGCCGCCACCCGCGAAGCCGCCAAAATCATCAAAAAATCCGGTGCCGACTTCCTCGACGCCCCCTTCACCGGCTCCCGCGACGCCGCCGCCGACGGCCAACTCACCTACTACGCAGGCGGCTCACCCAAGGTCATCGAACGAGTCCGCCCCATCCTCGAAGCCTCCGGTAAACAAATCCTCACCACCGGCGACATCGGCTCCGCCACCATCCTCAAAATCGCCACTAACATGGTCTCCGCCGTCACCGTTCAGGCCCTCTCCGAAGCCCTCGGCGTCGTCGCCTCCCAAGGCATCCCCCTCGATAAATTCCGCGAAGCCATGGATGTTAATGCCAACTGCTCAGGCCTCGTGCGCATGAAACTCCCAGCCATGATCGCCGGCGACTACACGCCCCACTTCTCCCTCAAAAACATGCTCAAAGACGCCCGCTACGCCCTCGCCCTCGCAGGCCACGGCGGCATGGAAGTCCCCGTCCTCACCGCCGCCGCCGCCTGCATGGCCGGCCTCGAAGCCGGTGGCCATGGCGACGAAGATTATTCCGCTCTCGCCCGCCATTACCTCGACCCGCGCGACTGACCACCCCGCTCCGCTGCGCCTCCCACCAGCACCGCATCCTTCACATCCTATCAGGACCCGCCGATCAATCTCCGGCGTCTCCGCTGCAGCGCCACCAGCAGGCCGCTCACCCCCCCAACCAGAAACAGGTGTCCGCCCGATGTCAGCAGCGCCTTCGCCTCAGCCGCCTGCTGCCAGGCCTCCTCGCTCCCTTCTCCCGGCACTCCGTACGCCAACCCGGCCAGCAGCAGCAACGCTGCCGTCAGTATCAGCGTCCCCGTCCCCCGGTATCCTATCAGAAACAGCCGCGCCGCCGCCCAGATCAGCGCCATGCCACCCAGTATCTCTGCAATGTCCAGCGGTGTCATTGAATTGATGATTTTCATTGTTTTTGAATAGTGATCTGTCTCCACCCAGGCATCGCACCCGCATCTCCTCAGCAGACTGTCGCCCCCCGGGCAATCCGCATCACATCGGTCGTCTGCTTCGCCTCACAACTCACCTGCAGAACCAGACCAGACCCATTCCCCTCTCCCGTACTCTCCGCAACAAAGGTCTCTTCGTGCATCCTCATCGGCGTACAAGCCGTCCCACCCGCACCCCCAGCACTCCACGTCTGCCGCACCCCGCCACTCGAAGTGAAGAGCACTATCAATTCCTGAAGCGCCGCCGTCATTACCCCGGCGCGCGACTCCCCGGACCTCTTGGGCTCCGCAATTTCATCCCTCAGCAATGCCACCACTCCGTCGCCCGATCCATCCCGCCCCCTCCGCGCCACCACCGGCCGGTTCTTTAAAGGCGCTCTCGCAGTCATCAGGCTGCGTCTCGCACCTTCCTCAATCTTGAACAGTAGTATGATGAACCCAGCCACATGCAGCAGGTGCCCTATCGCAAAGAATACCGTCTTCCACGGCACCGGCTCTCTCGGATGCGTCTCATGCCATATTCCCAGCCCAAGAAACAACGCCCCCGTCACCACCAGCCCACCGATCCACTCAAACCCCATCAGAAATACCTTCACCCCCGCAATCGCTAGCCCGACAGCAAAAAATGTCTCCACAAGGTCCGGATACGATAAGTTCATTTAATCTCCTGGTTTAATTCACCCATTCGCTGTCATCTTTCAATCCGCATGCATTAGAGACGCCTTCCCCCCTCTGCGTAGCATGGATGCGTCCTCAGCATGCCAATCACTCATTCTATGGCAGTTGCACGCTCATCGCGCAATTAAGGGCGTACCCGATTTCGAATAAAGGAATCCCCCATGGTCAAACTGCCTCATCCCCTCCCGCGCCGCGCCCCTTACCGCTCCACCGCACGGTCAGCCGCCACCAATCAAGCAATCCATCCCGCATCCGGACACGCCGCCACCCGCTCACCTGCCCTATCCACCCCCCCGCCATCGGCGTCGCTGTGTTGCCTGCCACCGCGGACCACCTCCGATCCTGACAATATTCCCTCGCACCCCGATGCAGCACTGATCGCCCCCGGAGACCTTCGCCTACGCAGAAGTATAAGCATCCCGAATGCGCCGATCGGCCATGTGACGCGCCGGGGCTCGCGCAGTCGGGAAACCGCAGCCTCACCGAAGGGCAGATCCAAATCATCGGATCCAGCAAAGTCCGATCCACCTGAAACCTGTCTTTTCCACACCATTTCATGTGCTGAATTCCTTCCCGGCACGACCCTGTATCCGCGCAACTCGTCATTCATCGCATCGACCGCACTCGATGGCCAAGGCCTGCTTCCACGGTGCTCAGTCTCTCCTGATACTGATCCCAGAGACCGATCACTTCTGACATTCAACAGCCGAATCGGGAACGACCCTTCGGCACTTTCATCCTGCACTCCCTCCACGCTTCCCACACAGAATGCCGGAGATCGTACACTGCTCGACAGGAACTCGACCGACACGATCAGGCACCCTCGAAACCCGGATGCTCGATCCAGCTTGGCACCGGTAACCTCCACCTCACCCCCTCCGGTAGCTTGCGTCGATCCTCCTGCCCGCGACCAGCCCGATTCCCCTTCTCCCGCAATCCGCATGCCCCTCGCCACCTGCAGCTTCCCCGTGACGCCCACATCGTCAATCGATCCCATCAATGACCCTTCACTTCGGAGGCACCCGGCAACGATTGCACCCCCGCACGCGGTAAGCCACCGCAGCCTACTCCACCATGATGCATTCTGTACAAGCCCGCTCGCCATTCGCTCTGATTTTATTGTCGGAAATGGCATTTGATTCTAATAGATGATTCAACAGGAACTCGTGCCTGCTCCCATAACAAACACTCACCATCTTCCGATTCGACGCCGTTATCACAACTCAGGACATGCCTGATTCCAAATGGTGGCCTCCCTGATGAACCTCGCTCCGGCGTTCACATTCGATTCACCTCACCGCTCCACCGCCCGGTCGGCCGCCACCATCCGCATGATCCATCCCGCATCGGGACAAATCGCCAGCCCGTTGTACCCCGCAAACGGCTGATCAAGGGGCCCCGCTATCCCTAACAGCGCCCGCCACATCCCGCCAAACTCAAACCCCAGCTGGCTGTTGATCCCCACCAGCCCGCCATCCAGCGTCAGCAGCGGCCCCCCACTGTCTCCCTGATTGAGCGGTGCGTCGTGCTCCACCTCGCACCACACCGCACCAGACTTCTCCCGACGCCACCCGGATACCCGCCCCACCCGGCCCGCCGCCAGCGGCGGCGCTGTGTTCTTGATCGCTCCAGACCAACCCGCAATCACCACTCGGGTTCCAGCCGCAAGCACACTCCCATCCGCCACTCTGAACGGCTCCAGCGGCCGCATCGCCACATGCACCAGCGCCAGATCAGCCTCCTCCCCCTTCCACACCACCCGCGCCGGTAAACTCACCAGCTTCCGCTTCGCATCAAACGCCACCAGGGTCAGCGATTCCATATTCACACAATGCGCCGCCGTCAGAAAATACCCGTCCCGCGTGATCGGCACCGCCGCACTCAGCGCGCCCCTCGCCTCATTCTTCCAACTCACCTCCATCTTCATCTCATGCTCGGTCAAAGACCCCGAAACGCTGGCCTCCTTCGCATGCTCCAGCAGCAACCCAGTCCGGCTCACCGCCTTCCGAATCGTCCGCCCCCGCTCAGGCTCCGCACGCTCCAGTTCCGCTAGACTAGGCCCCCTCCGCTCTCTCAGCACCCGCTGACTCCGCGTCATCGCCGCTCCATACACCCCGCACCCACTCAGCAAACCCGCCGTCAGCACCGCCACCAATGCCGCCGCCACACGACGCACCCGAACCCACTCACCTCTCTTCTTCGCAAACAAGGTACCCATAACCCCACCTGTCCTGAATTCCCGCCCCGCAACAACCTCAATCTTCCCTCCCGCCCCCACGTAGAATCTGCGCAGCACTCCCCAGGGGATGCGTAGCCCCTCGCCCCGGCCCGGCCTACCAGACCATGCCATCACCGGACCTCCGGTCATGGCCCGTCCGCCCAAACCGCCATGGCCACCATCCCCAAACGCCCGAACCTCGACTCCGTCACCACCATCAACTCCGATGGTTCGCGCTTCTTCCTCCACCCAGCCGACGTCCACGGCCGCTTCACCCTCGCACGCCGCCTCGCCGGCATCCTCCTCATCGCGGTCTACATCCTCCTCCCCTGGATCCCCATCAACGGCCACCCCGCCGTCTTCCTCGACATCGAAAACCGCCGATTCCACCTCCTCGGCCTCACCCTCCTCGTCCAGGACGTCTGGCTCCTCTTCTTCGTCATCAGCGGCCTCGGCTTCGCTCTCTTCTTCATTACCGCTCTCCTCGGCCGTCTCTGGTGCGGCTGGGCCTGCCCCTACACCGTCTTCCTCGACCACGTCTTCCGCCGCATCGAACGCTGGATCGAAGGCGACGCCACCGCCCGCAAACAACTCGACGCCGCCCCATGGGGCCCCGCCAAACTCTTCAAACGCACCCTCAAACACGCCCTCTTCCTCCTCTGCGCCGGCGCCATCGCCCACATCTTCCTCAGCTACTTCATCTCCCTCCAGAATCTCTACGGCTGGATGCACCAGAGCCCGGAAAAACACTTCTCCGTCTTCCTCGGTGTCATGGCCCTCACCGGCGTCCTCTACTTCTGCTTCAGTTGGTTCCGTGAACAGTTCTGCGTCATCATGTGCCCCTACGGCAGGCTCCAATCCGCCCTAACCGACGACGACACGCTCAACATCGGCTACGACAAATCCCGCGGCGAACCCCGCGGCAAAGCCTCCGAACCCTCCAACGGCCACTGCATCGACTGCCGCCGCTGCGTCCAGGTCTGCCCGACAGGCATCGACATCCGCAACGGCCTCCAGATGGAATGCATCGGCTGCGCCGCCTGCGTCGACGCCTGCGACGACATCATGGCCAAACTCCAGCGCCCCAAAGGCCTCGTCCGCTACGACTCCCTCAACGGTCTCGCCGGCAAGAAACGCCGCATCGTCCGCCCCCGCATCATCCTCTACTCCGCTCTCATGCTCCTCGGCGCTTCCGTCGCCACATGGGCCATGACCCGCGTCCACTCCTTCGAGATGAGCCTCGTCCGCATGCGCGGCATGCCCTACATGACCGACCACGGCACCGTCCGCAATCAGTTCATCCTCCGACTCATGAGCAAAGACGAAAAACCCCACGTCTACACGCTCAGCACCGAAGAAGCCCCCCACGGTCTCTCCGTCTCCGGCATGGAAGAATCAGTTAGCCTGGAACCCCAGAAGGAAATCCAGAAAACCCTCATGTTCTCGATCAGCCAGGCCGACTACCACGGGCCGTTCAAATTCCACATCGAGGCCCGTCCCGAAAACGGCGGCGATGTCATCCGCAAGGACATCGAATTCCTCGGCCCCGACCCAGCCGCCATGGCCGGCATGAAAAACTGAATACCCTAACTCTATCACCCGACTCCCCCAACCCATGAAAGCCCTCATCCGTCAGCGCCCCTGGCTCATCATCGTCGCCGTCAAGGTCCTCTTCGTCGCATGGTGGATCAGCTTCGTCGTCTGGGCCTCCCACCACACCCCCGAAAACATCGACGTCCCCACCGCCCGCTCCCATGCCGCTCATTGAATCCGTCAACACCGCCGCCGGTGCCTTCGTCGCCGGCCTCGCCACCAGCCTCCACTGCGCAGGCATGTGCGGCCCCGTCGCCTGCAGCCTCATGTCACTCAAAGACGGCGAGGACGAACAACTCAAAGCCGCAACCCTCTATCACTCCGGCCGCATGCTCTCCTACACGCTCCTCGGTGCCACCGCAGGTGCCCTCGGCCGCTGGCCCCTCGAGAAAATCTCTAACTCCCCAGTCATGGTCCTCCCATGGCTCCTCGCCGCCGTCCTCCTGGCCATCGCGCTCGGCCTCCACGTCAGACTCCCGCGCCCGGCCTTCCTCCGCAAATGGTCCGCCCGCACCCGCCTCCGCATGGCCCGAATCCCCGCCCGTAAAGGCTCTCTAGCCCTCGGCCTCGCCACTCCCCTCATGCCCTGCAGCCCTCTCTACCTCATGGCAGGCATCGCCCTCGTCAGCGGCTCCGCCATCCGCGGCGCTGAATTCATGCTCGCGTTCGCCCTCGGCACCGTCCCCCTCCTCTGGTACGCCCAGCACAAATTCCACATCTGGCAGCACCGCCTCAGCCCCACCGCCATGGCCCGCGTCCGCCGCGCCGTCGCCCTAACCGGTGCCGTCATGATCACCCTCCGGCTCTGGCCCACCCTCCCTGCCAACGCCGCCCAGCCCCCGCTCCCGGAAGGCTCCGTCCCCGAAGCCTCCTGCCCGTTCTGCGACGCCGAAAAAAACGCTCCCACCCCCACCGCCCCTAACCCATGAAAACCGCCGCCGACCAACTCTGCAAACACTGCGGCACCCACTTCGATCCCCTCGAACCAGCAGACGAATTCTGCTGCGGCGGCTGCTCCTTCGTCCACCAACTCATCCACGACAGCGGCTTCGACCAGTACTACAATCTCAAAGGCGCAAAAGTCACCGCCCCTGTCAAATCCGTCGCCTTCCAGAAACGCGACTACACATGGCTAACCGAATCCGCCCACGCCGCCGAACTCGCCGCCTCCAACGGCGCGGCCTCCCTCGACCTCGCCGTCCAGGGCATCTCCTGCGTCGGCTGCGTCTGGCTCCTCGAACGGGTCTTCCTCCGCACCCCCGGAGCCCTCCGCGCCAGCGTCCGCGCCCACCCAGGCCGCATCCGACTCGAATGGAACCCCGGTCACTGCGACCTCGCTGCCTTCGCCGACTCCGTCCGCCAGTTCGGCTATCTCCTCGGCCCCGTCGGCGCGGAAAACACCGTCACGAACGAATTCAGCGGCCGCACCGGGCTCTGCGGTGCCTTCGCCATGAACGCCATGGCCTTCTCCCTCCCGCGCTACCTCGGCATGGAACAGGACTTCGCCCTCGCAGGCATCTTCACCATGGCCGCAGGCGTCTGCGCCACCCTCGCCGTCCTCACCGGCGGCTCCTACTTCATCGGCCGCGCCATCCGCGGGCTCCGCTGCGGGGTCCTCCACATCGACCTCCCCATCGCCGCCGGCATCGTCGCCGCCTACCTCGGCTCCATCGCCGGCTGGCTCCTCAATTCCGACTCTCTCCTCTACTTCGACTTCGTCGCCGTCTTCACCTTCCTCATGCTCGCCGGCCGCCGTCTCCAGTCCGCCGCCGTCGATCGCAATCGCGGGCGTCTCCTCGGCGAAGCCCTCGACCCTAACTCCATCCGCGACCCCGAAGGCAAACCGCTCCCGCTCGCCTCCATCACCCCAGGCACTCGCTTCCTATCACCTCCCGGCCAGGTCATCCCCGTCGCCTCCCGTCTCATCGAAGACGACGGCACCGTCAGTCTCGAATCCATCAACGGCGAAGCCGAACCACGCCACATCACCCCAGGCGGCCGCATCGCCGCAGGCAGTCTCAACATCGGCCGCACCCCCCTCGTCCTCGAAGCCCTCGAAACATGGGACGCTTCCCTCTTCCGCCGTCTCCGCGAATCCCGTGAGGAAGAAGCACGACACCCTCTCCTCAATCGCATCCTCTCCGCCTACATCGCCATCGTCATCGTCCTCGCCATCACCGGCTTCGCCTCATGGTGGATCCTCTCCGGCGACCCCGCCCGCGCCCTCCAGGTCATGATCTCCGTCCTCGTTGTCTCCTGCCCCTGCGCCCTCGGCGTCGCCATCCCTCTCGCCGACGACCTCGCCGCCGCCCGCATGGAACGCCGCGGGGTCTTCGTCCGCCGCTCAGTCTTCTGGCCTCGTCTCCTCCGCGTCAGAAAAATCCTTTTCGACAAAACCGGCACCCTAACCCTCGAAAACCCGGTCCTCGAAAACCCCGACGCCCTCGCCTCCCTCAAACCAGATGCCCGCAGAGCCCTCCTCACACTAACGTTCGACAGTCTCCACCCAGTCAGCCGCAGCATCACCGAATCCCTCGGCAACTCCGGCCGTCTCGACCCCATCCCCAACTCGGAAGTCAACGAAATCCCCGGCATGGGGGTCTGGTTCACCGACGCCCACGGCGCTCGCTGGTCCCTCGGCCGACCCGACTGGCTCGCACCTGCCCCTCCCAACTCCCGCACCGACGCCGTCTTCGCCTGCGACGGCATCCCTCTCGCCGCCCTCCGCTTCCGCGACGCCGTCCGCCCCGACGCCGTCAGCCAGGCCGCCTTCCTCCAGAAATCCGGCTTCTCCCTCTTCCTCCTCAGCGGCGACCGTCCCGAAAAAGTCCGCTCCCTCGCCGCAGAACTCGACATCCCACCACAGAACTCCCACGCCTCACTCACCCCCACCGAAAAAGAACAGGTCGTCCGCTCCCTCGACCGCGGCGACACGCTCTACATCGGCGACGGCATGAACGATTCTCTCGCCTTCTCCGCCGCCTCCTGCACCGGCACCCCAGTCGTCGATAAAGGCCTCCTCGAAACCAAAGCCGACTTCTACTTCCTCGGCCGCAGTCTCAAATTCCTCACCACCCTCCTCGATACCGCCAAACTCCGCGCCAAAGCCGTCCACCGCGTCGCCGCCTTCGCCGTCACCTACAACATCGCCGCCGCAGGCCTCTGCCTCGCAGGCCTCATGAACCCGCTCCTCGCCGCCATCCTCATGCCCCTCTCCGGTGTCTTCACCCTCGCCGTCGTCGCCGCACACTTCGCCACCCCCATCCGCCGCTGACCCACCCCCACCACGCCATTCCACTCAAGCTCATCTCCGGAAATTGACGCCTCAGTCCCTCCAGCCTACAGTCCACCCCATGAGCACCCGCACTATCCCCGTCAGCGAGTTTACCGCCCATCCGGACGCGGACCTCGCCCTCGTGGAAAGTGGCGATCTCACCATCGAACTCACCCGCGATGGCAAAGTCATTGCCATCATCACCCCCCCAGAACCAGAACCGACCGGCACCATCGCCGACTGGATCGGTAGCGGCGTCGGCACCATGACGCTCGCTCCCGGCTGCACCCTCGAAGACCCAGCCTTCGAACCAGAAGATTGGGAAGAATTTCCCGGATCCGACGACCTTCTCAGCCCGAAATAGCAGCCGGGCGCCTAGAAGAAACGCCATGGCACCGGCACTTGAAATCCAGTTTGACGGGGCGGAGCAGGCTGGTATCATCTAGCACAGTCAAGAGGCCCGCCCATGCAGGCCGTGAAGGCAAAGTCCTTCCTTGGCTGTTTTTTTATGTACTTGCTTTACGTCGACGAATCCGGCCATACCGCAGATCCGCTTCAACAGTATTTTGTTCTGGCCGGAGTCAGTCTGTATGAGCGGCAAACTTGGTGGATTGCCAATGAACTGGATCAGATTGCGGCGCGGTTTGATCCGGCGAATCCGGGAGACGTGGAACTGCACGGTTCACCCATGCTTCAGGGGCGCGGTGGATGGAAGATGCATGACCGGGGGCTGCGTGAACAAGCGATGAAAGACGCCCTTACGTGCCTGACTGCTTCCCACCCCGGAAACCGCCTATTCGCTGCGGTGGTGAAAAAAGCCGCAGTCTCCCCGCGGG
Organism: Verrucomicrobiaceae bacterium; assembly: GCA_027483175.1. Lineage (GTDB taxonomy): Bacteria > Verrucomicrobiota > Verrucomicrobiia > Verrucomicrobiales > V1-33 > V1-33. Next base: position 35,554 of record JAIXVE010000175.1, on the reverse strand, counting down.
ATCCGGTGGAGTATGCCTTCGAGCAGATAACCAGCCGGTTTGATCGTTATCTTGGAAGACTGCACAAACGCCACGACACTCAGCGGGGGCTGATTCTTTTCGACAAATCCTCTCATGAGGCGTCCCTTCAGAAGCTTGCGCACAATTTTCGCACCTTGGGGCACCAGTGGGGCGTACTCAGAAACCTGAGCGAAGTTCCGGTCTTCATCGATAGCCGGGCGTCTCGTTTGATTCAACTCGCAGATCTTGTGGCATTTGCGCTATTCCGGAAGTGGGAAAAGCAAGATGACCGGTTTTATAGCATCATTCAGGACCGGTTCGACAGGGAGGGAGGAACCGTGCACGGGTTGCATGTAGCTGTCTGATGAATTCGCGCGGCCGGATTCCGACGGCTGACGGAGAGGTTGCCGGTGCCGGTGACCCTGCTTAAAGGGACGCCCTATGAGGCTGGATCGGGCGCGGTTCGGAATTCAATTCACCAACTGAAAACACACGCTCGATTTTCAGATAATGAATCACCTCCCGAACTTCATCGCACTCGACCACTACACGGCGGACGTAATCCGGATCATTTTCGACGGCCCGAAAATCAATCCATTGCCGCAGATCGAGACCTCGCTGCATACCCCTCTCCGGCGTCTTCACCCCCGCCCACCTCGCCCCCCCCATCCACCCCTTACCCCCCACCCACCGCTTTCCGGACTTGGCAAACGCCCCGCCCCGATGCTATCCCCTTCAGCGTGAATCCCAGCCGCCTCCCGCTCCGCCGCTCGCTCTGCGCCGCCCTCTTCCTCACCACGGCCCCCGCCGTCCTCGCAGCCCCTCCCGCCGCCCCCTCCAACTTCCAGCTCACATGGAAGGACGCCGACCTCGCCCTCTCATGGTCCGATAATTCCTCCGACGAAGAAGGCTTCTACCTCACCTACCGCGTCGGTTCCTCAGGCGCTTTCTCCGACTTCACCAGAGTCAATCCCAACGTCACTTCCTACGCCGACGTCCTCACTTCATGGCCCGCCTGCACAGTCTTCGAATGGCAGGTCGAAGCCTACAACGCCTCGGGCTCTTCGTTTTCTAACATCTTCACCATCACCGCCCCCCCGCGCATCTCCAGCGCCGTCTACATCTCCGGTCTCGTCAACACCCCCGTCTCCCACCAGATCGTCGCCTCCTGCCCAGGCGCAACCATCGCCAGCATCGCCGCCTCGGGCCTCCCCGCATGGCTCTCCCTCAACCCCACCACCGGTCTCATCACCGGGACCCCCACCACCACTTCCCGCTCGCCCATCAACATCACGGTCACCTTCAGCAACGGCATCATCGCCAATCAGAAGTTCCGCATCAATGTCTTCCGCCCCGTCCCGGCCCTCGCCGCCCCAGTCGCCACCTCCCAGCTCCCGGACCGCGCCCTCGCCTTCGGCTCCACCCCAGCTCCCGTAAGCCTGGCTTCTTTCTTCTCCGACCCCGACGTCACCCAGGCCTCCCGCGTCGTCTTCAACACCGGCACCATCGACTTCGCCTACTTCCCAGACGCCGCACCCGCCACCGTCACCAACTTCCTCGGCTACATCTCCCGCGGCGACTACACCAACTCCATCATCCACCGCAGCATCCCCAACTTCGTCCTCCAGGGCGGCGGCTACAAAGCCGCAGCAGGCGCTCCCTCCATCTCCCGCCAGCCCGCCGTCGTCAACGAACCCGAAATCACCAACGCCCGCGGCACCGTCGCCATGGCCAAACTCGGCTCGGACCCTAACTCCGCCACCAGCGAGTTCTTCATCAGTCTCGCCAACAACGCCGCCAACCTCAACAACCAGAACGAGGGCTTCACCGTCTTCGCCCGCGTCGCCGGCAATGGCATGGCCGTCGCCGACGCCATCGCCGCCCTCCCCATCAGAAGCTACGCCTCCACCAACGGGGTCCTCACCGACTGCCCGGTCACCAACCCACCCCCTCCCGCCTTCGACCCCGCCTCCCTCGTCAAGGTCCTCTCCGCAGGCCCCGTCTCCCCACTCTCCTTCGCCGCCTCCAGCGCCAACCCCGAAATCTGCTCCGCCTCCATCACCGACGGCAATCTCCTCCTCAACCCCACAGGCCCAGGCACCGCCCTCATCACCGTCACCGCCACAGACCTCGACAACCAATCCATCTCCCGATCCTTCACCGCCACCGTCGAACAGTCGTTCGCCCCATGGCTCGCCTCCCAGAACTTCTCAGGCAATGACGCCCTCCCGGACTCCGACCCGGACCGCGACAACCGCTCCAATCTCCTCGAATTCGCCTTCCTCACCGACCCACGCTCCCCCAACCAATCCTCCCTCCCCACTCCCGGCACCACCTCCATCTCCGGAGCCTCCCACCTCGCCCTCGCCTTCCCCATCCGCCGCTTCGCTGGCAATCTCCGCTATCAGGTCGAGGCCGCTTCCTCCACCTCCGGCCCATGGAACCCCATCTGGAATTCCTTGGACGGCCTCTCCCACCCGCGCGTCCTCTCCGCCGCCACGCTCACCGACCGCATCGACGTCGTCATCAGCGACTCCTCTCCCATCACCCCCGGCACCCGCCGCTTCCTCCGCCTCAGAGCCACCGAACCGTAATCACGCCCCAATCGGATGACAGCTTCACCCGTGCCCGCACGTTCTGCGTCAGCACATGATGAACCGTCGCCGCACTCTCAAACGCGTCGCCGCCCTCGCGGCCGCTCCTCTCATCCTCCCAGCACGCGTCTGGGCCGACCCTCCCTCCAAACGCCTCGCCCACGCCGCCATCGGCATCACCGGCCAGGCCGCCTCCGACATCGACGCCCTCATGGGCTCCGGCCGTCTCGACGTCGTCGCCATCGCAGATGTCGATAAACGCAACCACGCCGCCACCAGACAGAAATTCCCCAACGCCAAAATCTACCAGGACTGGCGCGAGCTCTTCCGCAACGAGAGCGACAAGTTCGAAAGCGTCAACATCACCGTCCCGGACCACATGCACGCCCTCGTCGCCATGGAGGCCCTCCGTCGCAAAAAACACGTCTACTGCCAGAAGCCCCTCACCCGCACCATCGAGGAAGCCCGCGCCCTCCGCTCCGCCGCTCGCGAGGCCGGCGTCGTCACCCAGATGGGCAACCAGATCCAAAGCAGCAGCGAATACCGCACCGCCGTCCAGATGGTCAAAGAAGGCGCCATCGGTAAAGTCAAAGAGGTCCACTGCTGGTCCGGCGCAACCTTCGCCCAATCCCCTCGCCCAGACGGCGAAGAAACCATCCCCGAAGGCCTCTCATGGGACCTCTGGCTCGGCGGCGCTCCCGCCCGACCCTACCGCAACGGCATCTACCACCCCTTCAACTGGCGCGGCTGGCAGGACTTCGGCGGCGGTGCCATCGCCGACTTCGCCTGCCACATCATGGACACGCCCTTCAAGGCCATCGGGCTCGACTCCCCTCTCTCCGTCCGCTGCACCGCCGCAGAAGACGCATGGCGCAATGACCCCAAACGCCGCGCCGACAGCTGGCCAGCATGGGAAATCTTCGAATACATCTTCGCAGGCACAGACATGACCGCAGGCAAAACCCTCCCGCTCCACTGGTACGACGGCGGCAAAAAACCCGAAGCCTCGAAAATCCCAGGCATGGAAAACCGCGAACTCCCCGGCAACGGGGCCGCCATCGTCGGCGAAGACGCTACCCTCCTCATCGTCCACTTCGGCTCACGCCCACAACTCCTCCGCCCAGGCAAACCCCCGGAACTCCGCAAGAAAATGGAGCCCGGCAGCCCCCAGGAACACTACACGTCCTTCGTCCTCGCCTGCCTCGGCGAAGGCAAAACCACCAGCCACTTCGACTACGCCGTCCCCCTCACCACCGCCGCTCTCCTCGGCACCATCGCCGTCCGCTTCCCAGACAAAACCCTCTCATGGGACGAAAAAGCAGGCGTCCTCTCCGGTGACCCGGACGCCGCCAAACTCGTCAGCCAACCCTACCGCGAGGGCTGGTCACTCGGAAAAATCTGACTCCTCCCGGTCCCACCCGAACCCGCAGGAATAAGGCAAGCCCCCGCAACCTCACAGTTGCGGGGGCTTTTCATTCACACCCTCACCTCACCACTCTCCTAACCAGCCCCAGCCCCTCTTCTCCCTTCTCCCTTCTCCCTTCTCCCTTCTCCCTTCTCACTTCTCCCTTCTCCCTTCTCCCTTCTCACTTCTCACTTCTCACTTCTCACTTCTAACTTCTCACTTCCCCCTCACCTCGGCAGCATGAAGTCATCGCTCTCCATCCCCGTCAGCTGCTTCAACCCGCGGAACAACCGGATCATCGCCCACACCGTCAAGCCAGCACTCGGCACCCCGATCACCACCCACCCCCACGCCGACACTTTCCCAATCCCCTCCGTGAACTCCGTCGTCCCCGGCACTTTCCCATTCAGAAAATACAACGCCAGAAAATAGTTCAGCACCGCACTCAGCAGCATCGACCCTATCAAAAGCCACGTACTGCTCCGGATCAGCCCGTCAAACGCCTCCCGAGCCCCGTGCGCCTCGATCGCACGCTCCACCTTCCCCACATCCATCATGTCAGGATTCATCAGCATCTCCCTAACCAGCGGCTTCTTCCCCCGACCCGTCCACCAGATCAATCCCGCCAGAATCAGCGGCATCGACGCCTCCTTCACAGCAAACGCCTGCGCACTCAGATCCATCAACCCCAGCCCGCCGCTGAACATCACACTCAGCAACCCAATGATCGAAAAGGTGTTCACCTTCCGCCGCTGGCTGTAATCCCACACAAAATACCCGATCGGCAGCAGCACCGCCACCACCAGGGCCCACTTCGGCCCCAGCGCATAGATCGGCGCTCCAGGCCCCGGTTCCTTGCTGCACATGCTCAGCACCGTCACCGGGAGCAGCACGTTCAGCAGCAGATTCAGCAGCGGATTCTCCTGCTTCACAGGACGCACAGTTTCGTTAGATGAATTCATGAGGGGGGAGATGCTGGGATCAGGCCGGGAATCACTCCCGCCGCTGGGACGCTTGCCGCCTTCTGCTTCCGAATCTGTCTGTCAAGCGCGGCAGCCGCCGATTTCACAGGCCCAGCCGGATCCATCGCCGCCGCCGCCAGCCCGACCGCCACTTCCTCCTCCGGCCCTACCGCCGACCCGCTCACCGTCACCCCATCCACCGGCCCCCCACGCCCCAACGCCGCCGCCCTCAGAAACGCCAGCACTTCCTCACGCTTCACCGTCGCCGCAGGCCCCGCATGCAGATGAATCGCATGCGGCAACGCATACACCTGATACCCCACCTCACGCCTCACCAGCAGCGGCCCGTCAAACCTCAACCCAGCCGCCGGCACCTGCGCCCGCCACCGCTCCAGATCCAGCAGGCAATCCTCACAAAACTCCTGCTGCGGCGTGAACTTCCCACTCACCCACTTCCGCTGCGGATGATACTCGAACGCTTCGTTCATGATGCAGTTCTTCTTCCGACAGTGCGCCCCGTCCCCATGATTGAATGACCGCGCCGTCCCCACAAGGTGCCCGATCTCGTGCAGCAGCACCTCCCCGCCCACGTTGTCCCCAAACCCCTTCTGGTTGTACGCCCGATCCACAAACACCGCACACGGATAGGGAAACGCAATCGCCTGCGGATTCGCCGCCTTCAGCTTCCGGTTCAACCCGCTATCATAATACAGCACATACATGAACGCCTCCCCACCCGGCGGCCCGTCAATGTGCCGCAACGCCAGCGCCGCTGAACTCGACTCCGCCGCCTCCCCGCGCCCGATCCGGTCGTCCAACCGCACCGTCACCCCTCCCGGCTTGTCACACTGCGTCTCCAGAAACCGCTTCACCTGATCCAGCCACGCCCCCTCAGGCTCCGTCCCCTCCACACAATCCACCTCCACATGCAGCGCCCGATACGGCGCACGATGCGTGTACAGCAACCACGGCTGCCAGAAGGTCACCTCCCGCGGCATCGCCACTCCCTTCAACGGCGCATTCTCCCCAACACCCGCACACCCTCCCACCATCACCCCACCCACAGCCACCACCAACCGAAGCCCAAGGCCCCAGCCCCACCTAACTCGCTGCACTTTCTCGCTCATCCCCTCACTCTGCCCTCCCATCCCATCCTCCGCCACCACAATCCCTCTCTTCCTCCCATCCCCACAACTGCAATCCAATTGCAATTCCACTTGCCTCGCACCGTTCTTTATTGCAATTCTTTTGCAATGCTCCACGCCGCCTCGCCCTCCCTCAGCGACCCCCGCATCCCCGTCACCGTCCTCTCCGGCTTCCTCGGCGCAGGCAAAACCACGCTCCTCAACCACATCCTCGCCAACCGCCAGAACCTCAAAGTCGCCGTCATCGTCAACGACATGAGCGAGGTCAATATCGACGCCGCCCTCGTCTCCTCAGGCCACGCCGCTCTCAGCCGCACCGACGAAAAACTCGTCGAACTCTCCAACGGCTGCATCTGCTGCACTCTCCGCGAAGACCTCCTCGTCGAAATCCGCAACCTCGCCGCAGAAAACCGCTTCGACTACCTCCTCATCGAATCCACTGGCATCAGCGAACCCCTCCCAGTCGCAGAAACCTTCACCTTCGCAGACTCCAACGGCACTCGCCTCGGCGACCTCGCCCGCCTCGACACCATGGTCACCGTCGTCGATGCCCTCAACTTCCCAGACGACTTCAACCACGCCGACGACCTCTCCACCCGCGGCCAATCCCTCGACAACACCGACTCCCGCACCGTCACCGACCTCCTCATCGACCAGATCGAATTCTGCGACGTCATCGTCCTCAATAAATCCGACCTCGTCACCCCCGCACACCTCGCCTCCCTCAAAGCCTCCCTCGCCCATCTCAACCCCCGCGCCGAAATCATCCCAGCCTCCCACGGCAACATCCCCCTCCACTCCATCCTCGGCACCGGCCGCTTCAACTTCGATCACGCCGCCTCAGCCCCAGGCTGGCTCGCCGTCATGCGCGGCGACGAACTCCCCGAATCCGACGAATACGGCATCTCCTCCTTCGTCTTCCGCTCCTCCACCCCCTTCCACCCCCAGCGCTTCTGGGACTTCCTCCACTCCGACTGGCCCGGCCTCCTCCGCAGCAAGGGCTGGTTCTACCTAGCCTCCCGCCCGTCCCTCGGCGGTCTCTGGAGTCAGGCCGGCGGCAGCGGCATCCACCAGTGCGCAGGCTATTGGTCCGAATCCCCTCGCCAGGAACTCGTCTTCATCGGCCAGCACATGGACCAAAACCTAATGCTCGCCGCCCTCCACAACGCCCTCCTCTCCCCCGACGAACTCACCCTCGCACCCGCCTCCCTCCCCGACCCGTTCCCGGAATGGCGCGACTCCTCCGCCCCCGAACCCGCCCTCGCCTGACATGTCCGCCCGCCTCGCCAACCACGACTCCGCTCGCATCTCCCCCAGATTCCAACAACTCCACCGCCACCCCGCCTTCACCTCCATCAACGCCGCGAAACTCCTCGAACAGCAAATGTACTTCTGGGGAGCCGACGTCCTCTTCCCCTCCGAAAACCTCCTCGCTTCATGGGGCTGTCAAAAATTCCATCAACCCTCACGCCCTCACGCCGTCCACTGCTACCAACTTTCCTCACCGCTCTTCTCACTCATCCTCCACAGCTCCGGAGCCCTCTTCCACCACACCATCGACCCCTCCCTCTCCATCGCCTACCTCAGACCTCACCACCGGCTCTTCTCCTCCCCCTCCCCAGACCCCGCCATCCTCCCAGCCTCTCACAAACCTCCACCAGCCCCTCTCCGCTCCCTCCGCCCCTCAGAAGTCCCCCCAACCCTAGTCGCCCTCCTCCACCTCGTCCGCGACTACGAATCATGGGCCGCCCCACGTCTCCCCCATAACCACCGCCACGCCCTCCACCGCGAATTCCGCAAAGTCCCCCACGCCATCCGCTGGCTCCCCCCTCAAGAATCCTCCGCATGGCTCACCGCCTTCCTCCACCACCACGCCTCCCCATCCCCGGTCCTGACTCCCACAACCGGCCCGCACCACGCCATCGACCTCAACGTCAATCACTTCTGACAAAAACAACTTTTAACCACATAGCATCCGGCCGCACATTCATCCTCCGCAGCGCCCCGTTTCAACACACTCAGGGAAACTCGCAAATTTGTGGCTCCGCCACACTCCTTTTTGAATCGCTGTTTGTTGTTGCTTAACTCTAGCGCGGACCCCATGGTCTTCGGGTATGAAGATCCCTCTCACCCTCATCTTCTTGTTGCCGCTTGCCCTCACCGCTGCACCGCCAGTCATCAGCAACGTCACCGCAAGCCAGCGCCCCGGAACCAAACTTGTCGACATCCGCTATAACGTCGCCGATCCCGACAGCACTTCCCTCACCATCCAGATCGAACTCTCCGCCAACGGCGGCCAGACCTACGAACTTCCCGTCAAAAGCCTCTCCGGTGCTGTCGGCCCAGGCGTCGCCCCAGGCACCAACCGCCTCATCACATGGAATGCCGGCACAGACTGGAACGGCAACTGGTCCCCCAACTGCAAAGCCAGAATCTGGGCCCACGACGGCTCCACACCCGTTCCTCCGCTCGGCATGGTGTACATCCCATCCGGAACCTTCGACATGGGCAGCAGCCCCACAACCATCGGCGTTTCCGTCACACTTACTAATAGCTACTTCATGGACCGCACCGAGGTCAGCGCGGAACTCTGGACCACCGTGAGGAATTGGGCCGTCGCGAATGGATATTCAGATTTTGGCGGAGCAGGCTATCGCGCCCCCGGCCACCCAGTTCATTCCGCCCGATGGTTTGATGCCATTAGGTGGTGCAATGCACGCAGTGAGATGAATGGATTTAAGCCATGTTATTACACCAATCAAACCAAGTCCACAGTTTATCGAATTGGAAACATCGACTTTGACAAGAAATCCGTCGACTGGAACTCGGGTGGTTTTCGCCTCCCAACTGAAGCGGAGTGGGAGCGCGCCGGAAGAGGAGGGCTTTACAGGAACCGGTTTCCATGGGGAAACACATTCGATCGAAACAAGCTAAACTTTATTGATAGTGGAGACCCATTTGAAAACCCGTTACTTTACCAAAACTACGTTGCACCGACCACGCCATGTGGATATTATAACGGAAATCAAACCCCGGCGGGGCTCGATTCGGCGAACGGTTTCGGCTTGTACGACATCCTTGGTAATCTTTCAGAAATGGTTTGGAGCTCCTCAGGAGCGAACGGGGGTACCGACCCAATAGATGAATACCCGGGAGGCCCACTCGGCAGATCCGCTGGGAAACTCAGGGGGGGCAATTTTGGATGGGACCAAAGCGCTTATGAGAACACTGGTAGTGGGTTCGGTGGGATGCCGGAACAATTCGATTTGTATCCTCCTGTGAATTGGTATTACGGCACCAGCCAGCAAATTGGTTTCCGCACCGTTCGCAATCTTTGACGCAATTCCCGATCCATGAATCCGTCCCAGTCGCCAGCGCCGCGGGAACGTGGTGCGGCTGTCCCAGCCGCATCCCATCCTCAGCAGTCCGAGGCCCTTGCGCCGGGGACACGCGCACCTCGCTTCAAGCCATTCGACAAGGAAGCCCCCATCCAGAAAACGCGGCGACTGCTTCCGCACTGGGAGCAGGATGGCTGCACCTGCTTCATCACATGGCGCATGGCCGACGCCATGCCCGCCGCGAAGCGCCGCCAGTGGCGGGCTGAGCTGGACGCATGGCTGGAGCAACATCCCAAGCCGTGGGACGCGGCAGTGTGGCAGGAGTACCACAGCACCTTCGAGGGCCCCATGCAGGAATGGCTGGATGCTGGCCACGGCTCGTGCGCCCTCAGGGACCCGGCCCTGCGCGACATCATCGCCTCCTCCTTCCACCATTACGATGCTCGGCGCTATCACATTGGCGACTACATCATTATGCCGAATCACGTCCATGTCCTCGTCACGCCACTGCCGGGCTTCACGCTTCGCGAAATCACCGCCGCATGGAAGCGCTATACGGGACACGAGATCCTGAAGCGCACCGGCGGCGAAGCCCCTTTCTGGCTGGAGGAAAGCTTCGACCATATCGTGCGTAGCCCCGCCCAGTTGGATCACTATCGCCGCTACATCCGCGAGAACCCGGCGAAGGCATTTCTCAAGCCTGGGCAGTGGACTCATTGGGCGCACCCGGCGACCACAGCGCAACTCCGTGGATTCCACGAGCCGTCCGGACTCAACTACGCCGAACCCAACCGTGGTGCGGCTGTCCCAGCCGCAACTCCTGCCAATGCAGCTCTCCCACCCAAACCCAACCGTGGTGCGGCTGTCCCAGCCGCAACTCCTGTCAAAGCAGCTGTCCCAGCCGCACCACTGTTTGTTGCCACCCTGTTGCTTCTCCTCACCCTCTTCGGCGCCCTCCCGTCCCAAGCCCAGACCGATTTCGCCCGCCCTGCCGAAAGCCCCGTCTTCGAGCTGAACACGAAAGCCCAGACCGATCTCGCCCGACCCGCCGAAAGTCCGATCTTCGAGCTCGACACGACCACGCAGCCCCCGCCCCCGCCTGCCATCAGCACCGGTGAGTTCAATCTCGACACCCGCGCCCCGACGCCCGAGCAGAGGGTCGACGAAAGTGGTGCTTTTGCGGTGGACACCCGGAACACCCTTCCTGTGGGTCTTGCAATCAGCGGGCCTGCTGAAATCTCTAGCGGCGGAACAGCAAGCTACAAGGTGTTTTGGCAACCATCCGGAGGTCCGGCATCAGATGTGACCGCGCAAACCACTCTTGCCTTTGCCGATGACCCGCCTCTAGGGACCGGCATCGGAGGATGGACCGTGTTCGCCGGGCGTGTCGCATCTCGAAGTTCTTTTCAGATCAGGGCTCGTTATCGCAATGGCGTAGGTCAGATTCTTTCGGCGCCATTCACGGTGACCATTCAACCGACACTCCTCCTGACCATCAGCGCTAAAGCCTCCGGATCTGTCGGCGCGACTACCTTGGCCCTGCGGGGCTCTGCCGCCGGCGGCACGCCTCCCTATACGATCACGTGGGATACAGACAAGAACCTCGCCTACGACGATGCCACCGGCGTCAGTGTTGACGTTCCATTCAATCGAAACACAGGAACGCACGTCATCCGCGCCCGTGCCAAGGACGCGAACGGTTCCACTACGGAGGGATCGGTTCTTGTGACCCTCAATGCTCCGCCAGTGCAGAACGAGCCTCCCTTGACCAAGCCGAAGCCTGATGCGGACATCGGTTCTGGAACGCTAAAAGATGCAGACGGCAACCGGCTCGTCCTCGACCCGGCGAAGACGGCGGTCGGACTGGTAGTCATCGTGCACGGGCTCGATATGCAGGGCACGAATAATCTATCATGGATGCGGAACATGGCCAAAGACATCCGTGAGCGTTGCCAGCGAGAAGGTCGCGGTGAGCCTCAGATTATCCTTTACGAATGGCCATCCAATCCAAGCAGCCAAGACGGGATTGATGTGCGGGCACAAGCCATTCTTGATTCGACCGAATGGACGGAGTCGTTTTCACTGTTCAAAGGCAGGGTTGGCTCCGCGCCGGACCATCTGCTGGATGCGGCGCTTGAGAAAGTGATGGATAAACTAGCCAAGACGTACCTTCCAGCGAATTTGGCAAAGTCGTGGAAGATAATGAACAAACCGCTGTTAGTTGCCGAGTTTGCGCGTGGCGTCGCTCATTGGTGGGAGCCGGCGTATGACTTGCTCCAAATCAAACCCACAGGCCTCGAGAAGGGGTCATTTCTAGCATCTTGGGTCGCTACCGAGGCCGCCCGCGGCAAAATCGACCCGCTGGCACCGACCCACTTCATTGGGCACAGCGCCGGCGGCTTTGTCGTGACTCAGGCTGGCGTGCAATTGAAGCAATGGGTCGGCATCAATGGAAAGACCTTCGCCTCAAATCCGTCATTCATGGTGACCTGTCTCGACACCCCGTTTCCAGAGCCCTCGCACTTCAGTTCATTTCCGCAGCCTGGGCGGATCGAACGCTACATTACGCAAATTGGGGGACAGCCCGGGGGATTGAATTTCGCTTGGGGTCTCGAGAAAGTGGATTGGATATGGGACGACTTCAATTTCTTCGATGCCCTCACATGGTTTCCGAAATCGGGATTGAATTTTCTCGATCCTCCGAGGGCACCCGGCCGCTACTATCGGCGGCTGCAGATTCCGCTTCGCGCGTTCCCAGATGGCAGCCCGAGGACAGCTGCGCACAGTTACGCCTATGCGTGGTACGCTGCAACGATCCGTGCTAGGGAAAACGACCGCGCAACGGAGGGATTCTATTTCTCGCCGATCCTCGGCAATCGTCCGTTTCCGGGCTATGGAGCCGGCGGCGGTTTCCGCGCGCCCCGTGACGGTGTGCCTGGACCTGCCGTCGTGCCCATCGCAGCGACGCCCGGCACTTTTGGCAGCGTCAATGTCACCGCTTCCGATATGACCATTACCGAAGAGGCGAACGCTGGTTTTTGGTTCGACGTTTCCATTCCGGAATTTGCTCATTCGCTTGCGTTTTCCTATCGCTTCCAGAATGCGGGTGACGGCGACTTCCTTTCCGTGGAGGTGGACGGCGACGATCGGTTGGTGACGGGCGCTGATACTGATTTGAGTCGTGGCCAGTTCCTGATGGAAGAGTCTGACATACGGCGTTATGCGGGGACCCAGATCCGCCTGATCTTCCGTCTGGTGAGCCGAGGCTCCCCCAATGCCGTGGTCCGAGTCAAAGACATCTGTTTCAGGCTGTCGAACGATGCCGACGGGGATGGGATAGCTAATCAGGACGAAGCCGCGAACGGCACGAATCCTCGAGAGTCGGACAGTGACTTTGACGGCCTTTCGGATGGGTTCGAGATAGCGAACACCAGAACATCGCCGACCATCCGCGACACCGACGGAGATGGGCAATCCGATCGCGAAGAACTCTTGGCCGATACGGACCCGTCTGACGGCAACTCGCATCTGCGAATTCTGAGTTGGGACCGCAATCCACTGGATGGTTCCGTCACGCTTGTCTGGCCCACGAGTAACGATCGTTTGTATCGAGTGATCTGCTCTGAATCGATGGACGGAGACACCTACTCGGTGGTGAGCCCCGAAATGGCGAGCAACACCGGCATTGCCAGTTTCACCCATCGACCGGAATCGCCTGTGACGCGATCATTCTATTGGATCGAGTGCCTCAACCCGGAATAGGAATGGTACCGCACAGGCCACGAATGGACCGGAATCCCCCATACATGGCCCAGAGGGCAATCCCCCAACCAACCCCGACGCCGAGCTTGCTCACCATAAGCTTGCTAGCATTGAAAGTCAGCATCATTCCAAGAACTCCCGGTAGGAAAGGCATCCACCGCCTCGAGCGGGCCCGAGCTTGAACGGTTTCTCAAAAGCGAAACAGAACCATCGCTTCGGCGAGATATCCGCGTCGTCTGTTGCTGTCCAAATGCGCATGCGGGCGCCGGGCCACTCAATTTGAGCCACACAAGACCCCAGCGGCCCACATACTCGCGCCAGTCATCCGATTTCACGACCTCTTCCCATCGTCCACCTCCTCCCACTCTGCCCGCCTCTCGCTTTCCTCCACCACCATCACCCCATTTCCCATTTCCCTCCCGCCAGCATCAGCCTACCCTGAACCATGGCCCCAGCTGCTCTCCATGGCGAAGTCGTCCACCTCTTCGCCTGCGACATCGCCTACGACATGCAGCGCATCCCCATGGCATCCCTCCTCGGCTGCCCGCTCCTCCCCTTCCTCCCGGACACCCGCAAACACTCCCCTCGCGGCCGCACGCTCTACCGACCGCTCACCGCGAAACTCCCGGACACTTCATGGGATTCCCTCTCCGGTCCCATCTCCCTCCAGTGCTCCATCAAGGTCCTCCCCGTCGGCGCGCTCAGCGTCACCATCCGCACTCCCTTCGCCGTCAATTCCCTATCCGAACTCACCAACCCTCTCCGCTTCCAACGCTCCGACGGTCTCTCCATCGCCGCTCACGCCGCCGCACTCATGGAACAAGCCCGCTCAGAACTCGCCTCCTGCTCCATCCGCCCTCACCCCTCACTCCCTCCCGGCGAAGCCTACACCGTCTTCTGCCTCGATTCCTCCTCCCCAGCCATCAACGCCCCTGCCCTCGCATGGCTCGACCAGAACCGCCGCGACGTCGCCGCCCTCCTCACTAGCGAACCCGACCCCTCAGTCCTCTCCGATCAGGAAGTCGCCGAATCCACCAACCGCCCCCTCAGCTACTACCACCACGATGTCATCGCCGGTGACTGGGACGCCGCACTCATCATCGACCACCCATCCGACTTCGACGAATCCCTCTACGTCATCGAACTCGCCAACGTCCAACTCGAAGAACTCGAAGCCTACGACACCTACCTCGACGACGCCCTCGAACGCGCCTACCGCGATCTCTCCAGACACGCCCGCCGCTCAGGCATCCTCACAGAACTCCACGAACTCAGAATCGACCTCGCTCGCTTCAGCGACGAACTCTCCAATATCACCAAGTTCTTCGGCGAATGGCACCTCGCTCGCGTCTACGAAAACTCCGCCCGCCTCTTCCACCTCGCCGACTGGCACCGCGCCATCGACGAAAAACTCCGCACCCTCGACAGTCTCTACGAAATGCTCAAACAGGACCGGAACCACAAGGTCATGCTCTGGCTCGAAGCCGGCATCGTCCTCCTCTTCATCATCGACCTCGTCATGATCTTCTCAGGTACCCACAAGTAGTCGTCTCCCCCCGATCATTCCTTTTTCGAAAATATTCAGACAAACTTTCACCTCATGGCACAACCCCTGCTCTGGAATGACGTACCCTTTCCGGTCCCTCAAGCCCTTCAAACGGCCCGCGGAACCGGAAAGGTGTCGCCCACGGCCCCACGGCCTTTACGGCGGGCAGCAAACCATCGGCCTGTCTCCCCGGAGCCCAGTCCACAACCAAACCACCAATGACCAAACTCACGTTCCGTTCCCTCGCAGCCGGCACCGCCGGTTCCCTGATGCTCGCCGCGTCCGCTGTCGCAGGCACCACCACCGCCACCGCGCCCAAAGCACCCGTCCCAGTCCCGCCACCAGCAGAAACCGTCGGTCTCTTCGACAACGTCGGCATCACCCTCGAGGCCGGCTACGACTCCGAATACTACTTCCGCGGTCTCTGGTTCTCCAGCAACAACGTCTGGACAGGTGCCACCCTCAGCCTCCCCATCGCTGAAAAACTCACCTTCACCCCCGGCGTCCTCTACACGTCCTCCGTCGACACCGACATCCCAGGCGCCTTCGAATACTCCGAACTCGACCTCTTCGCAGGTCTCTCCTACGACGCCGGCTTCGCCAAATTCGGCCTCGTCTACACCTACTACAACTTCTTCGACACCTTCTCCGGTTCCGTCAACGGCGCCACCTTCGGCTTCCCCAACGCCCCGGACTCCACCATCACCAGCGCCCAGGACCTCGGCTTCACCGTCGCCAAATCCTTCTACGGCATCAACGCCACCGTCGGCTACTGGTACGACTTCAAAATCGCCGGCCAGTACATCGAAGCCGCCTTCGACTACCCAGTCAAAGTCAATAGCTGGCTCACCCTCGTCCCTGCCGCCGCCATCGGTTACGGCATCGACTACTACTCCTACGCCGAAGTCACCGGCGTCAACGACGGCTGGAACCATGTCCGTGTCGCCCTCTCCGCTCCCATCCAGCTCACCAAGAGCGCCGTGCTCACCCCGTACATCGCCGGAAACTTCTCCCTCGATGCCCGTGACCAGATCAACACCGTCAAAGGCAAGAACGATGTCTACGGCGGCGTCAAACTCAGCGTCTCGTTCTGATTCTCTCAGTTTAGTTTGTTAGGTTGTTTTGTTCAGGTTCCCCCTTCCGGCCACAGGGCCGGAAGGGGGTTTTCTTTTCCCCCCACCGCACCGCCGCCGCTCCCCTCGTATCAATTGACGGCCGACACCCTGCCTGATTGACTCAGGGTCCGCCATGAAGTTCCCCGCCCTCCTCGCCGGTCTCATCACCATCTTCCCCCTCCGGCTCCCGGCGATGCCTCCACTCAAGGAGGCACACGCCACGGCAAACCCCATGGCAGCGCTGGCCTCGGCAGCGATCCGAGGCGATGCCACCGCCATTGCAAAACTGCGGGTTGCCGGCCCAGCGGGACTCGAAGCCGTACTCAAGGCCGGGGCCCCGGAAATCGCCAGCCTGCAGCACAACCGGACGCGCCTGGAGTCTCCCGAGCACGAGAAACTCCGCGCAGCCCTCGACGGCGTCGCCCGCCAGCGCGATGCATGGGCTTCCGGGCTCTACTGGTTCACCGACCTCAATGCCGCCCTATCCGAAGCGAAGCGAACCGGCAAACCCATTCTGTCCCTGCGCCTGCTGGGCAATCTCGATGACGAATACAGCTGCGCCAACAGCCGCTTCTTCCGTACCTATCTCTATCCGAACCGGGCCGTGTCCGACCTTCTCCGCAAGGGATTCGTCCTGCACTGGAAAAGCGTGCGCCCGGTTCCCGTCCTCACCATCGACATGGGCGACGGTCGCCGGATCCGCCGCACCATCACCGGCAACAGCATTCACTATGTCCTCAACTCCGAAGGCCGCGTCCTCGACGCCCTGCCAGGAAACTACGGCCCGGCCGCCTTCCTCGCCGCTCTCCACCGCATCGAGTCGGGAGCACTCCATGCCACCCCGGATCAAGCGCGGGCATGGCACGGCTCCGAATCCAACCTCCTCTGCCGCGAATGGCTCGCTGACGCCGTCCGCTGCGGCGTCTTCGGCGACAAAGCATCCGCCGCAATGGAAGATCCAACGCAAGCCGCCAAGCTCCTCAGCGCCTTGTTTCCAGACGCATTTCCCGCGTCCAGCGGCAAGCCGTCGGTATTCACCGTGCAGCAGGCCACCGCATGGCTGGCACACCTCAACGCCGCTCCCTCCTCCGCATCACCAGTCGTCTCCCGCTTTGGAGCCGAACTCAACGATTCAATCCTCATAGACGATCTGTTAGCTCGCGCCGCGGAAAGAACCTCCAGCAACCTCCCGGCTCTCCCACTTCCAGATTCAATGCTAGTCAGAGAGCTCTTTCCGCGGCTCCCCAACCCGCGAATCGAGATCATCAAAGAGTTCCCCTATCCAACAGAGTTCGATCCGCCCGCAACGGAGTTCGATCCCCCCAAAGGCATGATCGAACGCCCGATTCTCAAAAAGGCCCCCGCACCGTCCGCAGAGGCCGCTCTCGATCTCGCTAAACCAAGTGCCGGCACCTCTGCCAGCATGGCCGACCGGATGACCAATGCGCTCTGGGCAAAAATCGGTCAACGGCACCGCTCCTCGGTCCGAATCGATCGCAATGGTCAAACCATGATGCTCGCAAAGCTGCCCGCGGAAATCGCCACCCCTGAACAAAGCCAGCAAACAATCCTGCCTGGCAACGACTCGCCGTTCAGCAGGATGCTGGAAAACTTCGAAAGCGCCATCTCCCGGGACATGGTCAGAAATGAATACTACTTCCACACCCTCATTCATCAGTGGCTGGAAGAGGACCGCGACAGCAAGCTGGCCGACGACGTCGAAGCCCTCAATAAGCGGGTCTATGCCGAGCTGTTCCTAACTCCAGACTACGACGAATGGCTCGGATTGGTCCCCGAGGACACCTACACCGCTCTGGAAAAAGACGGCTGCGCCTGCGACAAGGGCGCCCCACCCATGCACTCCGTAAAACAATCCGCTCCACCGGAAAAA
Organism: Verrucomicrobiaceae bacterium; assembly: GCA_027483175.1. Lineage (GTDB taxonomy): Bacteria > Verrucomicrobiota > Verrucomicrobiia > Verrucomicrobiales > V1-33 > V1-33. Next base: position 17,796 of record JAIXVE010000175.1, on the reverse strand, counting down.
AGGTAAGCGCTGCACACGAGTCTCCGAACGCACTTCCCACGCACTTCCCACGCACTCTCCCAATTCATTCGTGCCCATTCGTGAAATCCGTGGTCCGAAAACTCTCCTGCTTACCCCCCTTGCGCCGCAGGCTCCTCGAACCCCACTCACCACTCTCCAAGGGCACGCCTCCTGCTCCCCGATTGCCGTTGCATTCAACCGCCCCGCGGGACACGTAACCATAGCCCCGCTCATGACCACGCCCGACCGACCGTCTCCGCCTCCACCCTCGCGGATCTTCCCCCGCGTGCTCGCCTTCGTCCTCATCTGGCAAACCCTCCAGTTCGCCGGCGGTCTCCTCTCTTTCATCAGTCTCTGGCCAGTCGCCAAAGCCGGCTTCGACGGCATGGCCTCCCCAGCCATCCGCGCCGACATCATTCGCGGCCACGCCTCCGTCTTCTTCCTCGCCCACCTCCCCGCTGGCGTCCTCCTCGCCATCCTCCTCCACCCACTCGTCTCCATCTGGTCCGCCCCGCGCCCCTCCACATGGAGCCTCGCATGGCGCACATTCCTCCTCTGCTCCCTCACCGCCCTCATCGCCTCCGCCTCCATGGTCCAGTTCAAACCATGGCTCATGCAAGGCATGGACGCCAATCACTGGTACTTCTCCCTCCAGCAACTCGCCCCGGACTGGCTCCGCAACCGCACGCTCCCTTTCCTCCTCCGCGCCCTCCCCATCACCGCCGCTGCCTTCAGCGCCTCGTGGTACCTCGTCCGCGCCCTCCGCCGCATCCGCCCAGCATGGAGCGACGGCACCAACGCCGCCACCGCCTCCGCCGTCGTCGCCGCCTCCTTCGGCGCTCTCCAACTCGCCTCCTCCCCACTCCCCGACGACTCCCCGACTCCCGCCCCGTCTCCCTCACGCCCCAACGTCCTCGTCATCGCCAGCGACTCCCTCCGCGCCGACTTCACAGGCCCCGACTCCACAGACCCGCTCGCCCCTACCCTCCGCCATCTCGCCGACAAAGGCGTCAGCTTCCGCCAGTGCTTCGCCCCCATCAACGGCAGCATCCCCGGCATGGCCTCCCTCCTCACAGGCCAATACCCTCACACCCACGGGCTCCGCCACGACTTCCCATCCCCTGCAGACCTCTCGCCAACCTCCCCTAGCCTCGCCCTGACACTCCGCAGCCACGGCTACGAAACCGCCGTCCTAGGCGACGCCGGTGCCGGCATGTTCGACTCCCTCCCCCTCGGCTTCGACTCCATCGAAACCGCCGACGGTGGCTGCGCCCGCGCCGTCCTCAGCGAATCCCTCTGCGCTGCCCACCCCATCCTCCCACTCTGGCTCCTCTCCCCTCTCGGCCGCTCGCTCCTCCCCGCACTCGCCCGCAGCGCCCCTCTCGTCAGCCCGGAATCGATCACCGACCGCGTCGTCCAACGCCTCGACTCCCGTCCCGCCGACGCCCCACCCTTCTTCTGGACCGTCTACTACTCCTGCACCCGTCTCCCCTTCACTAACAGCCCCAGACAGCTCCGCCGCAACGGTCTCAACCACCAGCTCGGCACGCTCGGCTTCAACCCGGATACATGGATCCAGAACCTGGCCGCCAATCCCAACGCCTCGCCTCTCTCCCCACGCGATAAAGAATTCGTCCGCGCCCTCTACGCCGGCGGCATCAACCGTCTCGACGACTGCGTCACAAGGGTCATCGCCAAACTCCGCGACTCCGGCGCATGGGACCACACCATCGTCCTCGTCACCGGCGATCACGGGGTCGAACTCCTCGAAAACCTGCGCTCCCTCGGCTCCGGAGCCAGCTGCACCGGCGAAGAATCACTCCACGTCCCCGCCATCCTCCACCTCCCTGGCACCACCACCCCCGCCGCCATCCCCCACCTCGTCCGCACCATCGACTTCGCCCCCACGCTCCTCGACCTCTGCGGTCTCCCTTCCTCCCCGTCCATGGAAGGCGTCAGCCTCAAGCCCTACGTCTCAGGCACGCCCTCCCTCGGCCTCGCCGCCTTCTCCGAATCCGCTCAACTCTTCCCCACCCGCTCCATCCCCGGCGAATCCCCCCTCGCCTCCCCTCCCGCCGAACTCCCCGTCACCGCCACTCCCTCCCCAGACGGTCGCTTCGCCCTCAAACCCCAGTTCTCCGCCCCAGCCCTCCAGCACAAGGAACGCACGCTCCGCACCGAACACTGGAAACTCGTCTTCACCCCCGGCCAGCGCTTCGACATCGTCCGTCTCTACGACCTCCGCAACGACCCCGGCTGCACCACCAATGTCGCCCCACTCTACCCGGAAATCTTCTCCTCCATGAAGGACAAACTCTGGTCATGGATGCGCGATCACCACGATTCCCGCATCCCCGAAATCTTCCCCAGCGGCGAACCCACGCCCAAACCAGCACGCCCCTCATGACCGCCCCCCACCACTCCTCCAAAGGGCTCTCCGTCATCGAAATCCTCATCCTCCTCGCCCTCTCCGCTCTCCTCGTCGGCCTCGCCTTCCCCGGCTGGCAACGCTCACGCTCCACCGCCCCGTCTTCCCCCGCTTCCTCCTCTTCCCCAGCCCCCGCCTCCTCCTCCTGACCTGCAACATCCCCCGAATTCCCAACTCCCCACTTGCAGTCCACCTCTCCGGCTCCTCCTTGCCCGCTCTTCTCTCCATGGAACCTAATACCAACGCCCTCACCATCGACCTCCAGGCGTTCGACACCACCGCGCTCCATGCGCGCCTGGGCGAACTCCGGAGGTATCTTTGACTTGCCTGCCCTTGAAACCCGCTTCGCGGAACTCGAGCAGAAAATGTCCGCCCCGGACTTCTGGGACCGCGCCTCCCTAGCCAGAGCCGTCAGCTCCGACCGCGCCGTCGTCGGCCAGAAAATCGACACCTTCCGCAAACTCGAAGCCCGCCTCAACGACTTCGACGTCCTCCTCGAATTCGCCGCCGAAGACTCCGACCCCTCCATGCGCGTCGAAGCCCGCGACGAATTCCCCAAACTCACCCGCGCCATCGCAGACTTCGAAATCCTCACGCTCATGAGCGGAGGCCTCGACAACTCTAACGCCTTCCTCACCGTCCACGCCGGCGCAGGCGGCACCGAGGCCTGCGACTGGGCCGAAATGCTCTACCGCATGTTCGCCCGCTGGGCCGACCGCCACGGGCTCTCCGCAGAAATGATCGACTTCACAGAAGGTGAAGGCGCAGGCTTCCGCTCCGTCACCATGAAGGTCTCCGGCCCCTACGCCTACGGCTACCTCCAGAACGAACGCGGGGTCCACCGTCTCGTCCGCATCTCCCCCTTCGACTCCCAGAGCCGTCGCCACACGTCCTTCTGCAGCATCGACGTCGTCCCGGAAATCGACGACACCATCAATATCGAAATCCGCGACGTCGACCTCCAGGTCGATACCTACCGCGCCGGCGGGAAAGGCGGCCAGAACGTCAATAAAGTCGAAACCGCCGTCCGCATCACCCACAAACCTTCCGGCGTCGTCGTCGCCTGCCAGAACGAACGTTCCCAGGGCAAAAACAAGGACCTCGCCATGGGCATGCTCAAAGCCAAACTCTACCAGATCGAGGAAGATAAAAAGAAGGCCGAAGTCGAACGCAGCTACGACCAGAAGGGCGAAATCGCATGGGGCAGCCAGATCCGCTCCTACGTCTTCCAACCCTATCAACTCGTCAAGGACCATCGCACCGGCTGCAAAACCGGTAACATCTCCTCCGTCATGGACGGCGATATCGACGTCTTCATCGAATCCAAACTCCGCGGCCAGACCGCCGACGGCGATAGCGACGACGACGTCTGACCCACTCCCTCCCGGCGGGCCCTCAACACCACGCCGCCACCTCTCCGCCCCGTGAAACCCCGGAACTCTCCCCGCGGCACCCCCGGCCGCGTCCTCCTGCTCTTCTCCCTCCTCGCCGTCGCCGTCACCGCCGCCTCGTGGCTCTCCGCCTCCCAGAAAAACGCCACCTTCCGCGTCTCATGGCCCACCGCAGTCGGTGACTCCACGTTCCACTCCCGCAACTCTCCACTCCCCACCCTCACCCTCGGCCAGCACCAGTTCGCCATCACCCACACCAGCGAACCCACCCTCAAACGCCGCGACGACCGCATGTTCGCTGCCAATCTCCCCGGCAGCCCCATCCGGCTCTACTCCACTACAGAAAAATTCCCCGCCAGCCAGACTCCTCAGCTCTACCTGAAGTCCGCCGACGGGGAATTCCTCCGCGTTAATCTCGAAACAATCGCGTGGTCTCAACCACCGTAAGCACCTTCCACCCGCGCCGCCACATCGCGGTACCCATAATCCACGGCGTAAATCTGCTTGTAGTACTCCAGCGCTTCCGCCGGCTTGCCCTGACGCTCCAGCATCCCGCCCATCTCATACAGCAGCTCTTTCTTCGTGCCGTCCATCGTCACCATCTCCTTCTCTGCTTCCTGCAGCTGGTTGAACGCAAGATCGTACATCTTCCCGCCAGCATAACACCGCGCCAGCATCAGCATCGCCTTGTGCCGAATGTGCGGATTGCTCTTCGCACGCTGCAATTCCGGAATCGCCTCGCGCGCATACCCAGCCCCATACAAATGGGTCCCGTATTCATACCTCAACTGCGGATCCGTCGGATTCCGGTCCACACGCTCCTTCGCCACACTCACCAGCTTCTCACTCCGCTGACGCTCAAAATGCGCCAGTTCAGCACGCCGCGCCTCAGCATCCTCGGAATCAGGATTCGCCTCGAGATAATCACTCAACTGCTTGATGTGAATCTCATCCAGTCGGTCCTGAATCCGATGCACTTTGTTCTCCAGCGCCGAGTCCCCATTGCTCAACTGATGGGCCCAGCTGAAATACGATAGCGCCTGATCCCAGTCCTCCATCCGCTCATACAAATCCGCAATCTTCCGCACCACGTTGATGTCGTTCGGATTCGCCTCGTACTCAGGCGCAAGGTGCGCAATCTGCTCCAGCAATTGATCCTTCGTCGCCCCCACCCGCGACATGTCCTCCAGTTGCTTCGCATCCTTCGAACTCTTCAGCAATGACCGGAAATTCGTCCCTTCCTGGTCCAGCTTCGTCCGCTTCATCGACAACCGCGCATTCGCATTCGTCAACCCGCGCCGCGCCTCCCCATCCGCATTGTCCTGCTTCAGGATGTGCTCGTAAATCTTGATCGCCTGCTCAGGATCATCATGCGCCATCAGAAACTCCGCCAGCCGGTGCCCCAGCTTCGAATCCCCTGGCTTCCCCTTCAGCGCCGTCTCCAACGCAAACGCCGCCGTCATCGGCATCGACGCCGCATTCGCAGCCTCAAACAATGCCAGATTCGCCGCCATGCTCATCGGATCCTCCTTCAGCACTTCCTCAATCTCGAAAATCGCCGCCACAGGATCCTTCTTCAACGTCGCCGCAGACTTCCGCAGCTTCACCGAACTCGTGTCCAGAAACTTCTTCTTCCCACCATTCACCGTCACCTCCATCTGACGCAGCACCCGCCGCCCATCAAGAAACCCAGGCACATCCTTCAATATGCTCAGCAGCAACTCCACGGCATACCCATGGTTGCTCATCTTGATGGCCGCCACGGCCTTGTCATAGGTGTTCTTATACCCCTGCGGGAGCTCTTTTTCCGTAACGACGGCTTCGTTCATGATTTCAATTGAGGAGGATTTCGAGGACAGTTTCTCAGGTGGATTTAAGGGACGGCCGCCGCTCTCGGCAACCATGAATTTCCCCTCTTCGCTCAGCCATCACTCATCGTCTCCGCCATCTCCTTCGGAAGGAACTTGCGGAACCGCGTCTTGTCGATCGCCTTCATATACGCCTCAAACGGCGTCACCGCCCCAGACTGCAGCTGCGCCCAGATCGCCTGGTCCATAAACTGCATCCCCAGCGACGCCCCACCGGTAATCACATCCGTCAGCTTCTGCGTCGCACCTTCCCGGATAATCGCAGACACCGCAGGCGTCGCCACCAGAATCTCATTCACCGCCACCCGGCCCTTCCCATCCGACTTCTTCATCAGCAACTGCGCCACCACCCCGCGCAACGACGCCGAAAGCATCGTCCGCACCTGCGACTGCTGGTCCGACGGAAACACGTCCACCAGACGGTCCACCGTCTTCCGCGCATTGTTCGTGTGCAGGGTCCCAAACACCAGCAACCCAGTCTCCGCAGCCGTCAGCGCCAGCGAAATCGTCTCCAAATCCCGCATCTCACCCACCAGCACAATGTCCGCATCCTCCCGCAACGCCGCTCGCAACCCGTCCGCAAACGTCGGGGTCTGAATCGGCACCTCACGCTGCGTGATGATCGACCGCTTGTTCCGGTGCACAAACTCAATCGGCTCCTCCACCGTAATGATGTGCCGGTTGTAATTCGAATTCACATAGTCAATCAGCGCCGCCAGCGTCGTCGACTTCCCGGAACCAGTCGGCCCAGTCACTAGCACCAACCCACTCCGCATCTCACCAAACCGCTTCACCACCGGCGGAATCCCCAACTGCTCCAACGTCGCAATCTTCGTCGGAATAATCCGGAACACCGCCCCATAACCCTTGTTCTGCTTGAAATAGTTGCACCGGAACCGGTTGTCGTCATCCATCTCATACGCAAAGTCCAAATCCCCCTTCGCCGTATATCGATCCCACGCCCGCTGGTCGCAGATCTCCGTCATCATGCTCTCCATCTCGTCATGCGTCAGGTTCTCCTCCCGAATCGCATGAATCCCCCCGTGCACCCGGATCTTCGCAGGTTGCCCCTCCGAAATATGCAGGTCAGATCCCTTCCGGGTAATCAGTTCTTTGAAAAGTGCGTCGATTTTGGCCATGGCCGGAAAATTTGAAATTTACTTGTTCGCCCCGCTCAGATTTTGAGATCCTTCCGCATCTGCTCCTGATCAATCGCCCGGAACAACGCGTCCTCCGCCGTCACCAGCCCGGCCGCATACAGATCCTTCAGCGAGTCATCCATCGTGATCATCCCCAATGCCTTCCCGATCTGCATGATCCCAGGCAGCATGAAGGTCTTCCCCTCCCGAATGCAGTTCGCCACAGCAGGCGTGTTCACCAGCAACTCCATCGCCAGCACCCGCCCGTTCCCATCAGCCCTCGGCACCAGCTGCTGCGACACAATCCCCCGCAGCGACTCGCTCACCATGATCCGAATCTGATCCCGCTGGTCCGTCGGAAACACGTCCAGCACCCGGTCCAAGGTCCGCGCCGCAGACCCCGTATGCAGGGTCCCAAGCACCAAGTGCCCCGTCTCCGATGCCGTGATCGCCAGCGAAATCGTCTCCAAATCCCGCATTTCCCCCACCATGATCACGTCCGGATCCTCCCGCAGCGCCCCACGCAATGCCGCCGCAAACGACTCCGTATGCGTGTGCACTTCCCGCTGATTCACGTGGCAGCTCGCCGACTCAAACACATACTCAATCGGATCCTCCAGCGTAATGATGTGATCGTTCCGCTCATGGTTGATCTCGTTCATCAACGCCGCCAGCGTCGTCGACTTCCCGGAACCCACCGACCCAGTCACCAGCACCAGTCCGTTGTGATACTGCGTCAGCGGCTTCAGCGAATTCGGCAATCCCAAGTCCGCCATCGTCCGCACGTTCGTGTTGATGATCCGGAACACCATGTCGTACCCCAGCCGCTGCTTCACCACCGAGGCCCGAAACCGCCCAAACGGGGTCGCATACGCAAAGTCAATGTCCCCTCGCTCCTTCAAACGCCTCATCTCCTTCTCCCCAAGAAACCCGTTCACCAGACGCTCGCAATCCGCCTTGGTCAAAACATCCGCATTCTCCCAGATCGTCTGCAGCTGCCCAAACCGCCGCCACATCGGCTTCGACGAGGTCGCAAGGTGAATGTCCGAACAGTGATACTCCTGCCCCAACCTCAGATACTCGTCCACGTGGCCAAGCGTATGCACCCGCTCCGCAGGCGGCGCTTCTTGCTCGTGTTCTTCTTGGTGCTCGGCGTATTCCTCGCTCATTGGTCAGGGACTGGACTGGTTGGAAAACTAAAGGGAATTCCCACACGCCGCAATGCATCGCGGGGAAGGGGTCGTTTATGGGTTTTCCCCTAGGAATCCGCAAGAGTTTTCTTTACCCAGTCACCATTGTCCTGACCGTTAAAATTCAATGATGAACACCCACTTCCCGTAACCCAACCCTCCCACCTTCGCATCTTCGCCTTGGGGCCAACTCGCCCCTCTCCCCTTCCCCCCTCTCCGCACCCATCTCTCCGAACCAGCCCCATCTCAAATCTCAAATCTCAATGCTCCAGCCATTCCTCCAGGCCGTTGTCAGTCTCCTCTTCCTCCTCTTCGTCTTCGGTCTCATCGAGCACGTCTTCGGCAATAAACGCGGCCAACTGCCCAGAAAGCACGAACTCCTCCTCGACGTCGTCCACGCCGCCTTCAATCAGATCGTCACCCGCTGGCTCACCGCCGTCGCCGCGCTCGCCCTCGCCATCGCCATCCTCACTCCTCTCGTCATCAGCGGCGTCGACGCCCTTGATGCAAATGGCCAGTTCAAAGGCTTCGGCCCAGTCGGCACCGCACCCCTCTGGATCCAGTGCCTCGCCGCGATCATCCTCGGCGACTTCCTCCTCTACTGGATCCACCGCCTGTTCCATCGCAGGCGCTTGTGGCCGTTTCACGCCGTCCACCACAGCTCCCAGCAACTCGACTGGCTCAGCACGTTCCGCAGCCATCCCGTCAACGAAATCGTCGGCAATCTCTTCCTCACCGCTCCCTTCCTCCTCCTCGGATTCTCCCCCTCCGCCTCCTTCCTCTCACCTGCCCTCCTCGGTCTCTACACCATCTTCGTCCACTCCGACGTAAACTGGACCTTCGGCCCCCTCCGCTACGTCTTCGTCTCCCCAGCCTTCCACCGCTGGCACCACTCAAAAACCCCGGAAGCCATCGACAAAAATTTCGCCAGTCTCCTCCCTCTCTGGGACCTGCTCTTCCACACCACCTACTTCCCCACCAGCCAAGCCCCCGCCAATTTCGGCATCCACGATCCCATCCCCTCCAACTGGTGGGGCCAGATGCTCCATCCCTTCCGCCAACGCCCTCAACCTCCCCAACTCCCACCCTCAAGCCACCACCCCTAGCATTCGCAACCGACGAGCAACACAGGAATCGGGAAAAAGACCCGCCCCCTCGCCCTCCGAACCAGCCCATCCCACTTCTCACTTCTCACTTCTCACTTCTCACTTTCTTCTCATGACCCGACCGCTCACTCCGCGCGCCCAGCACGCCGCCGCCGCGCTCGCCCTCCTCGCCGCCTTCGCCGCCGCCATCTCCACCTCCGCCCTCCTCCAGCACAACCGCTCCCACACATCCCCTCCCTCTCCCCAGCCCCCCGTCGTCGCCCCATGGACCTCCGCCGCCGCCCGCGACGCCGAATCCCTCCAACTCCAGAACGACATCCTCCACGCCCTCGCCCTCCCGCCCGACCCCGCCCACTCCACCGCATGGCGTCGCGGGCTCCACGCCATGGGCCTCACCCGCTCCGCCCCAGAACCCGCCGCCACGCACTTCGCCGCCGCCCTCACCCACCAGCCTCCCCTCCCCGAACCACTCCTCAATTCCTTCCTCGAAATCACCGCCGCCCTCTTCCCATCCCAACTGACATCTCCCGTCCAGCACGTCGCCACCACCACCAGATCCCCCAAATCCTTCGCCATCGCCATCCACTACCTAACACATAACAACCCCTACGCCGCTCGCCTCTGGCTCCCCCACATCACCGAACGATTCCCCGACGCCCGCTCCCACCCCATCCTCTCCTCCATCCTCCGCCAGGTCGAATCCACCGCCAGCACGTCCCCGCCTCCCGCACCTCCTCCCCTCGCCGACCTCCTCCACGCCCCCTTCGCCCCCGGCTTCCCCGTCATCTTCTCCCTCCAGCGCCACTCCCGCAACTGGTGCGGCCGCGCCATCGTCCGTCTCCCTGACAATTCCTTCGCACGCTCCCCCGACGGCTCTCTCTTCTCCATCCCTCAACTCGCCCGCTCCGTCAGCGGCCTCCCCGGCGTCATCACCAACGGCAATACCCCGCAAGGTCTCCTCGCATGGCACGGCTTCGCCATCTCCGACAACCGCTTCATCGGCCCCACTCCTAACCTCCAGCTCAGTCTCCCCTTCGAATTCCCCCCGCGCCACTTCCTCATCGCCTCACCCAACGCCACCTCCATGACCGAGGACGCCTACGCGGCCCTCCTCCCCCCATCATGGCGCTCATGGGCCCCCATCTGGGAAGCCTTCCACGCCGGCCGCGCCGGGCGCTCCGAAATCATCGCCCACGGCACCACCATCCGTCCCGACTGGTACGCCACCAACCCATGGCACCCTGTCAGCCCTTCCCACGGCTGCCTAACCGCCATGGAATCATGGTCGCCCAGCGACGGCACCCGTCTCTCCAGCGATCAGCAATCCCTCGTCGCCCTCCTCCACCACCACCAACTCTCCGACGGCTACTTCATGGTCGTCAACATCAGCGACGACCCCTTCCCCGTCTCCCCCGCCGAAGTCACCGCCCTCCTCCCTCCCTGACATCTCCTCACACCCCGCTAACCTCACGCCCGCTTCGCCGCCACCGGCCTCCGCCCGGGAAACATCTCCCGGCACAACGGACACTTCGTCCCGTCACACCCGCGCGCCGTGCAATACTCCCGCCCGTAAAAAATGATCTGCAGATGCAGACGGTTCCACCGCTCCCGCGGAAACAACCGCTTCAAATCCCGCTCAGTCTCCACCACATTCCGCCCCCCAGTCAGCTTCCACCGCTGCGCCAATCGGTGAATGTGCGTGTCCACAGGAAACGCCGGCACCCCGAACGCCTGCGCCATCACCACCGACGCCGTCTTGTGCCCCACCCCTGGCAACGCCTCCAGCGCCCCGAAATCCGCAGGCACTTGCCCCCCATGCTTCTCCACCAGCAACCGCGACAACCCAGCAATCGCCACCGACTTCTGCGGCGATAACCCACAAGGCCGGATCAATTCCCGAATCTCCTCCACCGGCACCTCCATCATCGCCTCAGGCGTCGCCGCTCGCGCAAACAACCCAGGCGTCACCAGATTCACCCGCGCGTCAGTGCACTGCGCCGACAACAGCACCGCAACCAGCAGCGTGAACGCATCCCGGTGATCCAGCGGCACCGGTGTCTCCGGATACAACCGATCCAACTCCCGCCCCACCAGTTCCACGCGCTCCGCCTTCGTCATCCCTCCATTCCCTCTCAGGACCTCACCCCAGTCTTCATCTTCTGCTGAATCCCCGTCACCATCTTCTTCACATGCGAATGATGCGTCCGATCCTTCAAAATCGCCAGGCTCCGATGGTACGAACCCCACCGCAGCACCTTGATCCGCACGTTCCTCACTCCCCACTCCTTGATCCCCGCAAAATCAGGCTTGTACAAATCAATCGTCTTCGTCCCCACCAGCGCACTCCCATAATCATCCACCTGATAAATGTGCGGCTGCCCTTCAATCTTGAACACCGTCCCCACAGGAAACACCGACCAGTCCGTCGCCGCACTCCGCACCATCCCGTGCTTCAGCGTCCCCCCAGCCGCATTCCCCTTCCCGTACTTCAGACTGTCCGCCTCCACATGGCTGTACGCCGTCGTCCGCACCACATAATACTTCGCATTGTCCACATGCTTCCCACCCTTCGTCTTGTACGTCTTCGCACTCGCAAGGTCAGTGGTGGACGAGCAGCTGCTCAAAAGCGCAGCAACGGCCACAGAGGCCAGAGCGATCACGTTACAGTAGGTCATGCAGTACGTTGGTTGAATCTAAGGTTGGTCTCCGGCAGTTTCTAAAAACCCTCCGGCCCGAGGTCGCGCATTTTCAGCCGGTCATTCCGCCACCGCAACCTTTTTTCCACACCCCGACGGAGCAGGAATCGTACCACTCCCCCACCCGAATCCCTCAGCACTTCCCCCCATGCCAACCCTCTCCTTCCGCTCCCGCATCCTCCTCTCCCTCGCCCTCCTCGCCTCCCTCGCCGCCCTCTGGGATCTCCTCCCCGCCAACCGCCTCAAGGCCCGCCACGCCGACCTCCTCACATGGGCCCAATCCGGCAGCCCCTCCGACTTCCCATCCTCCTTCGCCGCCCCGGACTACCACGACCAATGGCAACACTCCCCGGATTCCGTCGCAGAAAACATGCGCGCCGTCCGCTACGCCTTCCCTTCCCTCTCCATCTCCGCCTCCCCTCCCATCATCTCCCGCATCGGTCGCTCCGCCACCATCCGCCAATCCCTCTCCATCCTCGGCACCGACTCCCCCCGCCAAGCCGAATTCACCTTCACATGGCAACGCCCAGGCTGGCAACCATGGCGCTGGCAACTCGTCTCCGTCTCCGCTCCATCCCTCGACATCCCCTGATCCCCCGATCCCCTTGCCCACCACGCCACCACCACCCACCTTCCATCCCATGGTCGCCAGACAAATCTTCTACTCAGGCCGCGTCCAGGGCGTCGGCTTCCGCTACTCCACCCGCAGCATCGCCGCAGGCTTCGACGTCACCGGCTCCGTCCGCAATCTCCCCGACGGCCGCGTCGAACTCAATGTCATGTCCCACGACGCCGACGAACTCGACGCCTTCCTCGCCGAAATCGAAGAACACAGCGAACTCGCCAACCACATCCGCGAAAAAGAATCCCACCCCATCGCCCCACTCACCGGCGTCACCGGATTCTCCATCGCCTAACCGACCTCCCCTCAATCCTCCGGCCTTCTCGCCCCGCGCGCCCCTCCACCCTTCCCGGAATCCATGCTCTTCAGCAGCGGACTCACATCCTCCGCCCCATCCCACACCGGCTTCACCATGTAAACCGGAGCATCATGCGCAATCGCCAGCGCAAACGAATCACTCGGCCGCGCATCAATCTCCAGAATCTTGCGCTCGTGCAGCTCGTTCTCAGCCACCACAAACAATCGCGCATAATACACCCCGGACTCAAAATGGTGAATCACCACCCGGTCCACCCGCGCCCCCAATCCCGCCAGAATACTGTTGATCAGATCATGCGTCTGCGGCCGCTCCCTCGGCTCCCGCTTCATCGCCATCTCAATCGCCATCCCCACATGATGATCAATGTAAATCACCATCACCTTCGCCTCGTCCCCAAGGAAAACCGCCGCGCCGCCACTCGTCGGCATCACCGCCTTCACATCTAACCGGATCAACTCGTTCCCTGCTTGCATCCCCCCACCTAATCCGACCACCGCATCCGCGCAACGCCGCGATCACCCCCTCCCCACACTCCTCTTGATCTCCCTCCTCGAAACCATCACGCTCCCTCCGACACCACACCTTCCCAGTCTCCCCTCGGCTCCCGCCGCCCTCCCTCTCCCATGCCCCGGATCCCTCGTCTCCTGATCCTCGCCCAGTCCCCTCCGCCCACCCACGGCCAGTCCGTCATGGTCGGCCACCTCGTCAACGCCGCCTCCTCCCGCTTCCCGGACAAGGTCGTCCACGTCAATCTCCTCCTCTCCCGCGACGAACAGGACGTCGGCACCATGCGGCCAGCCAAACTCTTCGCCCTCGCCGCCTGCACGCTCAAAGCCATCGCCGCCTGTCTCTTCAAAGGCGCCCGCGAAATCTACTACGTCCCCGCTCCCGGAAAACGCGGTCCCGTCATCCGCGACGTCCTCCTCCTCTCCATCCTTCGTCCCTTCACCTCCCGACTCATCCTCCACTGGCACTCGGTCGGCCTCGGCGCTTACCTCGCCGATCACCCCAACGACCCATGGGCCCGCCGTCTCCACCGGCTCCTCCGCAACCACTCGCTCAGTCTCTGTCTCTCCAATAGCTCCGCCGCCGACGTCGCCATCCTCAAACCCGCCCGCATCGCCATCGTCCCCAACGGCATCCCCGATCCCTGCCCCGACTTCCCCTCCATCCTCGCCGCCCGACAATCAAGGCTCGCCGCACGCAAGGCCGCCCTCGCCAACCCCGACGCCCCGCCCGCCCCAGTCCACCTCCTCTACCTCGGGCTCTGCGTCCGCTCCAAAGGCATCTTCGACGCCCTCGACACCGCCGCCGCTCTCACCGCCTCTCTCAATTCCCGCCACCCGGCCTGCCCCGTCACCCTTACCGTCGCCGGGCCCTTCCGCTCGGACACCGACGCCACCGAATTCCACAACGCCGTCGCCGCCGCCCGCGCCTCCCTCCCCACCCACCTTCAGGCGCTTTTCTCCGTCAACCTCCCCGGCTTCACCGGCCCCGACGAAAAAAAAGCGCTCCTCGCCGCCGCCGATCTCTTCGTCTTCCCCACCCGCTACGAAAACGAAGGGCTCCCCCTCACCATCCTCGAAGCCCTCGCCTTCGGTCTCCCCGTCCTCTCCACCCGCTGGCGCGGCATCCCGGAAGCCCTCCCGCCCGATTACCCGTGGCTCGCCCACCCTGACAATCTCACACAACTCCCCACCCTCGCCGCCGACGCCCTCGTCGCCGATCCGTTCCTCTCGCTCCGCTCATGGTTCACCAAGGGATTCACCCTCGAATCCCATCTCTCCCAGATCCTCGCCCTGCTCGTCCCGCCTAACGACCCCACCAGCCCATGAACCCCGAACCCCAGTCCCCGGCCCCGCCCCGCTTCTGGTCCATGGTCCGCGCCGACTGGGCCGCCAACCCCCAGAACCCCAAAGGCCGCATCATCCTCATCGCCTTCCGCCTCGCCCACTGGCTCCGCTGCCGCCACCGCCTCACGTTCCTCCTCGGTCTCCCCTACCTCGTCCTCTACAGGGTCTCCATCGAATGGATCCTCGGGGTCGAAATCCCACCTCTCACCAAAATCGGCCCCGGCCTCGCCCTCCACCACGGCCAGGGGCTCGTCATCAACCACCGCTCCATCATCGGTGCCCACTGCGTCCTCCGCCACGGCACCACCCTCGGCAACCGCGGCGCTTCCGACGACCGCTGCCCGGTCCTCGAAGACCACGTCGATGTCGGCGCTTCCTCCATCCTCATCGGCCCCATCCATATCGGAGCCCACACCAGAATCGGCGCCGGCTCGATCGTCACCAAATCCTTCCCGCCCCACTCCCGCATCGCCGGAAACCCCGCCCGCGAACTCCGCCCAGCCTGACTCACCGACCGCTCCGCTCCCTCAAAAACGCCTTCACCGCCTCAGCCTCCGCCGCCACCGGCCAGCGCTCCAACGCCCGCCCCTTCAGCGCCTCAAGGGTCGCATCCCGCGGCTCCACCCCGCACGCCGCCACCACCACATCCGGAAACTTCGCCGGACTCGCCGTCGCCAGCACCACACTCGCCCGCCCTTCCGCCAGCTCCCCGAACCCGCACGCTGTGTGCGGATCCACCACATAACCATACCGTTCCTTCACGGCCCGAATCGTCGCCGCAATCGTCTCGTCATCCATCCGCGACGCCCGAATCGTCCCCGCAGGCACGCCCCCCACATCCAATCGCCCGATCGACCGCAACTCCCGCATCGCCGCCACCGTCCGCTCCGCATCCCCGCCATTCAGATAGTACAGGTACCGCTCGAAATTCGACGCCGCCTGAATGTCCATGCTCGGCGCATGACTCGCCGCCACCTCCGATTCCTCATACACCCCCGTCCCGAAAAACCGGTACAGGATATCATTCCGGTTCGTCGCCACCCGGAACCCGCCACACCGCATCCCCATCCGCTGTGCCAGCCAGCCCGCTAGCACATTCCCGAAATTCCCCGTCGGCACCACAAATTCCACTCTCTCCCTGACATCTTCCGGCAGCCGCCGCCACGCATGCAGGTAATACACACTCTGCGCCAGCACCCGCGCAATGTTGATCGAATTCACCGCCGACAGATGCATCGTCTCCGCAAACTCCCGGTCCCCGAACACTTCCTTCACCACCCGCTGCGCATCATCAAACGTCCCCGGCACCGGCATCGCATACACATTCGCCGCCCCCGTGCACGCCATCTGCCGTTCCTGCAATGGAGCCACCCTTCCATCCGGATACAGAATGAAAATCGTCATCCCCTCACGCCCCAGGCACCCGTGAATCGCCGCCGACCCCGTGTCACCCGACGTCGCCCCTAACACCGTCAGCCGCTTCCCCGTCCGCGCCACCTGCCGCTTGTACAGCAACCCCAGCAACTGCAGCGCAAAATCCTTGAACGCCAGCGTCGGCCCGTGAAACAACTCCAGCACCCACGTCCGCTCATCCAGGCGCACTAACGGAGCCACGTCCTCGTCCGCAAACCCGCCATACGCCTCACGCGTCAACTCCCGCCATTCCTCCCCGGAAATCTCCGGCGCAAATTCCCCCAGAAACGCCGCCGCCAGCTCCGCATACGGCAATTCCGCCCACCCCTCCAGCTTCCCACTCAAATCAGGCAGCCGCTCCGGCAGAAACAACCCGCCGTCCGGAGCCAAGCCCATCTCCACCGCCTGCGTAAAGCTCTGCGGCGCCGACCCGCCGCGCGTCGATATGTACTGCATAGCTCCTCCAATCATCCCTCCGCCTCCCCTTCAACCGCCAATGCCCGCTCCCGCAATGTCCACTCCCTCCAATTCCCCCGACGCCACCGCCCCAGGCAGCACAATGCACCCACGCAATCTCGCCCCCGCCGCCACTTCCGCACCCGGCCACAACACCGTCCCCTCGAGTATCGCCCCCGCACCCACCCGACACCCAGGCCCCACCGAACTCCCCCCATCAATCTCCACACCCGCACCCAACTCCGCACCCGGATGCACCACCGCCATCTCCTCCACCCCCATCGGCCCCCACGCAGGAAACGCCCCCCTCCGCGTCGCCGCATGCGCCTCCAGATAACTCGCCCGATCCCCCAGATCAAACCACATCCCCTCATCAATCACCACTCCCCCAATCCGCTCCCCACCCGAAATCGCCCGCAACCACGCCGCCACCACACTCTCCACCACCCCACGCTCCGGCAACCACCCGAAAAACGCCGGATCCACCACATACAATCCCGTAAACTGATACTGCTCCCCGTGCCCCGTCCCCAGGGCATTCCTCAAATCCACCACCCGCCCATCCCCCCGATCCAGCGCCACATTGCAAACCGCCCCCCGACTCCGCAGCACCAGCGTCACCAGATTCCCACGCTCCCGATGCTCCCGCAGCACCGGATCCAGCGGCAAATCCGTCAGCACATCCCCATTGTAAACCACAAACGGCTCATCCCCCTCCAGCAGATCCCTCACATTCGCCAGCCCACCCCCAGTCTCCAGCACCACCGGCTCATGCCGGAACAACATCCGCTTCCCCTCCCACTCCATCCCCGGAAACGCCGTCCCATACGCCCCAGGCAAATGATGCGTGTTCACCACAAACTCCTCCACCCCTGCCGCCCCCAGATGCCCAAGGGCATACGCCATCAGCGGCCGGTGATGCACCGGAATCAGCGGCTTCGGCAGCACATGCGTCAGCGGCCTCAACCGCGTCCCCAATCCCGCCCCAAGTATGAATGCTCGTCTCATATCGTCTCGGATTCCCGCAGTCGCCTTCCAGCTCCCGCCTCCTCCTCCCACCCGCTTACCACCCACCCTCCCCACTCCGCAATCCCCTTTCACCCCCTCCCCACAATCTCCCCACCCTCCCCTCTCCGTTCAAGCAGCCGAAGGCTCTGGACTGCTGGGAGAATCACAGCTCTCCCTGCGCACGGAGTGCGCCTACCAGCCCCATCCGAAAAAGCCCTCTCCGAACACGCCCGGGCACGCGAGGCTCTGTACTCGCGCCTCTCCGAACACGCCTGGGCACGCGAGGCTCTGTACTCGCCTCTCTCCG